>NZ_JBAUZA010000101.1:0-15888 GCF_049585075.1 Mycobacterium sp.
GCTGAGATCAGCGCGCTGGCGATCGCCGACGGCACGAACGGGCCGGGCACCGCCCCGTAACCGAACTCGGCGAGCACCACGGCGAGCTCGAGGATGCCGAAACCCTGGCCGCCAACCGATTCGGCCAGATGCACACCCTGCAGGCCTTGTTCGGCCGCGGCCCGCCAGTACGGCGGCGGGTTCTCGGTCGGTGTTTCCAGCGCGGCGTGCAACACCTCCGACGGCGCGACCCGCGCCACTAGGGATCGCACCGAATCGGCCAGGTCTTGATGCTCGGGAGTTATCGCGATCGGCATTGGTCGCCTTCCGTTGGGACTTAGCCCCAATCTAATAACCGGTCGGTTGGTTGACCACATGGGCTAGCTGCTTGCCGTCCCGCAGCCGGCGGCAGTTGGCGACGGCCTCGACGAGATAGCGCCGCATGGTGTCGACGGTGTACCAGGTGACGTGCGGTGTGAGCACGATGTTGTCCAAGCTGAGCAACGGGTTGTCCGGCGGCACCGGTTCGACGTCGAAGACGTCCAGCCCGGCGCCGGCCAACCGGCCGTCGCGCAGCGCATCGACCAGCGCGGCCTCGTCGACGATCGCGCCGCGTGAGGTGTTGATCAGTACCGCACCGGGCTTCATGCCCGCCACCGCGGCGCGGTCAAGCAGACCATTTGTGTCATTGGTCAACGGCAGGTGCAGCGACACGATGTCGCTGGCGGCCAGCAGTTCGGCTAGCGACCGCCAGCCCGGCAACCCGTCGTCGCGGGTGCTGGTGTGCACCACCGTGGCACCCATCGCGGCGACGATGCCCGCAACCTGCTTGGCGATGTTGCCGTAGCCGACCAGGCCGACCGTGCAGGCGCCGATATCGCGCACGGTTTCGCCCAGCGCCGGGTCGGATGGCCAGCCGCGACCCTCGCGGGTGGCCCGATCCAGTGCCGGCAGGCGGCGCAGCGCGGCCAACATCAACAGCACCGTGCCTTCGGCCACTGACGGCGCGTTGGCGCCGGGCATATTTGCCACGGCAATACCGCGCCTGGTCGCGGTGTCGACGTCGATGGTGTTGACTCCCGCACCGAATTTGTGGATCAGCCGCAGTCGAGTCGCTTGGCGCAGATCGTCGCCGGAAAGCGGCCGAAGCACGTGCCAAATCACCTCGGTGTCGGGTAACTCCCGATAAAACGTGGCCTGCGAATCCGCTGAGTCATCGTCGGCGCACCACCGGATGTCAAGCCAATCAGCTTCCGGCGCAAGAAATTCCAGCACCTTAGGACCGGGAACGAAATGAGCCAGGACCCTCAGCGCCAACGCTTGGCAATCCATTTGGCGATCGTGTCAGCCTGCTCACTGCGCGCGCCGGGCGTGGTGAAGTAGTGGTCGGTGTTGATCGCGCACAGCGTTTTGTCGGTGCTTGCCAGCGCGTCGTAGACGCGTTGGGCATCCGATGGGAACACACCGGCGTCGGCCTCGGCGTTGATCACCAGGGCGGGGCAGGTGATCCGCGCCAGATGCGGCCCGGCCCGGGTCGGGGCGGTTCGCAGACTCCACATCGCCATCCAGTTGCGCAGCGTGCAGGCAGCCGCGATCCCGTGCGCGGAACGGTTGGCCTTGGCCGGGACGCCGGCATAACACGTATTCGGCGGACGATTAGTCGGCTCGATGGTCGGGTCAACCATCCGGGGATCGGCCCAAGTCCGCATCACCGCGAAGGGGCGATCCGAAAATCCTGCTGCACGAACGCGTTTCAGTTCCTTTTCGGCCCAGTCGGTGATCGCGTTGTTGCGCGCCAGCTGCGCCGCCCGGTAACGGGTCAGGAACTCCGCCGAGTACGGCGGTCCGTTGCGTTCGTTGAACAGGTCAAGGTCGGGATCTGTGGCGACCGGGTCGTTCTCGTCGATGACGGCGCCGTCCATCCAGGCGGTCAGCACGTCGGGGCGGCCGGGGTGGGCCGCACTGGCCACATAACCGTCGGCGGGTAGCAGGTCGGCCAGCCCGGCTGCCGGCCGCATCCCCGGTAGCGGAGTCAGGTTTGGCTCGACCGCCTGGGCCTGATAGGCGGCCATTAACGATCCGCCTCCGGAATTGCCCAGCAGCACGATGGTTTCCACTGCTTGCGTTTCGCGTAGCCAGCGAACCCCCACTCCGATGTCGACTAGCGCATGGTCGAGCAGAAAGCTGCTCTCAAAACCCCGGAACCTGGTGTTCCAGCCCAAGAATCCGATGCCGCGGGTAGCCATGTAATCGGCGAGATAATGCTCAGAGAAGTCAATCTGGAAGTGCGCGGCGATCATCGCGACCTTCGGCTTGCGTCCGACGCCTCGGTGATACAGCCCCTGGCATGGGTGTCCGCCCGCCCCGGCTCGCCGACCGGTCGGCGACGGCAACCCGACGAATTCCCGGACAACCCCGGGCGTGCCGCTGGTGCGAGTCACCTCGACGGCCCCCCTTGCATGGCCAGGGTGCCTTCGCGCGCGATCGCGGGCCGGGTGGCAACGTCGAGCGCGGCCGGTGTCCGGCGGCCGCGCTCGGTCGTTAACTGGGCACACCGGGTCGGCTGCTCAGACGCGGTAAACACGAGTTAGTCCCTCTTCTTGAGAACTGAATCTGATGTTAGGTTCAGAACCAGATCTCCGCGACGAAACCAGCGATGTGCACTGCCGACGGAGGGAGCCCGGAGATGATCAAGCCGCATAACCCCAATTCCGAGTTCCAACTTGGCGGTATCAACCATGTGGCGCTGGTGTGCTCGGACATGGCGCGCACCGTGGACTTCTACAGCAATATCCTGGGTATGCCGTTGATTAAGTCGCTCGACCTGCCCGGGGGTACGGGTCAGCACTTCTTCTTCGACGCCGGCAACGGTGATTGCGTTGCGTTCTTCTGGTTCGCCGACGCACCAGACCGGGTGCCCGGCCTCTCGTCGCCGGCTGCCATCCCGGGCATCGGGGAGATCACCAGCGCCGTCAGCACCATGAACCACTTGGCATTTCATGTCCCGGCCGAGAAGTTTGACGATTATCGTGCGCGCCTCAAGGCCAAGGGCGTACGGGTCGGCCCGGTGCTCAACCACGACGAAAGCACGATGCAGGTCTCGGCCACGGTGCATCCCGGTGTCTATGTGCGGTCGTTCTATTTCCAGGATCCCGACGGGATCACACTTGAGTTTGCGTGCTGGGTAAAGGAATTCACGACGGCTGATACGCAGGCCGTACCCAAGACGGCGGCCGACCGCCGCATCCCGGCCGCTCACTAGCGGTACAGGCTCGGGTCGGCGAGCTCGTCGAGCAGTGACGCGAGCTGGTCGATCAGCTGATCGGGATCGAGTCGCACTTCACCGGCCAACCAGGCGCCGATGGTCTGGGTCACCCCGCCGACCACGAAATGCGCGGCGGCCTTGATCCGGTCGTTCTCGGGTACCCGCAGCGCGGTCTCGACGTGGCGGCCAGAGAGCATCGCGAACAACGCGCTGGATTCGGCACGCTTGCGCACCAGCACGGCGTTAGCCAGTTGCACGCTGAACAGCAGCCGGCCCACCCGGGGATCGCCGCCGATCGTCCTGACGAGGTTGGCCATGCCGGCGCGGGCCTGCTCCTCTGCCGGCGCGGCGGCCACCACGGCCTGGGTAGTCGCAGCCAGATCCGCGATCACCCCGTCGAAGACCGCTGCGACGAACTCGTCCTTGTCGGTGAAGCTTTCGTAGAAGTAGCGGGCGGCCACGCCGGCCTGCCGGCAGATGCCCCGAACAGTCAACTCAGCGGGGCTTTCGGCACCCAGCAGATCGAGGCCGGCCCCCAGCAGCCTGGCCCGGCGCTTTGCCAGTCGATCGGCCGCTTCGATGCCACGGTATGGCCGTGCGCTCGTCGTCGCGGCGGTAGCCATGGCTCCCATCTTGACATCGCGGGCACCCGGGTGCAATATCAGGAAACAAGCGTTCGCAGAATTAGCGGGGTAGGTGTGCAATGACGGTCAGCGAGCCGACCAGCCATGTCGAGCGCATGGTCAGTGATCCACCGCGCATCCGGTTGACTCGCCGTCGGAAACGGCCGCCTCAACTGGACGACACGTTGATGGGAATGGCGCTGCTGCTCGGCCCCGCCAACGTGATCATGCAGCTGGCCCGACCGGGGGTGGGCTACGGCGTGATGGAGAGCCGCGTGGAGAGCGGTCGGGTGGACTTGCATCCGATCAAACGGGCCCGCACCACGTTCACCTATCTCGCGGTGGCCATGGCCGGCACAGATGTACAGAAGGAGGCGTTTCGCCGCGCGGTGAACGGTGCGCATGCCCAGGTTTACTCGACACCCGACAGCCCGGTCGAATACAACGCCTTTGACCCGGACCTGCAGCTGTGGGTGGCGGCTTGCCTCTACAAGGGCGGGGTCGACTTCTATCGCATGTTCATCGGCGAGATGGACGAGCACGACGCCGATCGCCACTACCGCGAAGCCGTGGTGTTAGGCACCACGCTGCAGGTGCCGGCAGAAATGTGGCCGCCGGATCGGGCCGCATTCGACCGTTATTGGCAGCAGCAACTGGACAAGGTGCACGTCGACGACGCCGTGCGCGAGTACTTGCTTCCGATTGCAGCTGGCCGGATCCGGGGCGTGCCGCTGCCGGCTGTTGTGCGCAGGCAGCCGGAAAAACTCAACCTGCTGATGACCACCGGCTTTCTGCCGCAACGGTTCCGCGAGGAGATGCAACTCCCATGGGATGCGGCAAAGCAGCGGCGATTCGACCGGCTGATAGCGGTGCTGCGCACGGTGAACAACATGCTGCCGCCGTTCATCCGGCGCTTCCCGTTCAACATGCTGCTGTGGGATGTAGACCGCCGGATTAAGGCTGGCCGCCCGCTGGTGTAGCCAGCAGGGCATTCTCGTGGGTGGCGGCAGCTTCGAATAGCGCACGCAGCGTGGTGTAAATCTGGTGGACGGCATCGTCGGTGGCGCCCATGGGCTGGAGCATATGGCTGAATGTCAAGCGGAAGTCGACTTCGATGATCCAGTTCAACTGTCGGTCAACGGCGCTAGGAAGATCGTAAAGCTCGCGGACGGCCGCGACGATTGCATCCATCGCACCGGCCCAGATCGGTTTCGGTCCCGCGGTCAATAGCGGAGTCAGGCCAACCTCCGCATCGCGTGCGCGGGCCATGCTTGCTCTGACCAGGGTGTCGTCGGTAGCGGCGCGCAAGGTCAAGGCTGCGCCGGCCGCAAGACCGGCGACCACGTCGTCCGGGTGCGCCCGGATAGCCGAGATCACCCCGGCGATGAACTGGTCGGTCTCTCGTTGGACCAAGGCTTCGCCCAGTGCCTGTTTGGCGCCGAACTCCTTGTAGAGCACCTGCCGGCTAATCCCGACCGTTGCTGCGATGCGCGACATGTTGACCGCTCGCCAGCCCTCTGTGCAAACAACCGTGTAGGCCGCATCCAGGACCCGGTCGCGCAGCAATTGCCGGACCTCGGTCTGAAAGTTCGGTGCCTCCGACATAGCTAAGAGCATAGATGACAGATGACACAATGATGTAATGATTGACACAACTGACCGCATGTTGTATACAACTAAAACAACTTTCGGTAAGTTGTACTCGAAAGGTCAGTCGTCGAGATTATGTCATCAGCTAGCAGTGTTAACGAGAATCCGCAGGCGGGGGCCAGATCCCGGTGAGACGCCCCCGGACGGAGTCGGCGCGGCCGCACCATTGGCGGGCCGCGCTTGACGTCGGTTCGGACGGGAACTTGATCAAAGACGCGGTGGCCGGCCTGTCCGACTGGGACCGCGCGGTGATTTTCCGGTCCTACTACCTCGGCCGGACGACGACGCAGATCGCTGCGGAATTCAGCACCGACGACGAGCTGGTCAAGCACGATTTGCACCACGCGCTACATGCATTGCGAGCAACCATTCAGAAGCGGGACGACATTACGCGTCGACGCATGCGCGTCGTCTGAACCCGCTCAGCCGCTACTGGCGAGGCCAATCGACGTGGCAATACCCCCTACCGGGACGGGGTCTTGTTCTACGACACTGCGTCGTATTGAATGCCGTCGTGGCTGGATCGGGCGACAAAGCGTGCTGGTCGGCGGGCGTAGGGTCGGTCTCCGTGCGTAGTGAAGACGACAACTGGGACATCACAACAAGTGTCGGTTCGACCGCGTTATTCGTGGCCACCGCCCGAGCATTGGAGGCGCAAAAACCAGATCCGTTGGCCGTCGACCCATTTGCTGAGGTGTTCTGCCGTGCGGTGGGCGGTAAGGCGGCCGACGTGCTGGATGGCAAGGCCCCCGAACATCAGCTGAAAACGCCCGATTGGGGCGCGCACTTCGTCAACTTCCAAGGCGCGCGCACTCGGTATTTCGATGACTACTTCCGCCGGGCCGCGGAGGCCGGCGTCCGCCAGGTGGTGATGCTGGCTGCGGGTTTGGACTCCCGCGCGTACCGGCTGGCGTGGCGCGACCAGACGACGATCTTCGAGTTGGACCAACCGCAGGTCCTCGAATTCAAGCGCGCGGTGCTCGCCGAACAGGGCGCCGAGCCCAACGCCGAGCGCCGCGAGATTGCCATCGACCTACGTGAGGACTGGCCGCAAGCCTTGCGGGACAGTGGTTTTGATGCTGGCAAGCCGTCGGCCTGGATCGCCGAGGGCCTGCTGTTGTACCTCCCGGCCGCTGCCGAGGAGCAGCTGTTCACGGGAATCGATGCGCTGGCCGCGCCAGCTAGTCACGTCGCCGCGGAAGATAGCGCCCCCCTGCCGGCCGACGACTTCGCGGCCGCCGTCGAAGCAGAACGCGCGGCTCGCGCCAAGGGTGACGATCGGCTGTTTTTTCAGTTGGTCTACAACGAGCAACACGCACCGGCCGACCAGTGGTTCAACGAGCATGGCTGGGCAGCGGTGGCGACCCCGCTAGCCGACTACCTGCGCGAGGTCGGTCGGGCGGTGCCCGGACTCGATTCGGAGGCCCAATCGATGGTGGCCCGCAATACGTTGGTCAGGGGCGTCAAGAAGTGAACAACGCATGGCGTAGAGTCTGCTCGCAATGACAACCATTTTCATTAAGCCCCGCTGCGACCGTACAGCCCCCGTCGGGCAGGGCGCTTTCTCGCCGACGGCTGGGAGGGCTGTTATGTGGAATGAGCTGCAGCGGTCGGGTTCCCGAGCCGCGGCGACTGGGGGCACCGATCGACCCCATACGTGCGTCTCGACAGTTAGCTTATGCAATGCTAACTTCAGCCCGGGGTTAGCTTAGGCAACACTATGTCGAGAAGGGGAGGCGGAGGCGTGGAAACCGCTGACACCGGCATGATCGCAACGCGGCCGACGACGGCGCGGGTGGACGACGACGTCATGAGCCGGTTCGCGACGTGCTGCCGGGCGCTTGGGCTGACTATCTATGACCGCAGGCGTCCAGCAGACCTGACTGCCGCCCGATCCGGCTTCACCGCGCTCACCCGTATCGCCCATGATCAATGCGACGCCTGGGTGGGGCTGGCGGCCGCAGGCGATACGTCTACCCGTGTGCTGGAAGCGATTTCGCAGAACGTCGCGACTGCCGGGGTATTACAGCGACAGGTGGAACTGGCGCCGGGCGCCCTCGGGTTCCACTACGACACCGGGCTGTATCTACGGTTCCGCGCGACCGAACCCGACGATTTTCACCTGGCTTATGCCGCGGGGCTGGCCGCCGAGGGCCAATTCGCCGACGCGCACCAATTGGTCGTCGACGTCAACCATCGCCGGCCAAGCTCGCGGGAGGCCCGCTGGGTCACAGCGACGATTCACTACCGCGCCGAGCGCTGGGCGGATGTGGTCAAGCTGCTGTCACCGATCGTCACCGACCCGGCCCTCGACGAGCACTTCGGGCACGCGGTCAAGATCGCGCTAGGGATTTCGCTGGCGCGGCTGGGCATGTTTGCTGCGGCGTTGTCCTATCTCGAAGAGCCCGACGGCCCGGTCGCCGTAGCGGCGGTGGACGGCGCGCTGGCCAAGGCGCTGGCGCTGCGCGCCGACGGTGACGAGGACACCGCCCGCGAGGTGCTGCAGGACCTCTATGCCGCCAACCCGGAGAACGCCCAGGTCGAAGAGGCGCTGACGGATTCCAGTTTCGGCATCGTTCCCACCACAGCGGACCGCATCGACGCGCGCGTCGACCCGTGGGATCCGGCCACCGAGCCCAAGCCCGGCGATTTCGTCGACCCCGGAGCCCAGGAGCGCAAGGCCGAACTACTGGCCGAGGCGGAGCGCGAGCTCGGTGAGTTCATCGGTCTGGAAAAGGTCAAAGACCAGGTAGCGCGGTTAAAGAGTGCGGTCGCAATGGAATTGGTGCGCAAAGAGCGGGGACTAGAGGTCGCACAGCGTACCCACCATCTCGTCTTCACCGGGCCGCCGGGAACCGGCAAGACGACCATCGCCCGTGTCGTCGCCAAGATCTACTGCGGGCTCGGCCTTTTGAAGAAAGAGAACATCAAAGAGGTGCACCGCGCCGACTTGATCGGCCAGCACATCGGGGAGACCGAGGCCAAAACCAACGCGATCATCGACAGCGCGTTGGATGGTGTGCTGTTTCTCGATGAGGCCTACGCCCTGGTTGCCACCGGCGCCAAGAATGACTTCGGTCTGGTGGCCATCGATACCTTGTTGGCCCGGATGGAAAACGACCGCGATCGGCTGGTGGTCATCATCGCCGGCTACCGCGCCGACCTGGACCGGTTCCTGGACACCAACCAAGGTCTGCGGTCGCGGTTCACCCGCACCATCGACTTCCCGTCGTACCAACCGGCCGAGCTGATCGAGATCGCGAACTTCATGGCGAAACGGCGCGACAGCGCTTTCGAGCAGCCGGCACTCAACGATCTGGAAGCGTTGTTCGCCCACCTGGCCCGCATCACGAAACCCGATACGGCGGGGGTGGAACGGCGCGGCTTGGATATTGCGGGCAACGGCCGGTTCGTCCGCAACGTCGTCGAAAAGTCTGAAGAGGAACGAGAATTCCGGTTGGACCACAGCGAACATGCACAAACCGGTGAATTCACCGACGAAGAGCTGGTCACCATCACCGCCACGGACGTCGCCAACACGGTGCCGCAGCTGCTCGAAGGGCTTCGCCTGGAGATGCCGGCATGACCGGCCGCGAAAACGAGGACGAGCGGCGCTCTTTCGCTTCGCGCACCCCCGTCAACGACAACCCCGACAAGGTGGTCTACCGCCGCGGCTTTGTCACGCGGCACCAGGTGACCGGTTGGCGATTTGTGATGCGCCGCATCGCATCCGGCGTTGCCCTGCACGACACCCGGATGCTGGTCGATCCGTTGCGCACCCAGACCCGCGCCGTGCTGATGGGCATACTGCTGGTGATCACCGCGCTGGTTGGCTGCTTCGTATTCTCGCTGATTCGCCCGAACGGGTCGGCCGCCAACAACTCGGTACTGGCCGACCGGTCCACCGCAGCGTTGTATGTGAAGGTCGGCGATCAACTGCACCCGGTGCTGAACCTGACTTCGGCTCGGCTGATCGTCGGTCGGTCGGTAAACCCAACAACCGTGAAAAGCAGTGAGCTGGACAAGTTTCCGCGCGCAAACCTGATCGGAATTCCGGGCGCGCCCGAGCGGATGGTGCAAAACACCGCCAAAGACGCCAACTGGACGGTGTGCGATGCCGTTTCGGGTGCGGCAACTGGGATCAAGGTGATTGCCGGAGCCCCGGACAGCAGTGGCGCGCGGGCCGCGGCGCTGAGCGCGGGACACGCGGTGCTGGTACGCAATGCCACCAGCACCTGGATGCTATGGGACGGCCGGCGCAGCCGGATCGACCTGGCCGACCACGCCGTCACCGGCGCCCTGGGCCTGGGTAGCGACATACCGGCCCCGCGGCCGATTGCCGCCGGGCTGTTCAACGCGATCCCCGAAGCGCCGCGGCTGTCCGCGCCGGCCATCCAGGACGCCGGAAGCCCACCGCGGTTCAGCCTGCCGGTGTCAGCGCCGGTCGGCGCGGTGGTCGAAGCCCATGCCCTAGACAGCACATCAGACCCCTCTGCCCATGCCATGCTCTACTACGCGGTGTTACCCGATGGCCTGCAACCGATCTCGCCGGTGCTGGCCGCGATATTGCGCAACTCCAATTCCTACGGTCTGGATCAGCCACCGCGGCTGGGCGCCGATCAAGTTGCCAAGCTGCCGGTGTCCCGGATGCTGGATACCACCCGTTATCCCGATCAGAGGATCAGCCTGGTCGATGCGGCCCGTGACCCAGTCACCTGCGTGCACTGGAGCAAGCCCGCCGGCGCGACCGCCAATTCCCTGACGCTGCTTACCGGTTCGGCACTTCCAGTGCCGGAGGCGGTGCGCACCGAAGATCTGGTCGGCGCCGCAACCGGCGGTACCGCCAGCAGGGTCGCCCTGACGCCCGGGACCGGATACTTCACCGCAACCGTGGGGCAAAACTCGGCTTCGCCGGCCGCCGGATCACTGTATTGGGTATCCGATACTGGGGTACGTTTCGGCGTTGAAAATGAGGCCAACGAGGGTGGCACCAATATGCCCGCCAAAACCGCTGAGGTGCTTGGCCTGAACCCGCCACCGACGCCAATTCCTTGGTCGGTGCTGTCGTTGTTTGCGCCCGGCCCCACGCTGTCACGTGCCGACGCCCTGCTCGCCCACGACGGACTGGCGCCAGATACCCGGCCAGGCCGTACCGCAGCACAGGGGGAAAACCGATGAGCCGACTTATCTTTGAGGCCCGCCGGCGGCTGCCACCGCCGGCCTCCCGAAAAGGCACCATCAGTATCGAAGCGCCCCCGGAACTGCCCCGGGTGATCCCGCCGTCGATGTTGCGACGGGCCCTGCCGGTTGTGATCGTGCTGCTGATCGTCGGGATGATCATCGCGATGGTGGCCACCGGGATCCGGCTGATTTCCCCGCAGACACTGTTTTTCCCGTTCGTACTGCTGCTGGCCGCCACCGCGCTGTATCGGGGCACCGACAACAAAAACCGCACCGAAGAAGTCGACGCTGAGCGGGCTGACTACTTGCGCTACCTGTCGGTGGTTCGAGACAACATTCGAGGCCAGGCCGCGGCCCAACGTGCCGCAGCCGAATGGTCGCACCCCGAGCCGGCGGATTTAGCCGCGATACCCGGCTCGCGACGCCAATGGGAACGTGACCCCCAGGACGCCGATTTTCTGGTAGTCCGGGCAGGCCTGCACTCGGCAGCCCTGGACACCGCACTGCGGGTCAACGACACGGCCGATGAGATTGACCTAGAACCGGTGTCGCACAGCGCATTACGAAGCTTGCTGGACACCCAGCGCACTGTCCCCGATGTTCCGACCGGTATCGACCTGACCAAGGTTTCGCGGATCACCGTTCTCGGGGACGCCGACGAGGTGCGCGCGGCGCTGCGGGCCTGGATCGCTCAGGCGGTCATCTGGCATGACCCGACGGTGCTCGGCGTCGCCGTGGCCGCTTCGAATCTCGAGACGCCGGAGTGGTCATGGCTGAAGTGGTTGCCGCACGTCGATGTACCCGGCGAGATCGACGGCGTCGGCCCGGCGCGCTACCTGTCCGCCAAGTCCGACGAGCTGAGCGCGCTGCTCGGCCCAACGCTTGCCGACCGCCCGGTATTTACCGGCGGGTCCGCTGATGCGTTGCGGCACTTGCTGATCGTCGTCGACGATCCGGATTACGACCTGGCCGCCTCGCCCCTGGCAGCCGGCCGCGCCGGTGTCACCGTCGTGCACCGATCGGACCGGACGCCGCACCGTGAGCAGTATTCGGATCCGGAGCGGCCCATCCTGCGGATTGCTCATGGCGCGATCGACCGTTGGCAGACCGGCGGCTGGCAGCGCTACATCGACAACGTCGACCAGCTGGGTGTGCCAGACGCCGGCCACCTCGCGCGCCGGCTGTCCCGATGGGACTCCAACCCCACGCACAGCGGACTGCAGTCAACCGCTACCCGCGGCGCCACTTTCACCACGCTGCTGGGAATTCCGGATGCGTCGCGGCTGGATGTGCCGACGATGTGGGCGCCGCGAAACCGCGACGACGAGCTGCGCGTTCCGATCGGTGTCACCGCCACCGGCGAGCCGCTGATCTTCGATCTCAAAGACGAAGCCGAGGGCGGGATGGGTCCGCACGGCTTGATGATCGGCATGACTGGCTCGGGCAAGTCGCAGACCCTAATGTCGATCCTGTTGTCGCTGTTGACGACTCACTCCGCTGAGCGGCTGATCGTGATCTACGCCGACTTCAAGGGTGAGGCCGGCGCCGATATCTTCCGTAACTTCCCGCAGGTCGTCGCCGTGATCTCGAACATGGCCGAGAAGAAGTCGTTGGCCGACAGGTTCGCCGATACACTGCGCGGCGAGGTCGCGCGTCGGGAAATGATGCTGCGTGAGGCCGGACGCCACGTGCAGGGCAGCGCGTTCAACTCGGTGACCGAATACGAGAATGCGATCGCCGCCGGACATGATCTGGCACCGATCCCTACCCTGTTTGTGGTCGCCGACGAGTTCACGCTGATGCTCGCCGATCATCCTGAATACGCCGAGCTGTTCGACTACGTTGCTCGCAAAGGCCGCTCGTTCCGCATCCACATCCTGTTTGCGTCACAGACGTTGGACGTCGGGAAGATCAAGGACATCGACAAGAACACCTCCTACCGGATCGGTTTGAAGGTGGCCAGCCCTGCAGTGTCGCGGCAGATCATCGGCGTGGAGGACGCCTACCACATCGAGTCCGGCAAGGAGCATAAAGGCGTGGGCTTTTTGGTGCCCGCTCCGGGTGCGGCGCCGATCAAATTCCGCAGCACTTACGTCGACGGAATTTACGATCCGCCGCAGGTTGCGAAAACGCTTGTGGTGCATTCTGTCCCCGAACCCAAGCTGTTCACCGCCGGTCGAGTGGAGCCCGATCAGAGCACGGTGATCACGACAAATGGGCATGAGGAACCGGTCGGCCCGCCACGCAAGTTGATCGCCACCATCGGTGACCAGCTTGCACGCTACGGCCCACGGGCACCGGAGCTGTGGCTGCCGCCGCTCGACGAGCCGATCCCGCTGAATGCGGTGCTGGCCCGCGCAGCACTGCCGCGAGGCGAGTGGCGTTGGCCGCTGGGCGAAATCGACAAGCCGTTTGAGATGCGCCGCGATCCGCTGGTGTTCGACGCGCGGTCGTCGTCCGGCAACCTGGTGATCCATGGTGGGGCAAAGTCAGGGAAATCGGCTGCGTTGCAGACGTTTATCTTGTCGGCGGCAAGCCTGCACTCACCCAGCGAGGTGAATTTCTACTGCCTGGACTACGGCGGCGGGCAACTGCGGGCGCTGGAGGAGCTGGCACATGTCGGCAGCGTGGCCTCGGCGCTGGAACCCGAGCGTATTCGCCGCACCTTCGGTGAGCTCGAGCAGCTGCTGCGGTCACGCCAGCAGCGGGAGGTGTTCCGGGATAAGCAAGGTCCGGACGACGGATTGGGCCAGGTGTTCCTGGTTATCGACAATCTGTACGCCTTCAGCCGCGACAACACCGACCAGTTCAACACCCGAAACCCGCTGCTGAGCAAGGTCACCGAGCTGGTGAACGTCGGATTGGCGTACGGCATCCACGTGGTCGTCACCACCCCCAGCTGGCTAGAGGTGCCGCTGGCGATGCGAGACGGCCTCGGGCTGCGGCTCGAGCTGAAGTTGCATGACGCGCGCGACAGCAACGTTCGGCTGGTCGGTGCACTCCACCGTCCGGCCGAGGCTGTGCCTGCCGATCAACCGGGTCGCGGTCTGACTATGGGCGCCGAGCACTTCCTGTTCGCGGCACCCGAGCTCGATCAGGTTGCCGCGATCAACGCTCGCCATCCCGGTGTCGCAGCGCCGCCGGTGCGGTTGCTACCAACCAACTTGGCACCGACGGCGGTCGGTGCGCTGTATCGGGGCGCCGACCGGATCGTCATCGGTCAGCGCGAAGAGGACTTGGCCGCAGTCGAACTCGACTTCGCCGAGAACCCGCTACTGATGGTGCTGGGCGACACCAAATCTGGTAAGACCACGCTGTTGCGCCACATCATCCGCACCATCCGCGACAACTCCACCCCGGACCGCGTCGCGTTCACGGTGTTGGATCGGCGGTTGCATCTCGTCGACGAGCCGTTGTTCCCCGACAACGAATACACCGCGAACGTCGACCGGGTGACCCCAGCGATACTCGGCCTGTCGGCGATCATCGAAAAGCGGCAGCCCCCGGCCGGCCTATCGGTGAGCCAGCTCACCGGCTGGTCATATGAGGGCCACACCCACTACCTGATCATCGACGACGTCGACCAGATACCCGATGCTCCGGCGATGACCGGCCCGTTCGTCGGGCAGCGGCCGTGGACGCCGCTGATCGGGCTGCTGGCGCAGGCCAGCGACCTGGGACTGCGGGTGATCGTCACCGCACGCGCAACCGGTGCCGCGCATGCGCTGATGACCAGCCCGTTGCTGCGCCGGTTCAACGACCTGCAAGCCACCACGTTGATGTTGTCGGGCAATCCGGTGGACGGCGGAAAGATCCGCGGTCAGCGATTCGATCGGCTGCCCGCCGGTCGGGCAATTCTGCTGGGCGACAGCGATACCCCGACGTATGTGCAGTTGGTCCAACCGCTCGTCGAGGAAAGCGTGGCCGTCGATGGTCACTGAGGTTTTAAAGGTTAAGGGAAAGGAGTATCAACCATGACGCTGCGAGTCGCCCCAGAGGGTTTAGCCTCCGCGAGCTCCGCTGTGGAAGCAATCACCGCCCGGCTGGCTGCCGCGCATGCGGACGCGGCTCCGTTGATCACCGCCGTGGTCCCGTCAGCGGCCGATCCGGTGTCGCTGCAAACTGCGGCCGGGTTCAGCGCCCAGGGCACCGAACACGCCGCGGTGGCAGCCGAAGGTGTGGAAGAGCTCGGCCGGGCCGGCGTCGGTGTGGGCGAGTCCGGCACGAGTTACGCCGTCGGCGACGCGGCCGCTGCTTCGTCGTATTCGGGTGCCGGCAGTTAACGATGACCGCGCCGGTGTGGATGGCTTCGCCGCCTGAGGTGCATTCAGCACTGCTCAACGGCGGTCCTGGCCCCGGGTCGCTGTTTGCGGCCGCTGGGGCGTGGACCTCGCTGGGTACTGAATATGCCTCGGCGGCGGGCGAACTCACCACACTATTAGGCGCGGTGCAGACCGGCGCGTGGGAAGGGCCAAGCGCTGAAGAGTATGTGAGCGCGCATGCTCCTTATCTCGCGTGGCTGACGCAGGCCAGCACGAACAGCGCCGGCGTGGCGGCTCAGCACGAAGTCGCGGCGGTCGCATACACCGCCGCGTTGGCCGCGATGCCGACCCTTCCTGAGTTGGCTACCAATCACGCCATCCACGGCGTGCTGATCGCGACGAACTTCTTTGGCATCAACACGATTCCGATCACGCTCAATGAAGCTGACTACGTACGCATGTGGATGCAGGCGGCCACCACGATGGCCACGTATCAAGCGGTCACCGGATCGGCGCTGGCATCGGCCCCCCGAACCACGACGGCCCCGCCAGTGGTGAAAGCCAACAACATGACGGCGGCGGCCACCAACCCGCCAGCATCGGGAAACTTCTTCACCGACCTGTTCAATCAGCTGACCCAGCTCATCCAAAATCCTGCTGCTGCGATCCAAGCCATCATGGCCAACCCGAGCGCGTGGTTCCCGCTGCTGTTCTTCATCGCTTACGAGGCGTTCTTCATCCCGTTCGGAAACACGTTCTGGTCGATTGTGCTGAGTTCCCCGGCCTGGCTCATGCTCATCCTCGGTCTGGCCCTCAACGCCGCGGCCTCTTCGGGCGCGGCGCTCGTACCCGCGGCGGTCGGGGCGCCCGAAATTCCGGCCGGACAGGGTTCCGGGATGCCCGCCGCCACTTTGGCTTCGACCAGCAC
>NZ_JBAUZA010000102.1:0-6136 GCF_049585075.1 Mycobacterium sp.
CACCGCTACTGCCCGGCTTGCCCTGATGGCCCGGCTTCTCAGCGCCCGCACTGCGGGCGCATCGGTGTCCGGCGCCCTAACAGCCCGGCTGGCGAACGTTAGCGAAACTGACCGTTACACTGGCGAGCCGTGATGATCACCCTCGACCATGTCACTAAGCAGTACAAGTCGTCGGCACGCCCAGCGCTGGACAACATCAACGTGAAGATCGACAAGGGTGAGTTCGTCTTCCTGATCGGCCCGTCCGGCTCCGGCAAATCGACGTTCATGCGGTTGCTGCTCGGGGCGGAGACGCCGACCAACGGTGATGTCAGGGTTTCGAAGTTTCACGTCAACACGCTGCCCGGACGCCATATCCCGAAACTGCGGCAGGTGCTCGGCTGCGTCTTCCAGGATTTCCGGCTGCTGCAGCAGAAGACGGTGTTCGAGAACGTCGCGTTCGCGCTGGAGGTCATCGGCAAGCGCCCCGACGTGATCAATCGGGTGGTCCCCGACGTGCTGGAGATGGTTGGGCTATCCGGAAAGGCCACCCGGTTGCCGCATGAGTTGTCCGGCGGCGAGCAGCAGCGGGTGGCCATCGCCCGGGCGTTTGTGAACCGGCCTTTGGTATTGCTGGCCGATGAGCCGACGGGCAACCTCGACCCGGACACCAGCAACGACATCATGGATTTGTTGGAGCGGATCAACCGCACGGGGACCACCGTGCTGATGGCCACCCACGACCACCACATCGTCGACTCGATGCGTCAGCGCGTGGTGGAGCTGTCATTGGGTCGGCTGGTCAGAGACGAGCAGCGCGGCGTGTATGGGATGGACCGCTAAGTGCGCTTCAGTTTCCTGTTCAACGAGGTCCTGACCGGCCTTCGTCGCAATGTAACGATGACGGTCGCGATGATTCTGACCACCGCAATATCGATCGGCCTGTTCGGCGGTGGCCTGCTGGTGGTGGAGTTGGCCGAGCACTCGCGCGAGATTTATCTCGACCGGGTCGAGACGCAGGTCTACCTGAGCGAGGACATCTCGGCCAACGATCCGTCGTGCCAGAGCGCGCCATGCAAGGCGCTGCGCGAGAAGATCGAGGCGCGTAACGACGTCAAATCGGTGCGATTCCTCAACCGCGAAGACGCCTACGCAGACGCTATCCACAAGATGCCGCAGTTCAAGGATCTGGCAAGCAAGGATGCGTTCCCGGCGTCGTTCGTCGTCAAGTTGAACAACCCCGAGCAGCACTCGCAATTCGACGACGCGGTGCGCGGTCAGCCGGGTGTAAGCGGAATTCTCAACCAGAAGGATCTCATCGATCGGCTGTTTGCCGTGTTGGACGGTCTGAGCAACGCTGCTTTCGCCGTGGCCTTGGTGCAGGCGATCGGGGCGGGTTTGTTGATCGCCAATATGGTTCAGGTCGCGGCCTACACGCGTCGCACCGAGGTCGGCATCATGCGCTTGGTCGGCGCGACCCGCTGGTATACCCAGCTGCCCTTCCTGGTCGAAGCCATGGTGGCGGCCACCGTGGGCGTCATCATCGCCATTGTCGGGCTGATCGTGGTGCGAGCGCTGTTCCTGGACAACGCGCTGCGCCAGTTTTATCAAGCGCATCTGATCGCACCGGTCGATTACGCTGACATCCTTTATATTTCGCCGCTACTGCTGTTGGTGGGTGTCGCGGTGTCCGGGGTTATCGCGTACGCGACGTTGCGTCTGTACGTGCGGCGGTAGCCGTGGCCAAAAAGCCGGGCAAATCTCAGTCAGGAAGACAGGTCCTGGCCAGCAACCGCAAGGCCCGGCACAACTACTCGATTCTGGAAGTGTTCGAGGCCGGGGTGGTTTTACTCGGCACTGAAGTAAAAAGCCTCAGGGACGGCAAGGCCTCGTTGGCCGATGCTTATGCAACTGTTGACGATGGCGAAGTTTGGTTGCGCAACCTGCATATTCCGGAGTATCACCACGGCAGCTGGACCAACCACGAGCCACGTCGCACGCGAAAACTGTTGCTCCACAGGCGCCAAATCGATGTACTCATCGGCAAGATACGTGATGGTAACCTCGCGCTGGTCCCGTTGGCCCTCTATTTCTCCGAAGGAAAAGTCAAGGTGGAGCTGGCTTTAGCGCGCGGTAAGCGCGCGCACGACAAGCGTCAGGACATGGCACGCCGCGACGCTCAGCGGGAAGTGGTTCGTGCATTAGGTAGGCGAGCCAAGGGCATCGATTGATCGGCGCCGCATACGCCCAGCTGTCCGCGGTCAGCTACGGCGTCAGTGACTTCGTCGGGGGTGTGGCTTCCCGGCGGGTGGCTGCGCTCCGCGTCATGGTGGTGACCTATCCGGTCGCGACGGTGTTGCTTGGTGTGCTGGCCGCCACCGCCGGTGGACCGGTCCGCCCCGGGGCCCTGGTGTGGGGCTCGCTGTACGGGATCAGCCAGGCCATCGGAGTGTATTGGTTCTATGCGGCGGTGAGTGCTGGTCCGATCTCGGTTGTCTCACCGCTGGCGGCCGTACTCAACGCGGCGGTCCCCGTCGCCGTCGGTGTCGCGCTGGGCGAGCGACCGGGGGAGACCGCCTCGGTAGGCGTGGTGCTGGCGATGTTCGCGGTGATCTTGGTGAGCCGGGAGTCGCCCGCCGACGAGGATGTTCGGACCCATCGGTTCACCAGCAAAGTGGCCTGGCTGACGGTCGGCTCCGGGATGGCCTTCGGGTTGGACTTTGTACTGCTGCACCAGGCTCCGGCGGAGTGCCGGTTATGGCCGCTGTTTTTTGCCCGGGCGGCGGCCACCGTGCTGGTGTTCGCGGTCGCGGCGATGAGCAACAACCTTCAGCTTCCGTCCAGGACGCCGCTGCGGCTGGCGGTCGCCGCGGCGCTGCTGGACACCTGCGCGAATATCACCATGCTGTTGGCCATTCAAAAATGGATGCTGTCGTTGGCCAGCATCTTGATCTCGCTGTACCCGGCGACGACGGTCATCTTGGCCATCATCGTGCTGCGTGAGCGGGTGACCCGCTGGCAGGCGCTCGGCATGCTTCTCGCGGCGGTATCGGTGAGCATGATCGCCGCAGTCTGACGTCGGTCTAACATCAGGCGGCATGAGCAGCCCCGCGCGTCCAGCCACCGAACTCGATAAGTCCGACGTGTTGTCGGGTCTGTTTGGCACCTGGGACAGCCTGGATCGATTGCTCACCGGGTTGTCGGAGCAGCAGTGGCAGACACCGACGCCGTTGCCCGGTTGGTGCGTGCACGATGTGGTCGCCCACATCATCGGCACCGAGTCTGCGCTGCACGGAATCCCTACACCGGAAGCCGACGGTGATGTCTCAACGTTGGCCCACGTGCGCAATGACGTCGGCGTGGCCAACGAGTGCTGGGTCCGTCATCTGAGCGGCGAGTCCGGCATTGATTTGCAGCAGCGGTTCCGCTCGGTGACCGACGATCGCCGTAAAAGCTTGACCGACATGTCCGTTGACGATTGGAACGCGCCGACTATAACCCCGGTCGGCCCGGACAGTTATGGACGGTTCATGCGGGTGCGGGTCTTCGATTGCTGGATGCATGAACAGGACATCCGCGACGGGCTGAATCAACCGGCCTCGGAAGCGGAGCTGGCTGGTCCGGCGGGGCGGCTGGTGATCGACGAGATGGTCACCACCATGGGCTTCGTAGTCGGCAAACGCGGGAAGGCGCCCGACGGGTCGAGGGTCGCTATCGAGCTGACCGGTCCGCTTGCGCGCACCATCCGGGTCCTGGTCGACGGTCGCGCGCGGGTAGTGGACGACTTCGGTGCCCAGGAGCCGACGGTCACCATCCAACTGGACGGCGTGCTGTTTACCCGGCTGGCCGGCGGCCGAGCGGACACTGGTGCCGGCGGCGTCGAGCTCGGCGGTGACCAAGAAGTCGGCGCGCGCATTGTCGACCACCTCAACTACACGATCTGACGCACTGATCGCGGCGGGACTGTTATTGGCTGGCTCGTCGTTGCAAATCGCGTAAAATGGATTGTCCTGCCGAAATTCGGCGGGGATGCGAGGGGCTGAACGGTTTCGACTTCGCGCATCGAATCAAGGGAAGCGTGCCGGTGCAGGCAAGAGACCACCGTAAGCGTCGTTGCAACCATATAAGCGCCGTGTCAACACAGCGCGACTACGCTCTCGCTGCCTAAGCGACAGCTAGTCCGTCAGACCGGGAACGCCCTCGGCCCGGACCCTGGCGTCAGCTAGAGGGATCAACCGATGAGTTCGGTCGCGGGACTCATCGGGACACTCACAGCGACTGGGATCGTCATCTCGGCTAGTTCGCGTGACCGGGAGATCCGAGTAGAGGCATAGCGAACTGCGCACGGAGAAGCCTTGAGGGAATGCCGTAGGACCCGGGTTCGATTCCCGGCAGCTCCACAAGAGAAGGAGCAGGTCAGGGCATATTTTAGCCCTGACCTTCTTCCTTTTTGGGCACATTTTGGGCACATCCTGAAACAAGGTCGTCCATTTTGTCGGCCACGTCGTCAAGGTCATCAGGAAACAGGTGCCCGTACTGATCGAGCGTCATCGTCGCCGTTTTGTGCCCGAGGTGGGACTGCACGGTCTTGACGTTTGCACCTGAGGCGATCATCAATGACGCTGCTGTGTACCTCAGTTCATGGACGGTGACCCGAGGGAACTTCTTATCCGCCGCCTGGCATCGTTTGACCGCGGCACCAAACCAGTGCGTCGTCGTTGGGGGCCACAATGGCTGCCCATCGCCCCGGCACCACAACAGTTCGTCGGGAGCCTTGCCGACCATCGCCGGGGCGAGCAGCTTGAGCACCGACGCAGACACCGCGACGGAGCGGGCCGTGTGCGTCTTGGTGGTGCCGATGATCGTCTTGGCGTTGACCTTGGACGCTGACCGCTCCACACGTATGCGGCCACGACCGAGATCGATGTCGCGGACCCGCAACGCTGCCATTTCGCCCCACCGCAGTCCTGTCGTCGCCAGCAACCAAACGATGTCGGGATGCTTTGATTCGTCGGCTAACGAATGCACCTGAGCGGCAGTCAAGAAGCTGCGCGCCTTGCTCGTCGTCTTGCGGGGCAGCTTCACGCCACGGGCCGGGTTGGTAGCCAAGCGCCGGTCAGCGACCGCGTCATCGAGAATGCCCGCCAGGACGGTTTGCGCGTGCGCCACCGAGGACGGCGAGAGTTTCATTTCGGCAACCCACTTTTGGACCTCGGTTGGCCGAATGTCAGCGATGCGACGGCGACCCCACTGCGGTTCGACGTGCACCCGCCAGACTGATTCCAGCCGCGCTGACCAACTGGCCTTGTGGTGCGCCTGGCGGGCAAGCCATTCCTTACCCAACTCGCCGATGGTGACCTGACCCAGCGACGGCGCGACGTAATTGCCGGTGAGCTTCTCGACTTCGACCGTGTTGGCGAACGCTTCTGCGGCACGTTTGGTGGTGAATCCGCGCTTCTTAGTTTGTGTGTGCTGTGGTGTCCGATAGTGAACCATGTAACGAGTTGCCCCGGTTGAAGTTTGGTATCTCTCAATCGTCGCCATTAGTTGCCGTGCCCGTGGTGAGCGACTGGGAGCAGCGCCAGCCCTTCCGTTGGAGGTCACCCAGCGGATCCTTGCGGAGCGCGCCGACGGACGGACATTTCAGGCGATCGCTGACGGGTTGATGGCAGACTGGATTCCCACCGCGCGAGGCCACAGTCGCTGGTTTCCGGCGACGATCAAGGCTGTCACAATCAGCGACAACGCCGTTACACTCAATTAGGCGACCCCGTTCTGCGTATTGCAAAACCACCGTTTTGGTGTACACCTGCGAGGAACTTTCCCCGCGGATCAGTCCGCCCGGTTTACTTGAGACATGTTATTGCCGCGCGATCTGGAGCTTGTTGGCCAATGTCATGGCGGCCATGACGCCGCCGTCGCAGATGATGTCCGTGCCGGTGAGATATCCGGCCCTATCACTGGCACAGAACGCTAGAAGTTCGGCGATTTCGCCGGGTCGGCCGAAACGCTTGAGGGCACCGATCTGAGCCAGCGCTCCCGCGCCAACGTCAGCTTCGAGCTTGCCCATGTCAGTGTCAAACGATCCTGGTGAGACCGATAGCACCCGAGCGCCTAAGGATCCGAACTGGGCGGCAAGCGCCTTGCTGTACCAGAT
>NZ_JBAUZA010000103.1:0-7186 GCF_049585075.1 Mycobacterium sp.
AGATACGGCAACAGCGACCGGCCGCGCATGGGCGCCACTTCACGTCCGCGGTATTCGGTACCCGGATGCGCGACGCCGGCGAGCTCCAGGACGGTCGGAGCGATGTCCATCACCGTGCTGAACGCGGTGCCGATCTGGTGCTGGCGGTCGAAGCCCGGCCAGGTGACGAACCCGACCACTCGGATGCCGCCCTCGGTGGTGAACGCTTTGTACAGCCGGGATGGCGCGGTGGCGGCCTGTGCCCAGCGCGGGCCATACCAGATGAATGTGTTGGGGGCGCCCAGGTTATCGAGGCTGTGATCGCAATGCTGCTCGATCTGCGCCGCGATCAAGCCACCCAGAATCGGCATCGCCTCTACTATTGCTCCCTCCGCGCCGTTGTCGGACAGGAAGACCACCACCGTGTCGTCGAGCTCACCGGTTTCGGTGAGGTAGTCGATCACCCGGCCGATATTCCAGTCCATCCGGTCCACCATGGCGGCGTATACCTCCATGCTCCGGGCCGAGATCGCGCGCTCCTCCTCGGTCATGTCGGACCACTCCGGCTCGCCGTCGGCCACGACGGGGTGCGCATCGACATCGGGCGAGCACAAGCCGAGCCGCTTGAGCGCGGCCAGCCGCCCCTCGCGCAACGCGTCCGGGCCGGCGTCATAGCGGCCGCGGTAGTTCGCAATCAATTCGGCAGGTGCTTGCAGCTGCCAGTGCGGCGCCTGGAACGGCAGATACGCGAAGAACGGAAGTTCTTGGTTATCGGGGTCCTCGGGGCGCTCGCTGAAGTAGCGGAGCAGGGCGTCGGTGTAGGAGTCCGACGAATAGAAGTCGTCACCAACGGTGACGAACTGGTCGTCTTCGGTATAGAGCGTGGGGCCGGGCAGCGAAGCGGTGGCCCGCGAACCGCCGTAATGGCTAGCGCCACCCGGCAGCAGCGCGAACGAGCGCTCGAACCCGCGGGCCCACGGCGACCTGTCGATGGTGTTGCCCAGGTGCCATTTACCCGACATCAGCGTCAGGTAGCCGGCGTCGCGCAATAGCTCGGGGAACGCCACGACCCGGTCGTTGAGATAGCCCTCATATCCAGGCGCACCCTTGAATCCGGGCGACAGAACCTCGCCCATCGTGCCGATGCCGGCAATGTGGTGATCGGTTCCGGTCAGCAGCATCGACCGGGTCGGTGAGCAGGCCGGCGCCGAATGAAAGTCGGTGAACCGGATCCCGGCGTAGGCCAGCCGGTCCAGGTTGGGGGTGTTGATCTCCCCGCCGAATGCGCCGATGTCGGAGAACCCAAGATCGTCTGCCACTATCACCAAGAAGTTGGGCCGTTTCACGCTGAAGCATCCTGTCAGGTGTTTTGGCCAAATGGAATGTTTGGGTTACCGCCGATTCGGCGCCACCCCGGCAGGCTAATAGGCTGGTCGCCATGATCCGCGCCAACGACGATGCAGAGCGCAGCGATGAGGTGGGGGCACCTCCCGCTTGCGGGGGAGAGTGGCGCACATGATCGGTGCTACCCGGGTCGAGGACGTCCTGACCATTGAGCTGCAGCGTCCGGAACGACGCAACGCGTTGAACTCCGAGCTGGTCGAGGAGCTGCGCGAGGCGGTGGAAAAGGCGGCCGGTGAAAATGTCCGCGCCATCGTGCTGACCGGTCAGGGCACGGTGTTCTGCGCGGGAGCCGACCTGAGCGGCGACGCGTTCGCCGCCGACTATCCCGACCGGTTGATTGAGCTGCACAAAGCGTTGGACGCAGCGCCGATTCCGGTGATCGGCGCGATCAACGGGCCCGCCATCGGGGCAGGCCTACAGCTGGCGATGCAATGTGACCTGCGGGTCGTCGCGCCGGATGCGTTCTTCCAATTTCCGACATCGAAGTACGGCTTGGCGCTGGATAACTGGAGTATCCACCGGCTCTCGTCGCTGGTTGGACACGGCCGGGCCCGGGCGATGCTGCTGACCGCGGAGAAGCTGACCGCCGAGACGGCGCTGCAGACCGGAATGGCCAACAGGATCGGCACGGTGGAAGACGCGCAGGCCTGGGCCGCTGAGATTGCCGGCTTGGCGCCGTTGGCGCTAGCGCACGCCAAGCGGGTGCTGAACGACGACGGCTCCATCGAAGAGCCCTCGCCGGTTCAAAAGGAGCTTTTCGACAAGGCCTGGGCCAGCCAAGATGTGATCGAAGCACAGGTGGCCCGGGTGGAGAAGCGGCCACCGAGATTCCAGGGAGCTTGATCGGGATGATGCGGGGGGCGCTGCGACTGGCAGCCAGCACAGTCACGTTGGCGACCGGTGGTTGGGTGTTGCGCGCGTTGCATGGCGCGCCGGCGGCGCTCGGCGCGCAACCCGCCGACATCCGCGTGGTGGCCGAGCGGTCACCCAATTTCCACGACGGTGTATTCGTCAACCTGGAACCGGCTACCCAGTTCAGCATCGACCGCGAAGAACAGCGGAACATTCTGTGGGAGGTAATCGGTGCCCGCGCGTTGACCCGGCCCCCGGCGGAAATTCCGTTGGAATCGCCACCAAGCTGTGAGAGCGGCGCCGCGGTCATGGAGGCCTGCTGGCTCGGCCACTCGACGGTTCTGCTCGATATCGACGGGTACCGCGTCCTCACCGATCCGGTGTGGAGTGATCGCTGCTCGCCCTCGGATGTTGTTGGCCCCGAGCGGATGCATCCGCCGCCGGTGCCGCTGGAGGCGCTTCCGGCCTTGGACGCGATCGTCATCAGCCACGACCATTACGACCACCTCGACGTCGACACGATCGTCGCGCTGGCTCGCAGTCAGTGGGCCCCGTTTGTTGTACCGCTCGGTGTTGGTGCGCACCTGCGTGATTGGGGCGTTCCCCACGAGCGGATCATCGAACTCGACTGGAACGAGCACGCGCAGATCGACGAGCTGACCCTGATCTGCACGCCGGCCCGGCACTTCTCCGGTCGCTTCTTGAACCGCAACTGCACGCTGTGGGCATCATGGGCAATCATCGGCCCCGCGCACCGGGCGTACTTCGCCGGCGACACGGGTTACACCAAGAGCTTTGCCGAGATCGGCTCCGAGCATGGACCTTTCGACGTGACGCTAATGCCGGTCGGCGCCTACAGCAAGTCGTGGCCGGACATTCACATGAATCCCGAGGAGGCGGTCCAGGCGCACGTCGACGTCAACGGCCGACTCCTGGTACCGATTCATTGGTGCACCTTCCGGCTGGCGCCGCATCCATGGGCCGAGCCGGTCGAGCGGCTGTTGGCCGCTGCCGAGGCCGCCCACGTCAAGGTTGCGGCACCAAAGCCGGGTGAGCGCGTAGATCCCTCGGCGACTTCGGAATTGGACCCCTGGTGGCGCGGGGCTACATGACGACATGGCCGGCGTCGACCGGCAACGTCACGCCCGTCACGTAGCGGGCTCGGGGGCTGACGAGCCACAGCACGGCTTCGGTGACGTCCTGCGGTTCGACCAACGGCACGTCCGGCAGCAGCATCTGTGAGACCGCCGGGTTGGGGTTCTGGATCATCGAGTTCACCACGAAGTCGTTGAGAATCATCGGAGTCGACACCCCGCTGGGGTGCACGGAATTTACTCGGATCCTGTGTGGTGCATACGCATTGGCCGCCGAGCGCATCATTCCCACGATTCCGTGTTTGGTCGCGGCGTAGCCGAACATGGCGGCGCTGCCGTCACCGCCGCGGCCGGTGAGGCCTTGCGATGAACTCACCAGCACGATGGACCCGCCCCGACCCTTGCGGATGATCGACGGCACCGTGGCGACAAGCGTGTGCCACACGCCCCGCAGGTTTGTGTCGACGATTGCGTTGAACACCGGCTCGGAACGTGGGTCGGTGTCGCCGATCGCCACCACGCCGGCATTTGCGATGACGATGTCGACATCGGCGAGATCGTCGATGGCGGAACGTATCCCAGCTTCCAACTGGGCAAGGTCGCGTACGTCGGCGATGACGGGAACGACTTCGCTGCCGGTGGCGCGGACCAGCCGTACGGTCTCGTCCAGGTCGGCTTTGGTACCCAGCGGATACGGAATGGCATCGATGTCGGCGCACAGATCGACGGCGATGACGTCGGCGCCCCGCTCGGCGAGCGCGACGGCATGGCTGCGGCCCTGACCACGCGCGGCACCGGTGATGACGGCAACGGTGTTGTCCAGTTCAGCCATGGCTATACCGGAACCCGTGTGCCAGTTGACTCTTCAGCGAAGGCCACGACGCGGGCGGCGGTCTCGTAGTCGCAGGCGATCACCGAACGGCCGATGAGCACCGGGCCGCCGCGCAGACCGCGCCTGCCGCTGACTCCGACATAGCTGCCGGGCGGGATCGGTTCACTGATGCAGTAGAGGGTGGGCGCGGCGCCTTGATCGATGTCGTTGGCCAGCCGGTCGGCCACGACCTTGACTGTTTTGTGTGCCAACGACATCAGCGGTGAGTCCGATAGATGCGACAGATTCGATGCCACCCACCCCGGGTGGGTGAGCTGACTGACGATCTGCGATCCGGCCGCACGTAGCCTGCGGTCCAGCTCCAGCCCCCACAACATGACCGTCAATTTCGACTGCGCATAAGCACCGATCCTCGTCCACTTATGGTGGCGCAGCTCCAGATCGTCGAGCCGCAGTTTCGCCATCTGATGGGCATCGGAGCCGACGTTGATGATCTGTGAGCCAACCCGCGGCAGCAGCAGGTTGGTCAAGGCGAACGGCCCGAGCAGGTTGGTGGCCAGCGTCGTCTCGAATCCGTCGACCGTTTCGCTGCGGTGGTTGGTGAGAGCGCCGGCGTTGTTGATCAAGATGTCGACGTCATCGTCGATCAGGCCGGGGAAAGCGCGCACCGACGATAAGTCGGCGAGGTCGAGTTTGACCACCGACGTGGAGCCGCCGATCTCGGTTGCGCGCTGAGCGCCCAGTTCGGTGTTGCGCACGGCCATGATCACGTGTGCGCCGGCTTTGGTCAGGGCGCGCGCTGTGCCCAGCCCGACTCCGTTGGTTGCCCCGGTGACGATGATTCGCTTGCCGGTCAAGTCGCCGAGCCGCCTCGGCGTCCAAGGTATTGTCACGGCGATCACACTAACCGCCAGTTAATCGAGGTGGCCCGGCATGGGTGACAGCGCCATCGAAATCACCAATTTGATCTACCGCTACGCCGAGCTCATCGATGGCGGCAACATGGACGCGGTGGCCGAGCTCTTTGCGCACGGCCGGGTTTGCGGAGTCGAGAACGGACCGCCGGAGACGGTGTTCACCGGCGCCGCCGGAGTGCGACAGATGTATGAGATGGCCGTCCAGATCCACGACGACGGCACCCCGAAGACCAAGCACAACACCAGCAATGTGCAGCTGGAGATCGACGAGGCCGGTGGCACTGCACGCAGCAGGTCGTACTACTGCGTCACCCAAGCCACCCCGGAATTGCCGTTGCAGGTGATCGTCACCGGGCACTACCAGGACACGTTTCACCGGCTGGACGGCGTTTGGTGGTTCGACACCCGCACGATGTTCGTCGACCAGGTTGGCGATGTCAGCCACCACCTGAAGTTTCGCCCCTGAGCGGTAGGGTCAGACTCATGGGATTCCTGGACAAAGCTAAGGACTTGCTGGCGCAGAACGCCGACACGGTCGACGCCGCGATCGACAAGGCTGGCGAGTTCGTCGACTCCAAGACCGAGGGCAAGTACAAAGACACCGTCAACAAGGTGCAAGAAGCGGCGAAGAACGCGCTGAGCGATGGCGAGAAGGGCGAGCAGCAGAGCTAACTCATGGCCAAGCTTTCCGGATCCATCGACGTCCCATTGCCGCCCGAAAAGGCCTGGGAGAGTGCATCCGATCTGTCCCGTTTCAAGGAGTGGCTGACCATCCACCGGGTGTGGCGGAGCAAGCTGCCCGAGCAGTTGGATAAGGGCACCGTCATCGAGTCGATCGTCGAAGTCAAGGGCATGCCCAACCGGATCAAATGGACGATCGTGAATTTCAAACCGCCGGAGTCCATGACGCTCGACGGTGACGGTGTCGGCGGTGTCAAAGTCAAGCTGATCGCGAAAGTCAAGCCGAAGGGCAACAACCACGACTCGATTGTCAGCTTCGATGTGCATCTCGGAGGTCCGGCACTGTTCGGTCCCATCGGCATGATCGTCGCCGCGTCATTGCGCCGCGATATCCGCGAATCGTTGAACAAGTTCGTCACGGTGTTCGCGCCGGGCTGATCCGCCTGGCGGTTTCGCGATGAGTTTTCGGCTGCGCGCCAGTCGATAATCGTGAACCCCGCTTCGGGGCCTCGCGACGCATAAGGAGATCGTTGTGCCCACCCGTGATGGCGCGCCGCTCGGCGCTCCCTGCTGGATTGATTTGACGACGTCGGACGTCGAACGCGCCCAAGACTTCTACGGCACGCTCTTCGGCTGGACCTTCGAATCCGCCGGACCGGAGTACGGCGGATACGTCAATGCTGCCAAAGACGGCCACCCGGTCGCCGGCCTGATGGTCAACCGGCCCGAGTTTCAAAGCCCGGACACCTGGGCCACCTACTTCCACACCACCGACATCAACGCCACCGTGTCGGCGGTGACCGCTGCGGGCGGCTCGATGTGCGTGGGGCCGATGGAGGTGCCGGCCAAGGGCCACATGGGTCTGGCGACCGACCCGTCGTGCGGATTCTTTGGGTTCTGGCAACCGTTGGAGCACCGCGGCTTTGAGGTGATCGGCGAGGCCGGCGCGCCGGTCTGGCACCAGCTGACCACGCGCGATTACGGCGCCGCACTCGACTTCTACCGCGAAGTCTTCGGTTGGCGGACCGAGCAGATCTCCGACACCAACGAATTCCGTTACACCACAGCCTGGTTCGATGATCAGCAACTGCTCGGCGTGATGGACGGCGCCGGCTTTCTGCCCGAGGGTGTCCCGTCGACCTGGACTATCTTCTTCGGTGCTGAGGATGTCGACAAGACGCTGCAGCTGATCACCGACAACGGCGGCGCGGTGGTACGGCCGGCCGAGGACACCCCCTACGGGCGGCTCGCCGCGGCGACCGATCCGACGGGCACAGCGTTCAACCTGTCGTCCTTGCAGAGTTAGCGGCCATCACATCTGCCACAAGAGTCTCTGAGCCGAGCCGGGTGCACAATTTGCCCGCCTCTGAGCGACAACATCCGGCCGGGCCCGCGCGCAAGCGGGATTGTCGCTCAGAGCCGGGCAC
>NZ_JBAUZA010000104.1:0-2782 GCF_049585075.1 Mycobacterium sp.
GCGGTGTCCTCGGTGAGCTTCCGCTACGACCCCGCCGACCCGACGCCTACCATCGGGGGCCGACTGCTGTCGCCCGACGGTGGATACCGCGACGACACCGCCTTGGCCGCGCGCAGCGACGTGCTCAGTTTCACCACCGACGTGCTCGACCAAGACCTGTGCGTGATCGGAAAGCCGGTCGCTGAATTGGCGCATACCTCTGACAATCCCCATGTCGACGTGTTCGTTCGGGTAAGCGAGGTCGACAACAAGGGCCGGTCGGTAAATGTCAGCGACGGCTATCGGCGGCTAACCGAGGCGACCGACTCGCTACGGCTCGAGCTCGACGCGATCGCTCACCGGTTCCGCGCCGGATCACGTATCCGGGTGCTGGTCGCCGGCGGCAGCCATCCCCGCTACGCTCGTAACCTCGGCACGGGTGAGCCAACGGCGACCGGCGGACAGCTCAACCCCTCGACACATGAATTGCAGTTCGGCGCTTCTCGGGTGCTGCTTCCAGTCGAGAGCGCCTAGCCGATGGGCATCGTCACCGAATGGCGAAGCGGCGCAACACAAATTCATTGGAAGTCATCAACCGCTGCAAATGCTGGAGCGGAAGTCAGCGTCTTCGCCCGTCGCTGCGGCACACCGGGCGCACCGGCATTGGTGTGCGTGCACGGCTTCCCGACCGCCAGCATCGACTACTTCGCGCTGACCCGTGAATTGGGTGCCGATTTCGATATCTTCCTGCTTGACTTCCCCGGCTACGGGCTTTCCGACAAGCCGCCTGCGCCATACGTGTATTCGCTCTACGACGACGCGCGCCTGCTGATCCATGCGATCACGAACGTATGGCAGCTCCAGCGATACACGATGCTGACCCATGACCGTGGCGCCAGCGTCGGCATGATCGCGCTGTCGGAGTTCGCGACGAAGAATCAGGGAAACGCGCCGACCGAAGTCATTCTGACCAACGCCAACATCTACCTCCCGCTGGCCAACCTAACTGCGTTTCAGACGGCGCTGCATAACCCCGAAACGGCACGGGCCACAGCAGCCGCGACGACGCCCGAGCTGCTGGCCGCCGGGATGGGGACGACGACGTTCATGCCGCGGCGAACGCCTACCGATCCCGAAATCGTCGCTCTGACGGAATGCTTCGCGCACAACGACGGCATCGGAGTCCTGCCGGACACGATCCAGTACCTGAACGAGCGAGCTGCCGACGAAACCAATTGGCTTACAGCGCTTTCCAAGAATAAGACCAACACCACCCTGGTTTGGGGCCTGCACGACAACGTCTCCCCTGTCCGGGTCGCCAACTTCGTGTGGCAGAAATTCCTCAAGGACAAGCCGGGCCGAAACCGCTACTGGATACTGCCGACCGCCGATCACTATCTGCAATGCGATGCGCCAGCGCAATTGGCGCAACTCGTGCGACTTACCGCGGCCGGCGAGACGACGGCGCTCGGCACGCTCGGGGGGCGGCCGGACGGCGCGGTGCTGGTGGACCAGACCATCACGGGCTAGGCAGCCGCCTCAGTCACGCCTGCCACAGCAACCTCTAGCCCAGTGGCATACGGTTTGCCCGCCTCACAGCGACAAACTGAGGGGCCGCAGCGTTGTCGCTCGTAGGCGGGCACAACGAACACTGCAGCTGCCGGGTACTGGTGTGGCGGCTGCGGTTGCGACCGACGTCATCCGACGGCGGCACGGACCCGGTCGGCGACGTGGCGTAGTGACGCCTCGTCGTGCACCGGAGTACCCAGTGACGGCGCGATCGGCAACTGCACCCAGCTGGTGCAGCCGGCGTAGTCGGGGGTGCGGGGCAGCTGCACCGGCTCAACCAGAGGTATGGCCTGCACGACGAGCACCGCCAACCGGTGCCGGGGGCGAAAGTCCAACCGGTCTTCGCGCACCGACCGGGCCGTCCAGATATGTAGATCCTCGATCGCCTCGATGTTATCGGGCCGGTTGACAGGCAGTGCCGCAACGACTTTCGCCGCCGCCCGCACTACAACGCGCTCGTCGGCGCTGTCGGAAGCCGCAGCCGTGAGCAGGTGTTGAAATTCGGGCCGGACCCTCTCGGCGTGGCTGTGCGCGACCGTCGGAAACAGCACGAACTCGCGGGCGGCCACCTCAAAGCGCTTCTCGCCGATGCCGCCTTTACGCAACAGCACCCACTGTCGGCCGTCCAGCAGCGCGTGCACCACCGCACCCCACTCCTTGAGCGCGGGCACGGTGGCGGTTTGCGTCGATGGACCCCGCGTCACCGCGTCGCCAGCCGACGCAGCGGCGGCGAGGTCTTCGGAGGTTGGCGGCGCGGCGGCAGGGCGCCCAACAGTCGCGTGGTCGTTGCCGCAACTTCGGCGACGGCCACTTCGAAGGCCTCGGCGTTGGCCGGCGACGGGTGGGTGAAGCCGCTGACCTTGCGCACATACTGGCGCGCCGCCGCCGAGATCTCCTCGGCCGTCGCCGGGGGCTCGAGTCCGCGCAATTCGGTGATGTTTCGGCACATACTTTAACGAAACTTTCAGAATGGTTGCATTTGCACGGTTACGGTGCAATCGTACGGAACGCTGCCTACCTGTTGACCTGCGCGGACTCCTCGGATTCGTCGTCGGGCCAGACGCCATCCGTTAGCCACTCGTAGGGCACACCGGTCCGGATAGCCCACAGCCGAACGTTTGCTGGACGCGGCTGAGCGCGGCGGTTCAACCATGAACTCACGCTGTTTCTGTGCACACCTTGGTACGCGGCCATGTCAGCCACGGACAGTCCCGCGATCTGCATGGACTTGGTC
>NZ_JBAUZA010000105.1:0-3496 GCF_049585075.1 Mycobacterium sp.
CTGCCGTCCTGATGGCGCCGTCGGAAAGTCACCCGACGGGGCAACCGACGACCTCGACGGCACCGACATCGTCGGTGGCACCGGTGACGGTGTCGGACCTGAAGAGTCTGCTTCTCGGAACAGACGAGGTCGGTGCAATTTTGGACGCGAAGGTCAATCCCGGGCCAATCGGCAGTTTGGGTACCGATTGGCGCAAGCTCATCGAAAAGGATTGCGTGGCTCCGTGGCTGCCGGGCCAGCAGAGCGTCTATAACGGGACCGATTGGCAAGCAGCGGCAGTTCAAGCGCTCAACGGAGCAGCGGTCGCCCCACAGCCAGCCGATGAGCCGATGCACCGCATGGTGATCCAGTCGGTCGTGGGTTTTCCTACCGCAGAGCTGGCTACGACGTTCTTCACCAATCAGAAGGCGCAGTGGGCGCAATGCGCGAACCGAAAAGTCAGCTACCTCCAGGATCCCGACCAACCTCCGGTGTTGGTCAGCATGGGTGGATTCACCACCACCGGTGATGGCATTCTGACGATGACTAACACCGGGCAGGGCGCGATGGACTGGATATGTGTGAATGCCCTTTGGGCGCGCAAGAATATCTCGATCGGCGCCCTCGCCTGCAGCAACAGCAACGCCGGTGATCAAGCGGTCGACGTTGTCCACCAGATCGCGGCGAAGATCCCACCGGGATGAGTCCCATGATGGGCCGCGTTCGTCGTTCCGGCGCCGTGATCGCTGCAGTCCTGCCCATGATCCTGTTGCTGGCGAACTGCACTCGCGCGGCTGAGGGTCGCGCGATCTACGCCAGCCAAACAGCGTCGAACGACCTACCTCTGGTAAAGATCGACCAGCTGCGGTCGCTGATGTTGACAGCGGCGGAGGCCGGCCCGCTGATCAACGATCCCGACCTGGCCGGCATGCTGACCTACACCGAAGCCAACCACGTACCGGACGGTTTCCTGTCCGACCTCAAATGCGCCGGAGTAATGGCGCCCGGCGGTGAATTGACCTACCGCGGATCGGGTTATCACTCGGTTTACGGGGAGATGCTTGTGGATCAGGATCAGCCGCGGGTGGGTGAAGTCGCGATTGCATACGGCGGCGCCGAGGAAGCCCAGGCATTCGTCGACACCGCCACCAGGCAGTGGAAGAATTGCGCTGGTAGGACACTAACCGTGAATCTTCAACAGCCTCCGGTGAATTGGATTGCCAACGCTCCGCGCAGGTCCGACGGTGTCGACGTTCTGCTCCGGCGGATGGAGGGCGGCCAAGGCTTTGCCTGTGCTCGTGCGATGGCGGCACGCTCGAATATCGTCGTGGACGTACTCGTCTGCGGCACCGACGACGCCGACCTCGAGCATCAGGGAGCGACAATCGTGAACATGGCGCTGAGCAGAATCCGCAAGTAAAGGCGCTCTAAGACGAGACCGGGTCGAACCGGAATACCACGAGGCTGCCCGCCAGCGCCTCGAATTCGTCGGCGGTGCCATCGACGACCATGCCTCGACTCCTCGGCTATTCGGTAGTCCTGCTTTCAGCTACGACGAGCCGGAAGTCGGGAAAGTTTCCGCCGAACCGTGTAACTTTTTCGCCGACTAGATCGTCGTAAAAGAATGAGCCAACCGCAGTCAGCGAACGAGCAGATCACCGACGCCTGGCGTCGGCATCGCCCGTACCTGGTCAATCTGGCGTACCAGATGCTCGGCGACGTCGGGGACGCTGAAGACGTTGCGCAGGAAGCGTTTCTGCGGCTTTCCCGCACCGACCTCAGCGAGATCGAGGATGTCCGCGCCTGGCTGACGGTCGTGGCGGGGCGGCTCTGCCTCGACCAGGTGCGTTCGGCGCGTGCCCGTTACGAGCGGCCCGCCGACATCGGCTCAGAGGTGGCCGCACTCAATCAGTCCCGTCGGCTGGATCCGGCGGATCGGGTCACGTTGGACGACGAGGTTCGCACCGCCCTGTTGGAGGTGTTGCGCCGCCTCAGCCCGGGGGAGCGGGTGTCCTTTGTTTTGCACGACGTGTTCGGAATGCCATTCGACGCGATCGCCGAGACGGTGGGCCGCCCGGTCGGGACGTGTCGCCAACTGGCCCGCCGCGCACGGGCGAAATTCGCTGGCGCACAACCGAAGCCGGGCGACATACCGGTCGCCGCCGACCATCAGCTTGTCACCGAGAAATTCATCACCGCCTGCGCCAACGGCGATCTGCAGGCCCTGGCCGAGGTGCTGGACCCGACGGTCTGGGGAGTCGGCACTTTGCTCGGCGATCCCGCCCCGCCGCCGCAGATCAACCACGGTCCGCACGATGTTGCCGTCAACCTGCTGCGCTACCTGGGACCGGGTGTGACGGTGGTGAGCGGTCCGGCCGGTCAGCCTGTACTGCTGGCCTTCGCGGAGCGACGGCTTTTCGCCGTGATCGTGCTGACTATTCGCGGACAGCTGGTCTCCAAGATCGAAGCCACCGCAGATCCGTCGGCGCGGATCGTTGGCTAGCGGTTTTCCGGCGTGCTGGCCGGCCGCGATGCGAAGAAACCCGCGACCGCGGCTGCGATCTGCAGAAATCTGCGCCGGGTTCTGCGAGCCATCTCGTCCCGCACATCGATGACGCCGCCAGGCCGCAGGTGCGGATCGAAGGGCACTTCCACCACCGTCTGCCCGCGGTCGACAAACTGACGGGCCAGCAGTGAACGGGTCCGTCGGTCGGAGTGCCCGTCGGAATCGTTGAGCACCACCACAGTGCGTTGCAGAAGGCCGGTACGGCCATGTGCCGCCAGCCATTCCATCGTCTGCGCTGCCGCCGAGGCACCATCTGCCCACGGCGACGACACCACGATCAGCGCATCGAGGTCGCTGAGCGCCTCCTGGGTAACCGGGGCGTCCATCGTCGAGCCGCAGTCGACGATCGCGATCGTGAAGTGACGGTCGAGCCGCGAGGCCGCTTCGCGGTACAGCGCAGGATCGAGCACGCGGCGCGGGCCGGCCGTCGGCTCCCCGGCCAGCACGTACAGGCCCGCCGAATTGCTGCCGACCCGGGTGCTCACATCGGCGAACGATGCGAGATTCCGGTCGGCGGCAAGTTCCCAGTACGAGCCGCTGGACTGCGGGTCGATCCTGCTGCCCAGCCGGCCGAAGGCGGTGTCGGCGTCGACCGCCACCACGCGGTCCTGCCGGCGCAGCTCCGCGAAGATCGACCCAACGCTCGCCGCGATGGTGGTTTTCCCGACGCCCCCCTTGCCGAGCACGCCCACCTTGTAGTTGCCGCGAAGCACCGCGCCGATGGCGGCCTCATGGTCGGCTTCTTGCTTTTCCTTGGGCGACGGACCGGGGTTGATCAGGCCGAAAGTGGCCTTGCAGACGAAGCGGCGCCATCCGTATTTCGGCGCCGGTGGCCGCGGTTGCGGCACCGCCGGTGAAACGTCGATGCTGCCCCACGACACGCGATGTGCTCCGGCCGCAGGCCGCGGCGTGGCGGATCGCTGGCCGTCGGCCTGCGGTTCTGGCGCTCGC
>NZ_JBAUZA010000106.1:0-14102 GCF_049585075.1 Mycobacterium sp.
CGTCGAGGCCGGTCGCCGCGCCCCCGCGTTACCGCGGAACAGGAGTGTTGATGTCGACGGCGTCGCATCGCCCACGTCCGATTACGCCGGCGACCACCGTGGCTCTGGCCCTGCTGGCGGCGGTGATCACCGTCTGGCTCGGACTGGTAGCCCACTTCGGTGGCATGCTGCACGACGGCTCCGCCCAGACGGGCGGCCATCTGCCCGACCGGCTCGCCGTGGTGCGAGTCGAACCAGGAGAGACGCTGCATCACTTGGCGGCCCGGGTAGCGCCTGATGCGCCGACCAGTCAGGTCGCCGCGCGGATCCGCGAACTCAACGATCTCGGCTCCGCGACAGTGACGGCCGGTCAGACGCTGATCGCGCCGGTGGGCTGACGACTCCGCCGTGCACGGCCGAAAGCCGCATGCCTCAATGCTGCTCGGCGACTACGGTGCCGGCCACCACCGCCCGACGCGACCTCCGCTGACGCTAGGTCAGTGGGGGAGCACGCAGGTAGGCTCGGGGTGGTTTCAGACATCCCGTTGTCGGCGCGGCGAAGGAGCGGTCATGCACTGTCCGTTCTGTCGCCATCCCGATTCGCGAGTCGTCGACTCTCGGGAGACCGATGAGGGTCAGGCCATCCGACGACGTAGGTCCTGCCCGGAGTGCGGCCGGCGATTCACCACGGTCGAGACCGCGGTGCTCGCCGTCGTCAAGCGCAGCGGTGTCACCGAGCCGTTCAGCCGCGAGAAGGTGATCAGCGGTGTGCGTCGGGCCTGCCAAGGCCGCCAAGTCGACGACGACGCGTTGAATCTGCTGGCACAGCAGGTCGAAGACGCGGTACGAGCCAGTGGGTCACCGGAAGTCCCTAGCCACGAAGTCGGGTTGGCGATCCTCGGGCCGCTGCGAGATCTCGACGAGGTGGCCTATCTGCGATTCGCTTCGGTGTACCGGTCCTTTTCGTCCGCAGACGATTTCGAGCGCGAGATTGAAGCGTTGCGCGCCCACCGTGAGGTGTCGGCGCCCGGTTGATCGCAGGTAGGGTCGGCTCGTGACTCAAGTCCTGCAAACCCAAGTCTGTGTTGCCGGTGGCGGTCCCGCGGGCTTGGTTCATGCGCTGCTGCTGGCCCGCGCCGGGATCCAGGTCGTCGTCTTGGAAAAGCACAACGATTTCCTGCGCGATTTCCGCGGTGACACCGTGCATCCGACCACTCTGCGGATCATGGACGAGCTTGGGTTTATCGACGAGCTCCTGCGTTTACCGCACACCAAGATCACCCGCGTCGCGTTCGACACCGAAGGCTCACTGCGCACCTTTGGCAACTTCAACGCGCTGAAATGGCTGGGCTTCAAACAGCCGTACATCGCATTGATGCCGCAGTGGGATTTCCTCGACTTTCTCACCGAAAAGGTAAGTGCCTACCCGGAATTCACGCTGATCCGCAACGCCGAAGTCAAGGATGTGGTCATCGAGGGCGATCGAATCGTCGGGGTGCGCACACCGGAACTGGAGGTGCGCGCCGAGCTGGTGGTCGGCGCCGACGGTCGCGCGTCGGCGGTGCGCGCTGCGGCGGGATTGGAGATCGCCAGCGCGAGCTCGCCGATGGATGTCTTGTGGTTTCGGCTCAAGTGGCGCCCGGGCGATCCCGAAGAACTCTTTGCGATTCTCCGCAGGGGTTTGCTGATGGCCATGATCTACCGCGGCGACTATTGGCAGGTCGCGCATCTGATGCCCAAGGGTCAAAACCCCCGCGACGGTTCACTGGAGGACTTCAAAAAGCGGCTGGCCTCAACGCTGCCGAAATTGCGTGAACACGTCAGCGATTTGCACTCCTGGGACGACACCAGCCAACTCGACGTGCGGGTGGATCGGCTCAAGACGTGGTGGCGTAGCGGCTTGCTCTGCATCGGCGACGCGGCGCACGCCATGTCGCCGGCCGGTGGGGTCGGCATCAACCTCGCCGTCGCCGATGCGGTGGCGGCGGCCAACATCCTTTGCGGCCCGCTGCGGGAAGGCCGGTTGACCGATGCCGACCTCGCCAAGGTGCAGCGCCGCCGCGAGCTACCCACCCGGATCATCCAGGCGGGGCAAGTGCTCATCCAGAACCGGGCGGTGGAACCGTATTTGACTGGCGACCTATCACCGATCCGTATTCCGAAGTTCGTCGGCCGCGGCCCGCTACAGTTCATCCCGCCGATCGTCGTCGGCCGGGGTTTCCGCCCCGAGCATGTCCGCACGCCGGACGTACACGCCGCCTAGTGGCCAGCAGATAGGCTGTGCGGCATGCTGCCTGACCTGCATCCCGACTTGCAGGCGCTCGCTCCGTTGCTCGGTACTTGGCAGGGCCACGGCTCCGGCACATACCCCACCATCGAGCCGTTCGATTACCTCGAGGAAGTCGCGTTTTCCCATGTGGGCAAACCGTTTTTGATCTACGGGCAGAAAACCAAATCCGCCGTCGACGGCAAGCCGCTGCATGCCGAGACGGGATATCTTCGAGTACCGCGGACCGGCCACGTCGAACTGGTACTCGCGCACCCAAGCGGCATCACCGAAATCGAGGTCGGCACCTACACCGCCGACGGCACGACGATCGAGCTCGAGATGACGACCGCAAACATCGGCCTGACACCGACCGCCAAAGAGGTGACCGCCCTGGGCCGCAGCTTCCGCGTCGACGGCGACGAGCTGTCGTATTCGCTGCGGATGGGCGCGGTCGGACAACCGCTGCAACACCACCTGTCCGCGGTATTGCACCGCAACGGCTAAGCCCCACTCGACGATGAGGAGACAATAGCGTGGACGTCGAAAATGCGGTCTACCCAACACAATCCCGCGTCGAAGAATTGATGGCGGATACCTCCGACGGTCCCGTTGTGATGCTCAACCTGCTGAAGTTCCGGGCGAAAGCCGCCTACCCCGACGGGCGGCCCAGCGACCTGACCGGCCGCCAGGCCTACGACCTCTACGGCGCGCCGATGAAGAAAGTCATCGAAAACGGCGGCGGGAGAGTGCTTTTCGGCGGTGCTATCGCATCGCTGGTAATCGGCGAGGTCGACGACTTGTGGGACACCTGCCTGCTGGTCGAATACCCTTCAGCCGCCGCATTCGCTGCGATAGTGACATCCCCGGAAGTCGCGGAGATCGGCGTTCACCGCGCCGCGGGGCTGGATGGCCAGCTGCTGATCCGGGTAACACAGCTGGCGCTCTAGACGAACTGCGTCACACCGTCGTCGACGACGCGCCCGGAAACCCGGACCCAACCCTCCGGGCTCCACGTGGTGTGGATTGCCGATCCCTTGCCCTGGGTGATGGTCAAGTCGCGGCTGAGGTAGTCGGTGATTCGCACGGCAGCTGATCCCGTCGCTTCGTCTTCCGGCACGCCCAGGTTCTCGCAGAACACGCGGGCGCGCAACGATCCAGCGGACTCATCGATCCATGCCCACAAGTAGTGGGAGACGTCGTCGGCGAAGTCGGCAGGGTCGGCGGCTGCCAGGTCATCGAGCGACCCGACATCGTGGATGGCGAACTCCGGAGCCCATTCCGAGCGGGCGCTGATCGTCGTGACGTCGTCGTCGTAGCTCACCTGCACGATGCCGGCCGGCACCTGCAGCGTGCGGATCGGCGTACCCCTGGCGCGCAACCACCATGACGCTCCGACGGTCGGGTGCCCGGCGAACGGCAGCTCGGTGGCCGGGGTATAGATGCGAGCCTGCGCGGTGGTGGAACCGGCGCTCGGCAATTCAACGAAAACTGTTTCGCTGTAACCTAATTGAGTGGCGATGCGCTGGTGCCACGAGGCCTCGACGGTGCTGGCGTCGACGACGCCCAGGGCATTGCCAAAATTTCCCGCTGAGTCGGTGAACACCCGCAACACTGTGACATCGAAGCCCATAGCTCGACCATAGACGTCGCCGCGGCGGGCCGCGATCAGGTGGCGCTACGTTCGTCGGACCCCATAGCGTTCAACACTGCGACGCGGGTGTCGACCGGTCCGGAGACGGTTTGCGCCCCGCCGCCGCTGCGCAGCAGCTCGCGCAACGCGGCCTGGTCGTATTCGGCCGGCTCGGTTTTGTCGATGAATCGCTCGACGACCTCGATGAAACGGTCCGGATCGTCGTGGAACGGGAAGTGGCCGGAGCGCTCGAAAATTTCCAACTGGGAACCTGGCATCGCGGCGTGCGCCATCCGGGCATGACTGACCGGGACTACCACATCGTCTGTGCCCCAAATGATTTGCACCGGAACGGACGAAGTCAAATAACATCGATCCAGCATGGTGACCATCTGGCCGCGCCAGTCGACCACCGCCCGCAACGTCCGGGTGAACGCCGCTGAGGCCATCGGCTCCGGCAGATCGGCCAGCACACGCAGCACGTCCGGCAGATCGTGGCCCACAGCGGTTGATCCCAACACCATGCCGACCGCGCGCCCGGCAATCTGCAAAGCCGGCAGCACCAATGGCAGCCGAAGCAACGCCAACGCCTCGGCGCCCATCGGCAACGACGCCAGCCGCAACACCAGGTTGACGTCCTTGGTGACGCCGCCGGCCCCGACCAGGACCAGCCGCTCCACCAATTGCGGGAACTGGTAGGCAAACTGCATCGCCACTCCACCACCGAGCGAGTGGCCGATGACGGTGACCCGCTCGATGTCGAGGACGGAAAGCAGGTCGCGCATCCCGTTGGCATAAGCCGCTACCGAGTAGTCGGCGCGGGGCTTGTCCGACTGCCCGTGGCCCAGCAGGTCGACGGCGATCACCGTGAACCGCTGCGCGAGCTTGGCTTGAACCGCCTCCCAGGTGGTGGAGTTGTCACCAATTCCGTGAATTAGCAGGATCACTGGACCCGAGCCGGCGATTCGGAACGCACGGCGATACCCATGGACCGTGCGGAACTGAAGCGTTGGGGTGACCTCCCGCACCGAGCGCAAATTGGGCTTTCGCTGGGTCATGTCGCCAACTTCGCTGTCGGGCCAGTGGTCACGAGCGCCACTCCTCCTCATCGCTTCGCTCTGCATCGTCGTGACGCGGAGGGGCGCTCACGTCGGGTCGTCGTCGTCAAACTTCTTCTCTGCCTGCTGGGCGAGGAATCGCTCGAACTCTGCGCCGAGTTCGTCGCCGCTAGGCAGATCTTCATCCCGCGCCAGCAGCGACCGTTCCTCCTGAGCGGCGATGAAGTGATCGTACTGTCGCTCCAGCGCAGCCACCACTTGAGCGACTTCCGAGCTCGCCTCAACCTGCTCGTCGACCTTGGCCGCAATTTCAACCGCCGCCTCTTCCAGCGCCTTCAGCGGGAACTGCAGCGATCCGGTCTTGGCGACTTGCTCCAGCAGTGCCTGTGCCGCGGCCGGATAGTCCGTCTGCGCCAAGTAGTGCGGGACATGGACGGTGAAGCCGACCACTTCGTGGCCGTGCTGAGCCATCCGGTATTCCAACAAGTTCGACGCGCTGCCGGGAACCTGAACCTCGGCGATCCACGGCGTGAAGTCGGTGATCAACTCGCGGTTGTTGGAGTGCGCCGTCATCGTCACCGGCCGCGTATGGGGGACGGCCATCGGTATCGTTCCCAGGCCGATGGTCTGGCGCACGCCAAGACGCTCGGCTAACAACCGCACCGCGGTGATGAACCGTTCCCACTTCAAATCCGGCTCCATGCCGGCCAGCAGCAAAAACGGCGTCCCGACACTGTCATGCATGGCGTACAGGCTCAGCTCTGGGTCGTCGTATTGGGTGAAATGATCGGTCTTGAACGTCATCAATGGCCGCCGTGACCGATAGTCGAGCAGCTCGTCGATCGCGAACGAGGCGACCAGTTCGGTGTCCAGCGAGTCCTTGAGGTGGCCGGCGGCCAGCCGGATCGCGTGGCCTGCGTCGGAAAAGCCTTCCAGCGCGTGCACTAACACCGGGCCCCGACCATCCGACGCCGACAGCTGCGGCGCCGGGAACTCGAGCTCGTACATGCCGTTCTGCTCGGGCTGGTAATGCTCCCTTTCGGGGGGCTGGTTATCGCCCATCGCTTGCCTCCTCGCGCGGCGCGGTGTCCCGCAACCGTGTCAGATAGTGTCTCTCAAATCCGCTGGCCGCGGATACCTGACCCGCTGCCGGTTGGCACACCCATGTGTTCACCGAACGCTGCCGCTTACGGTCGCATTCCGCAGGGGTACCCGTTTCGGCGTCACCTGCGCGCGCCCGATCGGGCATGATCGACAACGATGCGCATTCTGGCACCAGCAGTGGGCTCGATCGCCGCGGTATTGGCGGCATGCGGGCATCAGCCACCTGCTGCGCCGGTCATCAGCGAACACAAGCCCGCCGTGGTCGGCTCCCCGAGCCAGATCCTCGCGGCACCGGTCGATCCCGATCCGCGGGTGGGCGCGATTTTCTTCGGGGGCGGCGACCTGCACGCCTGCACCGGCTCCGTACTGCACTCGGCGGAAGGCAATCTGGTGCTGACCGCCGCGCACTGCCTGGGCGCTGGCGGCCCGGAAACCTTTGTTCCCGGTTTCGCCCGCCAAGCCGGGCCGGGCGATGTCTGGACTCTGGATGTGGTCTATCTGGATCCCCGTTGGCTCGCCAATAGAGATCCGCACGCCGACTACGCGATCGTCCGAGTCAGCCGCCCCGAGGGGGGATCGGTCGAGGCCCAGGTCGGGTCGGCGCTGTCACTGGGGTCGGCACCCGCGAAAGGCACCCGGGTGAAGGTGGTCGCCTATCCGGCCGGGGTCGGCGGCATGCCCGTTGGTTGTCAGGCCAGCACGGGTATCAGCGACGGCGGCTACCCCGAGTTGCTGTGCGCGGGCCTGGCCGACGGCACCAGCGGCGCGCCCTGGATCAGGGGCTCGAGCGTCAGCGGGGTGATCGGCGGTCTGCACGGGGGCGGCTGCGCAGAGAGCCTGTCCTACTCGTCACCGTTCGACCGGCACATCGCCGATCTCATGGCGCGCGCCGAGGCCGGCGGTCCGGGCGACGTGGCGCCCGCGGCGTTCGATGACGATTGCTAACCATCGAACTGGTTGAGTGCGCGCACCTTGTTCATCACGTCCAGGGCGGCCACCTTGTACGCCTCGGAGAACGTCGGATAGTTGAACACCGCGTCAACCAGGTATTCCACGGTGCCGTGGCAGCCCATCACGGCCCGCCCAGTTCACGGTTGTCCCCAGCTGTGCCTTTGTGCACAGCGCGCGGGTGGCGCCGTGTGTGCCGCGGACGGGCTGACGGGGCTGAAGACCAGCGTGGGCGCCATGACCAAGCAGCGACCTGACTTTGAACTGAATCGCCCCGCCGCGATGATCGCCGCGCTCCCGGCCGTGCTGGGCTTCGTGCCGGAGAAATCGCTGGTGCTGATATCGATCGACGACAACGAACTCGGGTCGGTGATGCGGGTCGACCTCTCCGACGCGCTCGCTGACCAGATCGGGCACCTCGCGGAGGTAGCGTCGGCCGCCAGCCCCGAGGCGGCGATCGTGGTCATAGTCGACGCCGACGGCGCCGGCTGCCCAATGTGCAACGAGGAGTACCGCGATCTGTGTACGACGCTCACCGACGAGCTATCGCAGCGCGACATCACGCTGTGGGCCGCACACGTGGTGGACCGGGTCGCCGCCGGGGGGCGCTGGCACTGCGTGGACGGCTGCGGTGCCGGCGGTGTGATCGACGATCCGTCCGCCTCGCCGGTGGCGGTGGCGGCCGTGCTCGACGGCCGTCGGCTTTATGCGCGGCGCGCTGACCTGCAGTCGGTCATCGCGGTCGATGAGCGGGCATCGACCGCTGCGCTGGCCGAGCTGATCGGCGAACGCGCCGCGTCACGGCATGCCGCACATGCTGCCGATCCTTCTGCCTGCGTCCGCGGTGACGTTGAGAACGCGATCGCTGCGGCCGGCCGGGTCGGCGAGGGACACCAGCTCTCCGACGCGGAGCTGGCCAGGCTGGCCTGCGCGCTGGACGACGTGGAGTTCCGCGACACGATGTACGCCTTGGCGGTCGGCCGCCGCGCAGGAGAGGCCGAGTCGCTGTGGGCGCTGCTATCGCGCAGCCTGCCCACGCCGTGGCGGGTAGAGGCGCTGGTGTTGGTGGCGTTCAGTGCCTATGCGCGTGGCGACGGCCCGCTGGCCGGGGGTGTCGCTGGAGGCCGCGCTGCGCTGCCAAGCCGACCATCGGATGGCGGGCATGCTCGACACGGCGTTGCAGTCGGGTCTGCGGCCCGAGCAGATTCGCGAATTGGCTCTCAGCGGGTACCGGCTGGCCGAGCGGCTCGGGCTGCGGTTGCCGCCTCGACGAACATTCGGCCGACGAGCGGTGTAAATGGCCCGGCTTCTCCTCATCGCGCTCCGCCCCCTCGCCGCTGCGCGGCTGGGGTGCTCCGCGCTCTGCATCGTCGCCGGGCGTTAAACCTTTTCGACCTTGACGGCGTGCGCCATCTCATGCGGCAGGCTGACGTTCTCGTGGCCCGGTATCACGATGGTCACGCCGCCGGCCGGGTTGGTCTCGACGGTCACCCGCGCGTTGGGAACCACGCCCGCGTCCTTGAGCCGGGCGATCAGGTCGATGTCGCCTTGCACGTGTTCGGAGAGCTGACGCACCACGACCGCGACCGGCGATCCGGCCGGCAGTTCCGTGAGCCGCACCAAGTTCGGCTCTTCGTCGCCAAATCCCGGCCCAACTCCCAAATCCAGCAGCCCCGGAATCGGGTTGCCGAATGGCGAGGTCGTCGGGTTGTTGAGGACTTGCACAAGGCGGCGCTCGACGTCTTCGCTCATCACGTGCTCCCACCGGCAAGCCTCGGCGTGCACCTCTTCCCACGGCAGGCCGATGACATCGACCAGCAGCCGCTCGGCGAGCCGGTGCTTACGCATCACCGAGATGGCCAGCGAGCGGCCCTTGTCGGTGAGTTCGAGGTGGCGGTCGCCGGCCACATGAAGCAGGCCGTCGCGTTCCATCCGCGACACGGTCTGGCTGACCGTGGGTCCGCTCTGGTCAAGTCGTTCAGCGATACGGGCACGCAGCGGCGTTACGCCCTCTTCCTCGAGGTCGTAAATCGTCCGCAGGTACATCTCGGTGGTATCAACCAGGTCGTTCATTCCGCACCCTCCATTGCTGCTGAGTCTACTTGCCCAGCTGCGTGAATGGTCCGCTAACACTCCCGCACAGCAGTATGCCCGCCGCGGGCGCGGCGGGCATACTGCTTCGATGTTGGTCTAGGTCGTCAGCTGGCGTAAGACCGCAGTCGGTCGGCCCGCTCACCGTTGCGGAGCTTGGACATAACCTCGCGCTCGATTTGGCGAACGCGCTCACGGGACAGGCCGAACAGCTTGCCGATCTGGTCGAGCGTGCGGGGCTGCCCATCGTCGAGCCCGAAGCGCAACCGGATGACCTGATGTTCACGCTCGTCGAGCGTTGCCAGCACCGTGCGGATGTCGGTGTGCAGCAACTCGGCGATCACCGCGTTCTCGGCGGACATCGCTTCGGCGTCCTCGATGAAATCACCCAGCGGCGCCTCTTCCTCGGAACCGACCGGCATGTCGAGGCTCACCGGGTCGCGGCTGTGCTCCAGCAGGTCGTTGATCTTCTCGACCGGAATGCCCGACTCGGCAGCGAGTTCCTCGTCCGTGGCTTCACGGCCGAGGTTCTGGTGCATCTCGCGCTTGATCCGTGCCAGCTTGTTCACCTGCTCAACCAGGTGAACCGGCAGCCGGATGGTGCGGCTCTGGTCGGCCATTCCCCTGGTGATCGCCTGCCGGATCCACCAAGTCGCATAGGTCGAAAACTTGAATCCCTTTGCGTAGTCGAACTTTTCCATCGCGCGGATCAAACCCAGATTGCCCTCCTGGATGAGGTCCAGCAGTGGCATTCCGCGGCCGGTGTAGCGCTTGGCCAACGACACGACCAACCGAAGGTTGGCTTCCAGCAGGTGGCTTCGTGCTGCTTCGCCGTCCCGAACCACCACTGCCAGGTCGCGTTTGCGGTTCTCGCCGAGACGCTTGCGGGTGTTGAGCAGATGCTGCGCGTAGAGCCCGGCCTCGATGCGCTTGGCGAGTTCGACCTCATCGGCAGCATTGAGCAACGCCGTCTTGCCGATCCCGTTCAGATACACGCGCACCAGGTCCGCGGCTGGGCTCTGAGCGTCCAGATCGCCGTCAACCCGGCTTGTGGTGGCATTTGCCATGGCGGCCTCCTGATAGGCGTGAGCTGTCATGAGGTACAACGACCAACTTGGTGGTGGAGTTCCCGCTGGGCGGCCATCTCACACCCGCTGACGTGCGCGGATGTCCGCACGGTCTGAGAATGTGCTAAGAAGCCGCTGCGTTGGCAGGTTATTCGGAACCGTCGGCTGCTGGCCGTGGCGATTCCGGTTGCGGCGCTGGGCGAGTGTGCTGCTCGAGCGCGGGGCGTTCGGCGGTGGGGAACAGCGGAGTGCGCCGCGTCACCCCGTCGAAGCGTCGGGGTTCGTCGGCGCGACGTGGCGGTCGGTCGTTGGCGATCAGTACTGCCATCCAGGGCAGCGGGATCGACGCGACGATGATCAGAAGTGAGATCAAACCGTTGTGCCACATGCCGTATGCGACCGCGGCCAAGATCAGCGCCGGAATCCGGAAGCTCATCAGCGTCAAGTATTTCCGCACTCGCTGGCGGTGCTGTACCTCGTATGCCGGCGCCGCGGCCGTGATGAGTACCGGTCGGCCCTCGTCGTCGAAACCCAGCTCAGTGCCGCGCTTCATTTCTCTACTGTTCCACACTTCGGCAACCTCGTCGAAGCCGATTGCGGCACAATATGACCATGCGAACCCAGACGATCGAGCGCACCGACACCGACGAACGCGTCGACGACGGGACCGACAGCGATAACCCCAAGTACTTCCACTACGTCAAGAAGGACAAGATCACTGAAAGCGCCGTGATGGGCACTCACGTCGTGGCGCTGTGCGGTGAGGTGTTTCCGGTCACGAAGGCCGCCAAGCCAGGCTCACCGGTATGCCCGGACTGCAAGCGGATCTACGAGAAGCTCAAGACGGGCTGACCCGATCGGCGTCGACGTGAGGTGCTGCGTCCGCCGCGTCGTCGGTGTCGTCAGAAGTGGCGCGTGATACCACCCATCGCCGCAGCCGGTGGGCATGGGTGCGGGGGGCCGGCCACTCCTCCTGGATGGCGGCGTTGAATTCTGCGCCCAACATGATCGCGAAGCCAGCGAAGAAGGCGAACAGCAGGAACGCGATCGGTGTGGCCAGTGCACCGTAGGTGTAGCCGGTGCCGGTGATCCACCAGAGATAGATGCGCAGCCCCAGCGTCGCGATCACGAAGGCCACGCTGGCCAGTGCCGCACCGAAGATCAGCCGGTGCGACGGCAGCGGTTCGGGCAAGGCCACGCGGTACAGGATCACCACGGTGATGATCAGGCCGGTGAGCAACGCCGGGTAGTAGCCGTAGGCCAAGACGTCCTGCAGGCCGTCGGGGATGAGTTCGGCGAGCTTGCGCGGGCCGCGCACCATCAGCGGGGCAGTGACGATCAGAAACAGCAGCATCACCACGTACAAGAGCAGCGCGAAGAGCCGTTGGCGCACGGGATGGCGCAGCGGGGTCTGGTCGTGGGCCTCGACGACCGAATCGACGAACGCCGAGATTGCCGACGACCCGGCCCACAGCGAGATCAAAAAGCCCAGGGAGACCACTTCGCCGCGGGCACCACGGTCGATGTCGGCAATCGTCGGTTCGATGATGCCGTGCACCACGCTCGGCGAGAAAATTTTGTCCGACATCGACACCAGGCGCTGCTCGATCCCCGGCATGGTGTCCGGTCCGAAGAGCGGCGCCACGTACGCGAGGCTGCCCAGCATGCCCAACAACAACGGCGGCAGGGACAGCGCTGACCAGAACGCGGCCTGCGCCGACTCCGAGAAGATTGAGTCGTCCCAACTCTTGGTGAGGGCTCGGCGGGTGACGCGCCAGATGTGATGACGCGAAGGCTTTACTGCCTTTACTGCTTGGTCGCTCATGACCCGTACAGGATTCCCGACTAATGGTCCTGCCGCCAGGATTGCAGGTCGCGAGTCGTGGCTTAAGACCCCAGCGGGGCCGCGCTGGCTTCTAGCACGGCGGACGCCTCGATCAGTTTCGCCTCGTGCTCGTTGGCGTGGTGTTGGCAAAAGAGAAGCTCTGCGCCGGAGGGCAACGTGGCACGAACGCGGGCGGCAGCGCCGCACCGATCGCACCGATCAGCCCTGGTTAGTTCTGGACTGGTCAAAGTCGCGTTCATGGCTACTCCTTCTGGCCTTAATCCACTGTCTCAGATGTCAACGCGTTTGGCCGTCTTCACCGACCGTTTACCCGCTGTGTCGTTTCTCACGCCTGAGCTTTTGCTGCTCCGGCAGGATGGCGGTGTGACCCAACGCCCGGCCGTGCTGGTGCACCTGTGCCCCTCCGACGAGTGGTTGTCCGCTAAGGCCCGGGGCGAGCTACGGCCCGAGTCGCTAGCCAGCGTCGGATTCATCCATCTGTCGACGCCGCAGCAGGTCCACCTGCCCGCCAACCGCCTTTTCCGCGGTCGCGACGACCTGGTGTTGCTGCATATCGAAACCGACCGTCTGGACGCACCCATCCATTGGGAACCGGGAGTGCCAACGGATCCCGAGTCGATGCTGTTCCCACATTTGTATGGAGCCCTGCCCGTTGGTGCTGTGATCAACGTCACCAGCTACCTGCCGGGCGCGGGCGGCGTCTTCGCGCCGGCCGCCGAATCGGCTACCGAGTAGGCGTCGACTTCGATCTCGACCAACAGCTCCGGCGCTATGAGCGCAGCCACCTCGATCATGGTGGCCGCGGGGCGGATCTCACCGAAGACCTCGGAATGCACTGCCGCGACCTCACGCCAGCGGGAAATGTCGGTCACATAGATGCGAGTGCGGACGACGTCGGACAGCGTCGCCCCGGCCTGATTGAGAGCGACCTCGATGCGGCGCAAGGCTTCTCGGGTCTGGGCGCCGATGTCATCGGCCGGTCCCGGGCCGGTTGTCCCGGCGACGGCGATGTGTGGGCCGATCCGGACCGCGCGGGAATAGCCGACGGTCGACTCGAAGTCGGATCCGGACGAGATGAGGACGCGGCTGGCTGACATTCGGCCAAGTTAGGCCAGTCGCATCGCCGGCGCATCCGAATTTCTTCTAGTACAGCCCGTCACCCTACTTGGTAGGAAGCGGGCGACATGTCGAAGAAGTGGCCGCGGCTGGAGTCGGTGCATCTCATCGCCGAGGGCTCGGCGGTGCAGCCGAAGGTACCGGAGGCCAACGTCTGTCCGTCGCCGAGGACCTGCGCGCCCTGCACGTGCAGGGTGTCGCTATCGACATCGCCTGAATCGCTGTCACTTTCATCGAATTGCTCGCATTCCTGTTGAGACACTTGCCTTTTCGCAGGGCGACACGTGAATCGCGCGGGCGGTGCCAGCAAGATCCGTTGCGACGGGAGCTTCTGCTGGTTTTGACCCGACGACTTCGTCAGCCCTCTCCGAGACCAATGTCGGGATAACAAATGGGCGTGACCTTGCGAGTGGGATTATTGCGCAGCCAATTGACGGGCGTGAAATAAGCGACGCATCTTCATCGAAGTTGCCCAAAAAAATCGGCATTCGGACTGCACGCGCGTACTGTACCGGATCCGCGTATCGCTTAACCCACGTCTTTGCGAACTACGGACCGGTTAACGCTGTGCGCCAACAGCTTTCATGCTGTAAAGGCCGGGCCGCGGTAGACCGAGTTATTTTTCACCGACGCTATCTTCGTGCGGGCCGGCTCCGCGCAGCGCGACATCCATTGCAAGAAATGTTGATCCGTCAGGAGCCGGTGGGGCGTGCGGCCCGGGGCAGTGCGCCGTTCGGTGATCGAACATCACAGTTCGGTAACGGTCAGATCTCATTTTCATCTATCCGTAGGAATTTATGCCGTTGTTATGCATAAGAGCAACCTGAGAGTTACCTTAGCGCGGTGTGTGGACGGTCCATCGCAACAACAAACGAGCGGAGTTTAGCTATGAGCACCAAATCTCACTACGGCCTAACCAATGACCAGCGTCGCCGCCGGGTCGCTCCCGCGGCCGGGCTGGGCGTGGTTGCCGCCGGTGCCATTGCCGCCGCCA
>NZ_JBAUZA010000107.1:0-19502 GCF_049585075.1 Mycobacterium sp.
GGGCGGTACCACTCCAGCCGGCACCGGCGATGTTTTGGCTCGACGCCCACATCTTGCGGGCCTCGTCCTCAACGGTTTGGGCGTGCACATCAAAACGGCCCGCCATCGCCCGCATCTCATGCGGGTCGGTCATAAAACGCGTAGGCATAATTCTTTCTCCTTAACTAGAGGTCATATTCCTGTGGTGGTTGCTTGTTACCCGCCGGCCGGTGAGCGAGGCATGACTTTGGCGGCCACCCGGGAGCCCAGGCCGCTCACACCGCGTCCGGCCAGCGCGCCCATCAAACCCTGGGCGAACGGGCTGCTGGGCAGGCCGGCTGTCATGCTCGGGGCGGCGACGCTGGTGTCGGGCATCAGCGGGGCGGCGCGAGCCATCTCCGGGGCCATGCCGTGCCAGGCGTTGGGCACTGACAGCCCGCCCAGGTGTTGAGCTCCGGCCAGCTGCGCGGCCACCGAGGATCCCCACGACTGCAGCTGGTTGCCCACGCCGGCCGTCACGGCAACGAGCTTGCCGTCGATGAATTTACCGACGTTCTCCAGCAGCGAGTCGCCCATGCTGGCCAGAGTCGAGCCGCTGACGCCACCACTGCCGCCCGAGGAGCCCGAGCTCATGAACATACGCGCGGGCGTGCTAGCCAGCATGCCCATGTAGTAGCTGGCCTGCACCGGAAGCAGCGCGGCACTGGGATTGGTCGCGACGCCGGTAGCCACCAATCCGAGCCAGCTCGCGATATCCCCGGCACCCAAGGTGGCCGGCCCAGCGGTCCCCGTGTAGCCAAAGAGGTCCGCAACGTCGAGCAGCAGCTGAATGAGCACGCTGCTGGTCGCGTCGGCCGGAACGGCTCCCGCCGCGGTGGCCGCTGCGGGCAGCGCGCCGCTGGCCACCTGGGGTGCGGCCGTCTGTGCGGGCAAGGTGCTGGCCGCCTTGGAGTTCAGCTGATAGGTGTCCATAACCAGCGCGTCCTGGATCCACATGTCCAGGTAGTTCGCCTCGGTGGTGGCGATCGCCCCGGTGTTTTGGCCCAGGAAATTGTTGGCTACCAACTGGGCCAACAACGCCCGGTTAGCGGCGATCTCCGGCAGAGGAACCATCGACGAGTAGGCGCTCTGATAGGCGGTGGCGGCCACCTGGGCCTGGCTCCCGGTCTGAGCGGCTGTGGCCGCGGTGCCTTGCAGCCACGCGATGTAGGGGGCAGTGGCCGCGGCCATCCGCGCCGCAGACGGGCCTAGCCACGGGCCGGTGGTCAGATTGGTGATCAGCGTCTGATACTGGGTTGCGGTGCTCTCCAGATCGGCAGATAACGCATTCCAGGCCGTCGCGGCCTCCAACAGCGGGCCTGACCCCGCCCCGGAAAACATCAGGGCGGAATTGATTTCCGGGGGAATCAGCGAAAAACTCATCGACTAGGCCCTGTTTACCCGGACAGCGCCGAGCTAGCCGCGTTCGTTATCTCGGTCAGCTCATAGGCACTGCCTCCGGAGCGCAATGCGGCCACCAACTGCTCGTGTACCTCAGCGGCTTGGGCGGCGAGCTGCTGATAGGCCAGGCCCTGCTGACCGAATTGGGCGGCCGTCATCGCCGACACAATGTCGGAGGCGGCCGGGGCCAACCCCGTCGTCGGTGCCGCAGCAGCCGCATTCCGGGCCACCATCGCATCACCGAGACCGGACAGGCTGCTTGCAGCCCCTGACAAAACATCTGGTTGAGTAGTTACGAACGACACCTTTGACCTCCTCCAAGGACCCCGCCAGCACTGAAGTTAGATGCTACTTCAGGCCGGGCGTTGGATTGCCTCCCCAAAAGCAACTGCCACGCATCATGGCTGACAAATCGTATGCTTTTTTTGCCTCCGGCGGAATACAAATCGAAGAAACGATGTCCGCACGAAAGGATGCGTTAACGACGGCGTTTGTTCCGCGAGTTGAACCCTCGCGCGGGGCCGGTCGCGCATCGGAGGCCTAACGAGTTGGCAGCCGACGTTGCCGGCGATCCGCTGCCGGGATGGCGCGAGCCCGGACTGTATCGTTGCCGCGTGACCGAGGGCCCGCCGACGCTGTACATCTTTCCGCATGCCGGCGGATCCGCCGAATATTACGTTCCGTTTGCCAAAGCCTTTTCCAGCGACATCAAACGCATTGCGGTCCGATACCCAGGACGTGCAGGTACGCACGATCTCGGGTCTTTTACCAGCATTTCCGACCTTGCAGACAAAGTTTGCCGGATGGTGCCACCGCCGGATCCTTCCGGCGCGAAGGTGGCGTTCTTCGGCCACAGCATGGGCGGGTTGCTGGCATTCGAGGTCGCCCGGCGGTTCGAACTGGCGGGAAGCCCGATCGCTGGCCTGTTTGTATCCTCCTGTGCGGCGCCCGGCCGCGTCGGCTACGAACACATCCCGGAATCCGATCGCGGCCTGCTCGATGCCGTCAGCCAGATGACCGGCGTGAATCCCGAGTTCCTGGAGAACGAAGAATTCGCCGCCAAGATCTTGCCGACGCTGCGCGGACTCAAGGCCATCTCGAAGTACGACTGCCCGCCGGAGGCGACGGTGTCGTGCCCGATCTTCGCCTTCCGTGGCGACGACGACGACGTCGCCACCGACGACAAGGTGTCACCCTGGTCGGAGCGAACCACGTCAGAGTTCAGCGTGCAGGTCTTCCCCGGCCATCACTTCTACCTCAATGACCACATCCCTGAGTTGGTCAGTCAGATCGAGAGCAAGGTCGTCGCGTACTGCCGCGGTTGACCGCTGTGGGCCGGACCGCGCTGGTCGCGAGCGGGTCGAGGGCTGCCCGTTAACGAATTCTGACGGCACCGTCATTTCGTCCAACGCTATTACGATCATGACTAATAGCGCACAGAAGCCTTGTGCGGCTGATAAATTGGACCGCGCAACCAATAAATTGGACAAGACGGCAGGTTGAAATCGGTGCGAATTTTGCTGCGAAGGCGCGACGATATCGCGGCGCGGCATGTTTCAACGCCTGCAACATGTGCACCAGCCCCAACACTGCCGGGCAGCCCTCAGCAAACAGCGCAGTCGGCACAGGCGCAGTCCGGCACGGTGATCGGCCGCGGCACGGACCGCGGTCCTCCTGCGCTAGCACGCCATCGCACAACCTGTGCGAAAAAATCAACCGCTGGCGGTGATTACGGCGATTTTGTCAACAACAGACCGGCGTATGCAGATCACGCGAACGGCGAAGGCCCGATCGCGCGCAACGCCGGACGACCAGCGATGGCGCGCCAGAGTTTGACTGCTTAGCAAACCTATGGTCTGATCTAGCACGCAGGCGTCGCCCAGCTCCTGTTTGTCGCGCGTATTACATTCTTGGATTTTTGGTCCGAGAAGTGCGGCGGCCCTGTTAATCTCCTGCATCACAAGCGCCCTACGTCGTTTGGTGTTCGGGGCTGAAAATCTAGAGGGGTGGTGTCCCGATGGCGGTGACCGAAGCTTCGATTCCCGCAGCGTTGCGGGAAAGAAACCGGCAACGGCCGGATAAGCCTGCCTACACGTTCATCGACTACGAGATCGACCCTGCCGGATACGTTCAAACCTTGACCTGGTCGCAGCTTTACCAGCGCGTCCAGGTGGTCGCTGGCGAAATCGCGACCTGCACGTCGCCTGGGGATCGGGTGGCAATCCTGACGCCGCAGGGCCTGGAATTCATGGTCGGCTTCTACGCGGCGATGGAAGCCGGTTGCGTCGCAGTGCCGTTGCCCGTGCCGCAGTTCGGCGCGCATGACGAACGTGCCTCCGCGGCTCTGCAAGACAGCGCGCCGTCGGCGCTACTGACGACATCGGCTGTCGTCGGCGACGTTGTCTCGTGTGCTCGTGCGCTTCCCGGCACGCCCCCAGCCGTTATCGAGATCGACGCACTTGATCTCGACGCCGAGCCGCCCTTCCAGTCGGGCAGCCGGCCACCTGCCAAAATCGCTGTGCTGCAGTACACCTCCGGCTCGACCCGTTCGCCGGCTGCCGTGGTGGTGACCCACAAGAACGTTTTCGCGAACTTCGAACAGGTCGTTGCCGACTATTTCGAGGCCGACGGCAAACTTCCACCTGCGGACCTCACGCTGGTGTCGTGGCTGCCCACGTATCACGACATGGGTTTGCTCCTTGGGGTCACTGGTGCGCTGACCATCGGACTCCATTCGGTGCTGATGAGCCCGATGGCATTCCTGCAGCGGCCCTCCCGGTGGATGCAGCAGTTGGCCAAAAACTCCTGCGTCTTCACGGCAGTGCCGAACTTCGCTTTCGAACTGGCCGCGCGCCGGACAACCGACGCCGACATGGAGGGGCTCGACCTGTCGGACGTGCACACCGTTCTGTCCGGTAGCGAGCGGGTGCACGCCGCGACGATCCGGCGTTTCCTCGATCGCTTTGCGAAATTCAACTTTCCGGCGACCGCGCTGAAGCCGTCCTACGGTCTGGCCGAGGCGATGGTGTACGTGGCGTCATCGGGTCCGGGGCGGCCCCCGACGATCGCCAACTTCGACTACGAGAAGCTGTCCGCCGGCCACGCGGAGGCCTGCGACAACGGCAGCGGCGTCGAGCTGGTCAGTGTCGGTACGCCGCGGGCGTCCACTATCCGGATCGTCGATCCGGACACCCGCGTAGAGAATCCGGCCGGCATGGTCGGCGAGATCTGGCTGCACGGCGACAACATCGCCAACGGCTACTGGCGCAAGCCGCAACAGTCGCAGCGGACTTTCGGCGGACAGTTGATCGATCCCTCGCCCGGCACGCCGCTGGGGTCCTGGCTTCGTACCGGAGATTTGGGCGTCATCTACGACGGCGAGCTGTTCATCATCGGCCGCATCAAGGATCTTCTGATCGTGGATGGGCGTAATCACTATCCCGACGACATCGAGGCCACGACTCAGGAGATCAGCGGGGGCCGTGTCGCGGCGATCTCGATCCCCGACGATCGCACCGAGCGGCTAGTCGTGATCGCGGAGATGAAGAACCGGGGTAACTCCGACGAAGAGCTGCAACAGCGGCTTCGTACCGTGAGAGCGCAAGTGACGTCTGCGATTTCCAAGTCGCACGGGTTGCGGGTGGCCGATCTCGTCCTGGTGCCGCCCGGCTCGATTCCGATCACCACTAGCGGCAAGATCCGCCGTTCCTCGTGTCTCGAGGTTTACCGGCAGGACGAGTTCAGCCGTTTGGATTCCACCGCATGACGCGGCTCGGCAAATGCTGCCGAGCCGCCTGACTAGTGGTGTTCAGACGGCTTTACACTCAGCGAGAGTAAAGCCAATGCCATCAACCGAATCTTTTGTACCCGCTGTGCTACGGGAGCGCGCCGGGAGCCGGAACAAGACCGGATGACATCTGTGGGCGGGGCTGATTACCTCGCAGAGCTTTCTGGCAGATTGGGGGGAGCGCGATGACTGGTGCGCCGCCGGATCGTCGTGCGATCATCACTGAGGCGTTGCGCAAGATCGATGATCTGACCGCCCAGCTGGAAATTGCTCAAAAGGGCGACACCGAGCCGATCGCCGTGGTCGGGATGGGCTGCCGTTTTCCGGGTGGGGCGAATAGCACAACCCAGTACTGGCGGTTGCTGCAAGACGGCGCCAGCGGCATCGTGCGGGTGCCCGCGGAGCGTTGGGACGCCGACGCGTTCTACTCCGACGACCACTCCGTGCCGGGGACGATCTGCTGCCCAGAGGGCGGATTCCTCACGTCGTGGCGACCCGACGAATTCGACGCTGAGTTCTTCGGGATCTCGCCGCGCGAGGCAGCCGCAATGGATCCTCAGCAGCGGCTGTTGCTCGAAGTCAGCTGGGAGGCATTAGAAAACGCGGGCATCACCGCACAGATGATCCGCGGCACGCAAACCTCCGTCTTCGTCGGAATGACCACCTACGACTACACGCTGACCCTGGCAGGCAGGTTGCCGCGAGACCAGGTCGACCCACACATCCCGTTCGGGAACGCGGCGAACTTCGCCGCGGGTCGGTTGTCCTATTTCCTGGGTGTGCACGGCCCGGCTGTCGTAGTCGACACCGCATGCTCGTCCTCGCTGGTCAGCATTCATTTAGCATGCCAAAGCCTGCGCCGACGGGAAAGCGACCAGGCGTTGGCCGCCGGGGTCAACCTGATGCTGAGTCCGGAAAACAGCGTCGCCACCTCGCGGTGGGGGATGTTGGCTCCTGACGGCCGATGCAAAACCTTCGACGCAGATGCCGACGGCTATGTCCGCAGCGAGGGTTGCGGAGTAGTCGTGCTCAAGCGGCTCAGCGATGCGCTGCGCGACGGGGATTCGGTGTGGGCAGTGGTGCGCGGTTCGGCGGTCAACCAGGATGGTCCCAGCAGCGGGCAGACGGTGCCCAGTGGACCGGCCCAGCAAGCCGTCGTGCGTGCCGCGTTGGCGGCCGCACGGTTGGAGCCTTGGGAGATTGACTACATCGAGGCGCACGGCACCGGCACCGCGTTGGGTGATCCGATCGAACTGGGCGCGTTGAGCAACATCTTCGGCGAGCGGAATGGCTCGGCGCCGCTGGTGTTGGGTTCGGTGAAGACAAACCTGGGTCATCTGGAATCAGCGGCCGGGATCGCCGGGTTTATCAAGACTGTGTTGACCGTGCAGCATGGCTACATTCCCCGGCACCTGCACTTCAAGCAGCTGACTCCGAACGCGGTTGAGGGCGCTTCCCGGTTCACAATCGCCGATCAGGGCATGCAATGGCCGGGTGTGGGGCGCGCCCGACGGGCGGGGGTTTCGTCGTTCGGCGTCAGTGGAACCAACGCGCACGTGGTGATCGAGGAGGCCCCGGCCGCTGAGCCGGTGGCCGCGGAACCAGAACCGGTGCTGACCACCTTGGTGATCTCGGGCAAGACCCGCGCGCGCATCGCGTCGACTGCCGCGATGCTCGCCGAGTGGATGATCGCCGACGGCGCCGACGTTTCTCTGCCTGATGTCGCCCATACCCTCAACCATCACCGCACCCACCACAAGGTTTTCGCGACGGTCTGCGCGCGCGACCGTGCTCAGGCCGTGGCCGGCCTGCAGGCATTGGCGACCGGTGAATCAGCGGTCGGCGTGGTGGGCGCCCACGACGGGTTGTGCAAGCCGGGCACCGTCTTCGTGTATTCGGGTCAAGGCTCGCAGTGGGCAGGCATGGGCCGGCAATTGTTAACGGATGAGCCGACTTTCGCCGCGGCGGTGGATGAGTTGGAGCCGTTATTCGTCGAGCACGTCGGATTTTCGCTACGGCAGGTGCTCGCTGAGGGCCAGCCGGTGGCCGGCGACGCGCGGGTGCAGCCGGTGTTGATGGGTTTGCAGTTGGCGTTGACGGCGTTGTGGCGCTCCTATGGCGTGGAACCCGATGCGGTGATTGGGCATTCGATGGGGGAGGTGACCGCGGCGGTAGTTGCCGGGGCGCTGAGCCTGGCCGAGGGGCTGCGTGTGATCGCGATCCGGTCGCGGTTGATGTCGCGGCTGGCCGGCCAAGGTGCGGTGGCGCTGCTGGAGTTCGACGCTGACGCAGCCGAAAAGCTGATCGCCGACTATCCCGAAGTGAGTTTGGCGGGCTACCTCTCGCCGCGCCAGACCGTTGTCGCCGGGTCGGTGGCGCAGGTTGATGCGGTGATCGCCGCGGTAACGGCACAAGAACGATTCGCGAAGCGAGTGAATATGGAAGTCGCCTCGCATACCGCGCTGATGGATCCCATCCTGCCCGAATTGCGTTCGGCGCTTTCGGATCTGGCGCCCAAGGTACCGACGATTCCCTTCATCTCCACCATCGTCGATGGTGGAGATGCCGCGCTGCCACCCTTGGATGCGCAGTACTGGGTCGCCAATGTGCGTCAGCCGGTGCGGCTACGCCAAGCCATCGCCACCGCGGCCGAGCAGCACGCGACTTTCATCGAAGTCAGCCCACATCCCACGCTGGCGCACGCCGTGACCGAAACGCTTGAATCCACTCATCATCACAGCATCGGGACGCTGTCGCGCGATGGCGATGACACGGTCAGCTTCCACACCAACTTCAACAGCACTTGTGTCTTCCGTCCCCCGCAGGTGCCGCATCCGCCCGAGCCGCATCCGGTGCTGCCCAGTGCGCCCTGGCACCACACTCAGCACTGGATCAGCGCCGAGAATTACGTCAAAGCAGCCGAATCCGCGCCCAAGCCCGGCACCGTGCTCGGTGAGCACATCGCGGTCGCCACCACACAGCCAACGCATCTGTGGCAGGCGCGGCTCACCCCCGCCAACAAGCCGTATCCGGGATCTCATCACAACAATGGTGTCGAGATAGTTCCGATATCGGTTCTGTTGCAGACGCTTTCGGCCGCAGCCGCTGAATATGGCGCATCGGTAACCTCCGACGTCCGATTCGAGTATCCGATCGTCGTCGGCGAACCGCGGGTGGTCCAGGTGGTTGCCGACGGCGAGTCGGTCACGGTGTCGTCCAGTTCCGCGAGTTCCGGCGCCGAGGGCACCGCGCAACGTTGGGTCAAGCACTGCCACGCCAGAATCTCTCGCGAGCTGCCTGACCAGGCGGCGGCACGCCAGTCCCTGCACGCCGTTAACACGGCAGACACCGAGTTCGTCGACGAGTCGGTTACGTCGCTGTGGCGGACGTGGGGCAGCGAAGGGCGGCCGTTCGAGTGGTTGGTCCGCTCCTGCCGGTCGTCGGCCGATCGGCTGGATGCCGAGGTCGAGCTGTCCAAACCCTCGGCGGCCGCGCTGCTCGATGCCGCCATCCACCTCGCCCGGCTGCTGGACAGCACCAATCCGCGGCTGATGATTCCGGCTACGGCATCAAGTGTCCGGTTTGAAGCCGAACTTGTTGAGCAGCACGGACACATCGAGGTGCATCGGCGCGGCGGCACCGACGAAGAGCTGATCGTCGACGTTGCGGTAACGGCGCCGGACGGCAGCACCTGCATCGAAGTCCAGGGACTTCGCTACGCAGTGGTGGACTCGAATATGGCGGGGTCGGCCAACGACGACCCGTCGACGATGGTGCACACGATCGATTGGCAGCCCTTCCAGGTCGAGGGTGGTGCCGACTCATCAGATGGATTGGCCACCATCGCGGTGTTGGGCGATGACAGCATTGTCGGCACTTTGTGTGAGCGGCTGGCCGATGCTGGTTACCCATGGTCCGACGCCGCCGAGGCGCGCTATGTGCTGTATGTAGCCGAATCCGCTTCGGACAACACCGATCTCGACTGCGCGGTTCGACTGTCGACCGAAGTCGCCGATCTGGTCCGAGGGCTCGCCGAGCGCGACGATGACCAGCCGGTCACGTTGTGGATCGTCACCCGCGGCGTTCGGGAGGGTTCTTCCGGCGCGGCGGTGCGGCAAAGTTGCCTGTGGGGGACCGCGGGGGTCATCCGGGCCGAGCAGCCGCAGCTGTGGGGCGGCCTGATCGACGTGCCGGAGGAGGCAAACCCCGTTGATTGGGTAGCGCCGCTATCCACGATCCTGCGGACGCCGGCCAAGTCCATCCTGGCCCTGCGCGACGGCGAATTCCTCACGCAGGTGCTGGCGCCGGTCTCCGGCGAGCCGGTCCGCGAGCCGCTGCGATGCCGCCCGGATGCGACATACCTGATCACCGGCGGCATGGGTGCGCTCGGTCTGCTGATCGCGGGTTGGCTCGCGGATCGTGGCGCGCATCGTGTGATACTGGCCGGCCGCACGCCGCTGCCACCACGTCGTGACTGGGACGACGACATCGCTGACGCCGACGCGAGGCGCAAGATCGCCGTAATCCGCGCGCTGGAATCGCGTGGGGTCTCGGTCGATGCGCTGGCCCTTGACGTGGGTTCGCCTGATGCGATGCGGGATCTCGTTGCCAAGCGGGACGCCGACGGCGCCCCGCCGATCCGAGGTGTCGTCCACGCTGCCGGAATCACCGACGCCCAACTCCTGACCGAGGTCACCGAGAACCGCCTTCGGCACACCATGTCGCCGAAAATCGCCGGTGCGCAGGCGTTGCACGAGGTTTTCCCGCCCGGTAGCCTCGACTTCTTGTTCATGACTGCCGCGGCCGGGGCGGTGTTCGGTGTCCCTGGGCAGGGCGCCTACGCCGCGGCCAATGCCTACCTGGACGGGCTGGCCCACGCGCGTCACCGCCAGGGCTGCCACACTGTCAGCTTGGATTGGGTGGTCTGGCGGGGACTCGGGTTCGGCACGGACGCCCAAATCGCGATGCAGGAACTCGAACGGTTGGGCTCCCGGCCCGTCACCCCGGACGAAGCCTTCACTGCCTGGGAGTACCTGGAGCGCTACGACGTCGCTCAAGCCGTGATGGCCCCACTGCCTTCGTCGGACGCGCCGGAGGCGGACGAGGCGCCGGCGATATCGCCGAGATGGTCGGAAATGCCCGCCGAAGAGGTCCTGCGCGAACTCGAGGCCGGGCTGCGAACCATCCTTGCCCGTGAGCTACAAATGCCGGAAGCCGAGCTCGCACTGGACCTTCCGTTTGCGGAGCTGGGCCTCAACTCGGTGATGGCAATGTCGGTTCGCCGAGACACCGAGCAGTTCGTCGGTATCGAGCTGTCAGCGACCATGCTTTTCAACTATCCGACAATCGTTACGTTAGCCGAGCATCTCGCCAAGAAGCTTCTACCGCAGACAGATTCGGACAACGACGTTGACGCGCTGAGCGGCGCGGACAGCAGCGTTTTGGACGACCTGTTCGACAGCGTGGAGTCGGCGCCGGCTGGGAGTGAGAGGGGTATCTGATATGACCTCGCCTTTCGACGAAGAGACCCTTCGGCACTGGCTGGCCGACTACCTCGTGACCAACGTCGGCTGCAGTCCCTACGAGATCGATTTTGACGCGTCGATGAGCGATCTTGGTTTGGGCTCGCGCGACGCGGTCGTGCTCTCCGGTGAGCTCTCCGAGCTGCTCGGCCGGAAAGTTTCGCCGGTGGAGTTCTGGGAGCACCCGTCGATCGCCGACTTGGCGCAGTTCCTCAGCGGGTCGCAATCCGACGCCGAGCCGACCCTCGAGTCCGAGCATCGAAGCCGCCTGGACGAGCCAATCGCGATCATCGGCCTGGGATGCCGATTCCCCGGTGGCATCCACGGACCGGAGGACTACTGGCAGTTCTTGAGTGAAGGTCGGTCCGCGGTGGGAGAGCTGCCGCCGGAACGGTGGGCGCCCTTCGAAGACGGCTCCCCTGAGGTCGCGGCGGCGTTGGCCCGCACCACTCGTTCGGGATCGTTCTTAGCCGACGTCGACGACTTTGACGCGGATTTCTTTGAAATCTCAAGCCGCGAAGCCGTCAAGATGGACCCCCAGCAGCGTCTGCTACTGGAAGTCGCGTGGGAGGCATTGGAACACGCCGGAATTCCGCCGAGTTCGCTGCGGCGCTCGCCGACCGGGGTCTTCGCCGGCGCGTGCTACACCGACTACGGATACCTCGCAGGCCTCGATCTTCCCGGCGTCGACGCGTGGAGTAATGCCGGCGGCGCGCTGAGCATCATCGCCAATCGGCTGTCGTACTTCCTGGATCTACGTGGACCGTCGTTGACGGTTGATACTGCTTGTTCATCGTCGATCGTCGCTTTGCACTTGGCGTGCCAGAGCTTGCGGATCGGGGATTCGGATGTGGCGCTTGCGGCTGGCGTGAATTTGCTGTTGGCGCCCGGCGTCTTTCGTGCGTTTGACCAAACCGGTGCACTGTCGCCAACCGGTGCGTGCCATGCGTTCGACGCGGATGCCGATGGGTTCGTCCGTGGCGAGGGCTGCGGTGTCGTGGTGCTCAAGCGACTCAGCGATGCATTGCACGACGGAGACCGGGTACTGGCGTTGGTGCGGGGTTCTGCCGTCAACCAGGACGGTCGGTCCAACGGCCTGTTGGCCCCGAATCCCGCCGCCCAGATGGCAGTGCTGCGCGCGGCGTACGCCAATGCGGGAGTGCCGCCGCATGAAGTGGATTATGTCGAGGCCCATGGCACGGGGACTCTGCTTGGGGATCCCATCGAGGCGCGTGCGCTCGGCACCGTTTTGGGCAAGGGCCGTCCGGAGCAGTCGCCTTTGTTGATCGGTACGGCGAAGTCGAACCTCGGTCATCTCGAGGCAGCTGCTGGGATGGCGGGTCTGATCAAGGCTGTGCTCGCGGTGCAGCGGGCGAGTATTCCCGCGAATTTGCACTTCCACAACCCGAACCCGCACATCCCGTTCGACCAGTTGCGCCTGAAAGTGGTTGCCGAACAACGGAATTGGCCTCACACGCCGCACCCACGACGGGCTGGTGTGTCGTCGTTCGGGTTCGGCGGCACCAATGCGCATGCGGTGATCGAGCAGGCTCCTGCGGCAGTACCGGTTCTGCGTGAAACCGATCCGGTTGCGACCACTTTGGTGGTGTCGGCCAAGACGCCCGAGCGGATCGCATCGATGGCCGGGGCGCTGGCCGCGTGGATGGGCGACGCGGGTTCCGCAGTTCGGTTGGCCGATGTGGCCCACGCGCTCAATCACCACCGAGAACGACACGCTCACTTCGCCACGGTTTGCGCCCGCGATCGCGCTGGCGCGATCACCGGTCTGCAAGCGCTGGCCGACGGTCGGCATGCCGAGGGAGTCGTGGGTCCGCACGACGGCCCGTGCAATCCCGGCACGGTGTTCGTGTACTCGGGTCAGGGCTCGCATTGGGCGGGCATGGGCCGCCAATTGCTTGCCGACGAGCCGGTGTTCGCCGAGGCCATCGCCGATCTGGAGCACGATTTCGTTTCCCACGTTGGGTTTTCGCTGCAACAAGTGATCGCTGGTGGCGAGCCGGTGAGCGGCGATGCGCAAGTGCAACCGGTGCTGATGGGTTTGCAACTTGCCCTGACCGAATTGTGGCGCTCGTATGGCGTGCACCCGGACGCCGTGATCGGTCATTCGATGGGTGAAGTCACCGCGGCGGTGGTGGCCGGTGCGCTGACGGTGGCCGACGGACTGCGGGTGATCGCTATCCGCTCGCGGCTGATGTCGCAGCTCGCGGGGCAAGGTGCGGTAGGACTACTCAAACTGGACGCCGAGACTACCGCGGCGTTGATTGCCGACTATCCCAATGTCAGTGTGGCGGGCTATGTCTCACCGCAGCAGACGGTGATCGCTGGGCCGGTGGCTCCGGTCGATGCGGTGATCGCCGCGGTGAGCGCGCAGAACAAGTTCGCGCGTCGGGTCAACATGGAGGTCGCCTCGCATACCGCGTTGATGGATCCGATCTTGCCTGAGCTGCGCTCGGCGCTGGCGGATCTGGTGCCCTCGATGCCGACGATTCCATTCATTTCGACCGTCGTGGAAGGCACCACGTCGCCGGTGTTGGATGCCGAGTACTGGGTGGCCAATGTGCGCCAGCCGGCGTTGCTGACCCAGGCCATTACCGCGGCCGCCGAAGACCACGGCACCTTCGTCGAGGTCAGCGCTCACCCGATCTTGACCCACGCCGTCACCGACACGCTGGAATCGGTGACCCATCACCACGCGGTCGGGACGTTGTGGCGCGACGGTGATGACACGGTCACTTTCCATACCAACGTCAACGCCGTCCACACCAGCCAGCCGCCGGAGACGCACCACCCGGCGGAACCGGCACCGGTACTGCCCAGCACCCCTTGGCACCACAGCAAACACTGGACCACGGTTAGGCGATCGGCTCCGGTCAAACATGTTGTGCATGCCGGCATTTCGAACGGCCAGGTTGTCGATGGACCGATTCCGCCGCAGTGGTACAGCCAGCTGGACTGGCCGGCGCGGGCATTGTCCGCAGAGCGGGCAGACGCGGATAGTTCGTGGATGGTGATCACCGATTCGGAGCTTGGCGCCGAACTCGGCCATGTTCTCGGTGACGGGTCTGACGTGACGGTGCTACCCGCGTCGCTGCTGGCCGAAGCTGGCGAGGTTGAAGCGATCACCGACGCCCTCGCCGGAGCCACCCATGTGCTCTACGGGCCCCCTGCGCTTTCTGACCATTTCGACGCCGAATCGGGATATGCCTTGTTCAACGCTGCGCGGAAGCTGACCGCAGCGGTGACCGAGATGGGGGTGGGGCCACGGCTGTTCCTGCTCACTCGCAATGCCCAGCCTGTCGATGAGGGCGATCGAGCCAACCCCGGCCACGCGGTGCTATGGGGATTGGGTCGCACGCTGGCACTGGAGCATCCCGAAATCTGGGGCGGCATCATCGATGTCGACGAATCGGTGCCCGCCGGCTTGGCCGCCCGATATGTGGCCGACGAGGCTCACGGCGGCGACGGAGAGGATCAGGTCGTATACCGGGCTGGCATTCGTCGTGTCCCACGACTGCAAAGCCGTCACCTGCCGACGGCGGCCCCGGCTGAATTGGACAGCGACAGCAGCTATCTGGTCATCGGCGCAACCGGGAACATCGGGCCGTATCTGATCCGGCAACTCGCAGCCGCCGGTGCCGGCACCGTCGTCGCGGTGTCCCGCAATCCCGGTTCACTCTTGGACGAGTTAGCTGCCGAACTGTCGGCGACCGGCACCACCTTGGTTACGGTTGCTGCTGACGCGGCTGATGAAACCGCGATGAGTGCAGTGTTCGACCGCTTCGGCGCGGATCTCCCACCGCTGGGCGGCGTCTACGTGGCGGCATTCGCGGGTGGGCCGATCACCTTGCGCGACATGACAGATGACGATGTCACCGCGATGTTCCGGCCGAAGCTGGATGTGGTGGCGTTGCTGCATAAGCTCTCCGTGCGGCACCCGGTGCACCAGTTTGTGCTGTTCTCGTCGATTTCCGGGGTGACCGGCTCGCGCTGGCTGGCCCACTATGCGGCCACCACGACATTCCTGGACACGTTCGCGTTCGCCCGCCGAGCGGCTGGACTTCCGGCCACCGCAATTAACTGGGGGCTCTGGAAATCATTGTCGGACAGCCAATCCGATGCCGAACGGCAGGTGACTCTCGATTCCGGTCTCGAGCCTCTGCCCGATGAGGTCGCGATCCAGGCGCTGCCGTGGGTCACTGGTCCCGGCACCCCGGTGCGCTCCACGATCGTCGCCGCAGACTGGGCCAGGCTCGCGACGGCCTACCGCAGTACCCGCGCGGCGCTACGCATCGTGGACGAGCTGCTGCCCACCGAGGCCGAGGGGGCCACGTTATCGACATCGGTCACCGAGTTCCGAGAAACGTTGCGGGACTGCGAACCGGAGCGCCGGCGCAGCCTGCTGGTCGATCACGTCGCTGCGCAGGTGGTCGCGGCGATGGGGTTGGCGTCGCCGCAACTGCTCGATCCGTCGATGGGTTTCTTCCAGTCCGGGATGGACTCGCTGATGAGTGTGACGCTTCAGCGTGCCCTTTCCGACAGCCTGGGCGAGTCGCTACCCGCGTCGGTGGTGTTCGACTACCCGACCGTGGAGGCGCTCGCCGACTACTTGGCCACGATCCTCCCGGAGCTGGTCGAGGTTGCCGATCAGGAGACCGTCGACGCTTATCAAGACCTCAGTGATGACGACCTGCTCAAAGAACTTTCCGAAAGGCTGGGTTGAGCGCGATGACTGCTGCATCGCCGGATCGTCGGGCGATCATCACCGAGGCGCTGCGCAAGATCGACGATTTGACTGCACGCCTGGCGATCGCCGAAAAGGCTGACACCGAGCCAATTGCCGTGGTGGGGATGGCGTGTCGGCTCCCCGGGGGGGTGGATACCCCCGCGCAGTACTGGCAGTTCCTCAAGGATGGACAGAGCGGCGTTGTCCGGGTCCCTGCGGACCGCTGGGACGCCGACGCGTACTACTCCGAAGACCACACCCGGCCTGGCACGATCTGCAATCGTGAGGGCGGCTTTCTGACGTCCTGGCAGCCCGATCAATTCGATGCCGAGTTCTTCGGGATCTCTCCGCGTGAGGCCGTCGCGATGGATCCTCAGCACCGGCTGCTGCTCGAAGTCGCTTGGGAGGCATTGGAAAACGCGGGCGTCACACCGGAGGCCGTTCGCAACACGCGGACCGGGATTTACGTCGGTCTGACGACCAGCGACTACTACTGGCTAAGCATCGCCGGTGGGGTGCGCCCAGAAGAATTCGACCCGTATCTCCCGTTTGGGAATGCGTCCAACTTCGCCGCGGGGCGGTTGTCGTATTTCCTGGGTGTGCACGGCCCGGCGGTGGTCCTCGATACCGCGTGCTCGTCCTCGCTCGTCGCCATTCATCTGGCGTGCCAAAGCCTGCGCCAGCGGGAAAGTGATCAGGCGTTGGCCGCCGGAAGCAACCTGATCATGAGTCCGGAAAACAGCATCGCTTGTTCGCGGTGGGGAATGCTGGCCCCCGACGGTCAATGCAAGACCTTTGACGCAGCCGCCAATGGCTATGTCCGCAGCGAGGGTTGCGGAGTGGTCGTGCTCAAGCGGCTCAGCGACGCGCTGCGCGACGGGGACTCGGTGTGGGCCGTGGTGCGCGGTTCGGCCGTCAACCAGGATGGCCCGAGCAGCGGGCAGACGGTGCCCAGCGGCCCGGCCCAGCAGGCGGTGCTGCGCGCGGCGCTGGCATCGGCGCGGCTGGAGCCTTCGGAGATCGACTACGTCGAGGCGCACGGCACCGGCACCGCGTTGGGCGATCCGATCGAACTAGAGGCGCTGAACCAGGTTTTTCCTGAGCAAGACCGTGCGGCCCCGCTGGTACTGGGTTCGGTGAAGACCAACATGGGTCATATGGAGAACTCGGCCGGTATCGCCGGGTTCATCAAGACCGTGCTGAGCCTTGGCCATGGCTACATTCCGCCGCATCTGCACTTCAAGCAGTTGACTCCCAATGCCAGCGCCGGCGCATCGCGATTCACCATCGCCGCGCAGGGGATGCAGTGGCCGGAGGTGGGACGGCCCCGGCGCGCTGGGGTGTCGTCATTTGGGGTTAGTGGCACCAACGCGCACGTGGTCGTCGAGCAGGCGCCTGTCACGGAACCTGTTGCGTTGCAACCGGAACCAGTAGTCAACACCTTGGTCATCTCGGGCAAGGCTCCCGCCCGGATCGCGCCGGTGGCCGCGATGCTGGCCGACTGGATGGCCGGCGCCGGCAGGGGTGTCCCGTTGTCCGATGTTGCTGAGACGTTCAACCAACACCGCGCCCGTTACAAGAGCTTCGCGGCGGTGTGCGCGCGTGATCGCGACCAGGCGGTGGCCGGGTTGCGGGCGTTGGCCGCAGGCGAGCCTGCGCCGGGTGTTGTGGAGCAGGCCACCCGAGCCCTGGGGCCGGGCACGGTATTTGTGTATTCGGGTCAGGGTTCGCAGTGGGCGGGCATGGGCCAGCGGTTGCTGACCGAGGAGCCGGCGTTTGCCGCGGCGGTCGACGAGTTGGAGCCGGCTTTCGTTGAGCAGGCGGGGTTTTCGCTGCGGGATGTACTTGTTTCCGGTGAGCCGGTGGTGGGCATCGAGCGTATCCAGCCAGTATTGGTGGGTATGCAGCTGGCGCTGACCGCGTTGTGGCGCTCGTATGGCGTGGAACCGGATGCGGTGATTGGGCATTCGATGGGCGAGGTGACCGCCGCCGTCGTGGCTGGCGCGTTGAGCCCGGCCGATGGACTCAGAGTCATCGCGACCCGGTCGAAGTTGATGTCGCAGTTGTCCGGACAGGGCGCGATGGCGCTGCTGGAGTTGGGGGCCGAGGACGCCGAGAAGTTGGTCGCGGACTACCCAGACGTCACGGTGGCCGTCTATGCCGCCCCGCAGCAGACCGTGATCGCCGGACCGCCCGAGCAGGTCGACGCGGTGATCGCGGTGGTGGACGCGCAAGGCCTGTTGGCCCGGCGCGTCGAGGTTGATGTGGCTTCACACCATCCGACCGTCGATCCGATCTTGCCGGCCTTGCGTACTGCGCTGGCCGATTTGGCACCGGCTGCACCGCGGATTCCGTTGATCAGCACCGTCGGTCAAACCAACGGCGCGGCACCGGCGTTTGCTGCCGACTACTGGGTGGTCAATCTGCGCAACCCCGTGCGGTTCAGCCAGGCAGTGGCGGCTGCTGCGCAGGACCACGCGACCTTCGTCGAAGTCAGCCCGCATCCGTTGCTCACCCACGCGATCGGTGAAACGCTTGCTTCGGAGCCATCGAGCGAGCGATTTGTCGTCACTTCGGCGATGAAGCGCGGCGACGACGAAACGCTTTCGGTCCACACTCAACTCGCCACCCTCGGTGTGAGCTCGACGACTGGTGGGGTCCGGCGCGCAGACATTCCGCCGTCGCCGTGGCTGCATGCCAGCTATTGGGTCGAGAAGAAATCCGGCATGCAGCGGCTGCCGGATGTGCACCCGTTGCTCGGGGTGCACGTTGAAATGCCCTCTGGCCGTGAGCATGTGTGGCAGGCGGACATCGGAACCGAGACGATTCCGTGGCTGGCCGACAACAAGGTCCATGGCCAGACCGTCATGTCGGCGGCGGCCTTTACCGAGATGGCGTTGGCCGCGGGCCGCCAGGCCCTTGGCCTGCCCGTCGACGCGCTCGGGGTCAACCGACTTGAGATCGAGCAGACACTTGTCCTGGACGGCCACACGCGGGTCACCACCCAGTTCGCTTCCGGCGCCGACGGGAATCGTGTTGAGATCCATGCCAGTTCGGCCGACGGCAAGTGGTCTCGATATGCCGTAGCCGACATCGAAGTGGCCGACCAGAAAGCGCCTGCCGAGCAGCGCGACACTGAATCGGGCAAGGACATCGAGCTGCCCGACGGCGCTGTGGACCATCCCGAATACTGCATTCACCCGGTGCTGCTCGATGCGGCGTTGCGGCAACTGGCTGCCGCCATCCCGACCGACGCGTCGGACGGTTCAACGTCGTATCTGCCGGTGTCGGTTGCGTCGATCCGGGTGTTCGGTCCAAGCCGGCGCCGCGCCCGGTGTCACGCCGATCTGGTCGAGCATGCGCCCGGCGACTACCGCGGCCGGATCGTTCTCATCGACGACGCGGGGCCAATCACCGCGGAGCTCGCCGACGTCCGGCTGCGACCGGTCGAAGCGTTGCGGCTGCCGTTGGAGCAGAAGATCTTCGACGCCGTGTGGGTGCAAAGTTCGACGTCGCCAACCGGTTCGGATAGCGACGTGGTGCCCAGCGGCAGCTGGCTGCTGCTGGCCGATTCCGACGCCGACACAGCGGCGCTCGCGGCCGACGTCGCTGCGCGGCTGAGCTCACCGACCAGGCGGGTCGTCACTGGCGCATTGTCGGATGAGTCGGCAGTTGTGGAGACCTTCGTTAAAACCGCGGTGGATGAAAAGCTTTCGCCCGCAGGTGTGGTCGTGTTCCTCGGATCGCCGTCGTTTGACGGTACCGACTTCGACGGCGCGCTTCGACGCGCCCAGGAACTGATCGGGGCAATCTCAGCTACGGCGCACGCCGTCTTCGACGGTGGAAAGGGGAATCCGCCGCGGCTGTGGCTGGTAACCCGTGACGGGCTTTCGGTTCGCGATGATGAGCCGGGTGATCCGGCGATCGGTGCCCTAAAGGGTCTCATTCGTAACTGGCGGTTCCCCGGCGAAGCGGCGCGCGTCCTGGCCGGTGAGCCAGATCTTGGCACCACGCTGGTCGACCTGGGCAC
>NZ_JBAUZA010000108.1:0-1795 GCF_049585075.1 Mycobacterium sp.
GCGGAGTTGTTCGCCGGCGAGGGGGCCTGCGTGCTGCGCCCCGGCCTACACGCTGCCGAGCCGACGACGGACATCAGCGCACAACAACTATTGCGCGCCGTGGTGGACACCGAAGCCGCGCAGGTCATGGTCTTGCCCAACGGCTACCTGGCCGCCGAGGAGCTGGTCGCCGGCTGCACCGCGGCTATCGGGTGGGGCATCGACGTGGTGCCGCTGCCGACCGGGTCGATGGTGCAAGGGCTGGCTGCGCTCGCCGTCCACGAACCCGGCCGGCAAGCCGTCGACGACGGTTTCACGATGGCCCGTGCGGCCGGTGCCGCCAAGCATGGATCGGTGCGCATCGCTACCGAAACGGCGTTGACCTGGGCCGGCACCTGCGAGCCCGGCAACGGGCTTGGCATCGCCGGCGACGAGGTGCTGATCGTGGCACCCGACGTGGCGTCGGCGGCGATCGGGTTGATCGATTTGCTGTTGGCCGCCGGTGGCGAGTTGGTGACGGTGCTGGTAGGCGCCGACATCGACGGGGATGCCGACGCGGCTGCAGTGGGCGAAAAGCTGCAAGCCCACATACACGACCGTCACCCGGGCACCGAGCTGATGACCTATCACACCGGGCACCGCGGTGACGCGCTGTTGATCGGGGTCGAGTAGCCATGGTCGCGCTCGGTGACCGCCTGGACTACCTCCTTAGCGCCAAAGCCGTGAAACTCCTCGACGAGGTGTTCGGTATCCGCACCGTCGACGACCTGCTGCGCCACTACCCACGCGGCTACGTCGAGGGCGCGAGTGTGCGTGGCGCGGGCGACGAACGGCCGCCGGAGGGCGAGCACGTCACGTTCGTCGACGACATCACCGCCGCCGTTGAGAGGCCGATCCGAAATCGCCCGCGCGACAAAATATTGCTCGTCACCCTGGGCTCTGGGCGCAACAAGGTCACGGCAACGTTCTTCCACCCGAAGAAATGGATCAAGGATCGCCTGGCCGTCGGAACCCGCGTGATGCTCTCCGGAGAGGTCGGCTTCTTCCGCGGGGCAATGCAGCTGACCCACCCCGACTTCCTTGTGCTGCATTCCCCGGACGGCAAGGACCACGGCAGCCGGTCGCTGAAAAACATCGCCGGCGCCTCGCGGGCCGTCAGTGGCGAAGTATTGCAAGAGGCGTTCGAACGTAGCTTTTACCCGATCTATCCGGCAAGTTCCAAACTGCAGAGTTGGGACATCTTCAACTGTGTGCGTCAGGTGCTCGAGGTTCTCGACCCGGTGACCGATCCGCTGCCAAAAGAACTGTGCGCCAAGCACAATCTGGTCCCTGAAGATCAGGCGCTACGCGCCATCCACTTGGCTGAGGATGCCGCCGAGCGGCGGCGTGCCCGTGAACGGTTGGCCTTCGACGAAGCTGTCGGGCTGCAGTGGGCGCTTGTGGGCCGCCGGCACGGCGAGCTGTCTGAGTCCGGCCCGGCGGCGTCAACGCGTGCGGATGGGCTGAAGCAAGAACTCTTGCAGCGGTTGCCATTCGAGCTGACCGTCGGCCAGCGTGAGGTGCTGGAGGTACTTACTGCTGAAATCGGTTCCACCCGCCCGATGAACCGGTTGCTGCAAGGCGAGGTGGGGTCTGGCAAGACGATCGTCGCGGTGCTGGCGATGCTACAGATGGTCGACGCCGGCTACCAGTGCGCGCTGTTGGCGCCAACGGAAGTCCTTGCTGCACAACATCTCCAATCCATAAACTCGGTGCTTGGGCCGCTGGCGATGGCCGGCCAACTCGGTGGCACCGACGACGCCACCCGGGTGGCGTT
>NZ_JBAUZA010000109.1:0-2944 GCF_049585075.1 Mycobacterium sp.
CTGCTGACGGTGCTGGCCGCCGCCGCCGACGGGCTGGACGGCGACCGTGCGCTGACGCTGCTGACCGGGCCGATCGGGCGGGTCGACCCAGTTTCGCTGCGCCAGCTGCGACGTGCGCTGCGCCGCAACGAAATAGACAAGCCGCCAAGAGAATTCGCCGACCTGCTGGTGGATGCTCTCAACGACGGTAAGTTCTCCCGGCTAACCTCACTCCAGGCCCGGCCGGTGCGACGTGTTCGCGCGGTGCTGGACGCCGCTACGCGCTGTCACGGGCGAGGCGAAGACCCGCGCTACATCCTCTGGGCGGCATGGCACAGATCCGGCCTACAGCGACGCTTGCTGGCGGCGTGTGAACGCGGCGGAGCTTCCGGCGCCCAGGCCGGCCGAGACCTCGACGCGGTGACGGCGCTGTTCGACGCCACCGACCAATATCTGTCGCACACTGTCGGCGCCTCGCTGCCCGGCCTGATCGACCACCTGAGCACACAGCGAGCGCCCGCGGCCGGTGCCGAATCCACGGCTGACCAGGTGACGGTGCTCAGCGCACACGCGGCACTGGGCCACGAGTGGGACCTGGTGGTTATCGCCGGCCTTCAGGAAGGGTTGTGGCCCAACACGATTCCGCGCGGTGGGGTGCTCGGTACCCAGCGGCTGTTGGACGTCCTGGACGGGGTCGCCGAGAACACGTCGATGCGGGCACCGCTGCTGGCCGAGGAACGGCGGCTGTTGGTGGCGGCGATGGGCCGGGCACGGAACCGGTTGCTGGTGACCGCGGTAGACGGAGAGGCAAGCGATGGCGGTGAGGCGGCTTTGCCGTCGCTGTTCTTCGCCGAAGTCGCGCAATGGGACACCGGCAGTGCCGATACCGCACTGGAACCGGTCACGGCGCCGCGGGTGCTTTCGGCGGCCGCGGTGGTGGGCCGGCTGCGCGGGGTGGTGTGCGCACCTCCGGGCGCGGTAAGTGACGCGGTGCGTGCCTGCGCGGCAACGCAATTGGCGCGGTTGGCCGCAGCAGGCGTTTCGGGTGCCGACCCGGCCGGGTGGTACGGCATGACGCCGCTCAGCAGCACCGAACCATTGTGGAGTGGGGATGACCACGTGGTGACGCTGACTCCGTCCAGCCTGCAGACGCTGAGTGACTGTCCGCTGCGCTGGCTGGCCGAACGCCACGGCGGAACCGACGCCCGCGACCTCCGCTCCACGATCGGCTCGGTGCTGCACGCGCTGATCGCCGAACCGGTAGGCAGCGAGTCTCAGCTGCTGGCCGCCCTGGAGCGGGCATGGCAGCATCTGCCGTTCGAATCCCGTTGGTATTCAGCCAATGAGCTGGCCCGGCATCGCGCGATGATTCAGGCGTTCTTAGCATGGCGGAGCCAGACTCGTAGCGAGCTGACCGAGGTCGGCGTCGAAGTCGACGTCGACGGGGTGCTCGACGGCCGTGGGGACACCAGCGTGCGGGTGCGTGGCCGGGTCGACCGGATCGAACGCGATGCGGCAGGCCGGTTGGTCATCGTCGACGTCAAGACCGGCAAGACACCGGTCAGCAAGGACGACGCGCAACGGCATGCCCAGCTGGCCGCCTACCAGCTGGCGGTGGCCGAGGGTCTGGTTTCTCACGGCGACGAACCGGGCGGCGCGCGGTTGGTCTACTTGGGCAGGCCCGCAAGCGCGACCGAACGCGAGCAGGACCCGTTGACACCCGAGGCGCGCGTCGAGTGGCGCAACCTGGTCCAGGAGGCGGCCGAGGCGACGGCCGGGCCGCAGTTCATCGCCCGGATCAACGACGGCTGCGCGCACTGTCCGCTGCGGCCCAGCTGCCCCGCTCACACCCGCGCTGAGGGGGCGGTATGACGACATCAGTTGCAGCGCGCTACAGCCCCGCCGAATTGGCATGCGCCTTAGGTCTTTTCGAGCCGACGGCCGAGCAGGCGGCTGTTATCGCCGCGCCGCCTGGGCCGCTGGTGGTCATCGCAGGGGCCGGTGCCGGGAAAACCGAGACGATGGCGGCGCGGGTGGTGTGGTTGGTCGCCAACGGCTACGCCGAACCCGGCCAGGTGCTGGGGCTGACCTTCACCCGCAAAGCCGCCGGGCAGTTGCTGCGACGGGTCCGGTCAAGGCTGGCTCGGCTGGGCGGCACCGGGTTGACGATCGGCAGCCAGCCGGGCCCGCCACCGGGTGAGCCCGCGGGCACGCCTGTCGTCAGCACCTACCACGCCTTCGCCGGCCAGCTGCTGCGCGAATCCGGCCTGCTGTCCCCCGACGTGGGGGACCGAGTACAGCCCGTCGAGCCCGACACCCGGCTGCTCAGCGAGACCGAACTGTGGCAGCTGGCGTTCGATGTCGTCAACGGATATCCCGGGGAGCTGCGCACCGACAAGAGTCCGGCCGCGGTCACCTCGACGGTGTTGCGGCTGTCGGGTCAACTCGCCGAGCACCTGGTCGACACCGATCTGCTGCGCGATACTCACGTCGAGCTCGAACGGCTGGTGCACACCTTGCCAGCGGGCCGCTACCAACGGGATCGCGGGCCCAGCCAGTGGCTGCTTCGGCTGCTGGCCACCCAGGCCGAGCGCGCCGAGCTGGTGCCTCTCATCGATGCGCTACACCGGCGGATGCGGGCCGACAAGGTGATGGACTTCGGCATGCAGATGGCCTACGCCGCGCGGCTGGCGACAGCCGTCCCGCAGGTCGGTGAGCAACTGCGCGGTCGCTACCGGGTGGTGCTGCTCGACGAATACCAAGACACCGGATACGCCCAGCGCATCCTGTTGTCGTCGCTGTTCGGCGGGGGAGTCGACGATGACTTGGCGTTGACCGCCGTCGGCGACCCGATCCAGTCGATCTATGGCTGGCGGGGTGCCTCGGCGACCAACCTGCCCCGGTTCACCACCGACTTCCCGCGCCCCGACGGCAGCCCGGCGCCGGTGCTCGAGCTGCGCACCAG
>NZ_JBAUZA010000110.1:0-5931 GCF_049585075.1 Mycobacterium sp.
GCGCTCAGCCGGACTGCGCGCCCGCGGCGACTCGCCACCACACCGGCCTTTCTCGCGGCGACCCGCTGCGCCCGGCTTCGCCGCGCTCGCGATCGCCGCGTCCCATCTACAGGTCGTCGGTTGCCTCGCCGCAGACCGTAAAGGCATGCGCGCGTGCTATGCAACACGTCGGCTAACGGCCACCCGGCCGCCGAGTCAGATTGCCAAGCGGGCCAGTAGATCGCGGGCTCGCTCCGCGTTTTGCGGGTCGCACAGCACGTCGTATCGGCCGGCGACCAACTGCAGCGTCGAACTGAAATCCCGGGTGCCGCGCGCCATCGCATACGGAACCGCGGATGTGATCAAGCCGAAGAACACCCCGGCGACCAGGCCGGTCATCAACGCCGCCCACGGGTTAGGGCTGAAGAACCCCAGCACCAAACCGATGAAAAGTCCCAGCCAGGCGCCGGTGAGCACACCGCCGCCGAGCACTTTTGGCCAGGTGAGCCGCCCGGTGACCCGTTCGACTTGCATCAGGTCGACACCGACGATCGTCACCTGTTGCACGGGGAACTGCTGCTCGGACAGGTAATCGACCGCCCGCTGGGCTTCGGCGTAGGTGGGATAAGAGCCGACCGGCCAGCCTTTTGGCGGCGTCGGCAATCCGGGGGCACGCCGGCCCGCGGCCGAAGCACCAGGTGTGGCGCCGGGAACCTGTCCGGGCTGGAAGGGACTGGTCATGGTCTCATTGTCCTCTGCCGAGCCGAAGAAGCAGCGGCTCGGTGCTGCCCCACGCCCCGACGGGTCGATTACCAGCACAAACGTTGCTCAGCCCGCGGTCACGCTAGGTTAAACAGCATGACATTTCAGGGCGGCAACTTCGGCGAGGAAGCCCACGACGAAGCAAGGCAGCCTCCGCAGGGCCAACAGCCACACCAGTTCGGAGAGGACTTCATCCCGCCCGCATACGCCGGACAACCGCCCGCCCAGCCCGAGCCGAACTTTCCGCAATATCCACCGCAGCCAGGGCCGGTGCCGCCATGGGACCAGCGGCCGGTCGGATACCGGCCGCCAAGCCAGCCGCCGCCAAGCGGCTATGGTCCGCCCGGATATCTCGAGCCGCCGCCTTACGGCGGTCCGTCATACCCGCCGGCAGCGCCGCAATACGGACCGTCTTATCCACCACCGGGCTACAGCGGTGGCGGATATGGCGGCCCGCCGGGATATCCCGGCCCTTACGACCCGTATCACCCCTATCAATCTCGTTCGCAAGAGACCAACGGGATGGCCATCGGCTCGCTGGCCACCTCGATTGCGGGTGTCTTTCTCGGCATTCCGCTGAGCCTGGTGTGCTGGCTAGGCGTTCTGATTCCCGTCGTCGGCGCCGTGCTCGGGGCAATCGCGCTCAATCAGATCAACCGAACAGGCCAGCAGGGCCGTGGGCTTGCCATCGCTGGGATTGCGGTCGGCGCGACTGTGGCGGTGGCGCTGGTGATCCTCGTCATCGCGGTCATGGCAGCGGTCACCTCTCCGTCCTTGCGCTAGCGCGGATCGTCCGGAACGAACGGACCGGTCTGACGCTGCATGCCCGCCGCACGCCCTTTACCGGCGATCACCAAGGCCATCTTGCGGCTGGCTTCGTCGAGCATCTCGTCGCCGAGCATCACCGCTCCCCGCGCACCACCCGCGGCGGAGGTGTGCCACTCGTAGGCCTCCAAAATCAACTCCGCGTGGTCGTACTCCTCTTGGCGCGGGCTGAAGATCTCGTTGCCGGCCGCTATCTGATCGGGATGCAGTACCCACTTACCGTCGTAGCCCAGCGCCGCCGACCGGCCCGCTACCCGCCGAAACGCTGCCACGTCACGCACTTTCAGGTAAGGGCCGTCGACAGCGGCAATGCCGTGCGCGCGGGCAGCCACCAGAATTGTCATCAGTGCGTGGTGGTAGGCATCGCCGACGTCGTAGCCCTCCGGCTGTTCGCCGACGACCAGCGTGCGCACGTTGAGGCTGGCCATCAAGTCGGCAGGACCGAGGACTAGAGCCTGCACCCGGGGCTGGGCCGCGATCGCGTCAACGTTCATCAGACCCCGGGCGTCTTCGATCTGCGCGTCGATGCCGATCTCTCCCACCGGAAGCCCGTGAACCGTCTCCAGCTGGGTCAACAGCAGGTCGAGCGCCTGAACATGGGAGACATCGGAGACTTTGGGCAGCACAACAACATCGAGCTTGGCGTCAGGCGCGGCACCGACGGTGGAAACCACCTCGATGATGTCGGCGTGCGTCCACGGTGTGGTCCAGTCATTGACCCGAACGCCGCGTAACTGCCCGGCCCATCCGGGCTGCGCGAGCGCCGCCGCCACCCGGGTGCGAGCCGCGGCCTTGGCGTCGGGCGCGACGGCATCCTCCAGATCGAGAAAGACCTCGTCGGCGGGAAGGTCTTTGGCCTTGTCGATCATCTTCTGGCTGCTACCCGGGACCGACAGGCAAGTACGGCGGGGCCGGTAGGCGTTGGTCACTTTTCACTCACCTCTTTTGAATACTCTGTGCAGCATGGCCTCGATCAACAGGGTGTACGCGGCGCGGCTGGCGCGAATGCTGGTGCTGGGCCCCATGGGCGAGTCGCTCGGCAAAGTGCGTGACGTGGTGGTGAGCATCAGCATCGTCCGCCAGCAGCCCCGCGTTCTCGGGCTTGTCGTCGAAATGCTTTCGCGCCGAAGGATATTCGTGCCAATTCTGCGGGTCGCGGCGATCGAACCCAACGCGGTGACGCTCAATACCGCCAACGTGTCGCTGACCCGGTTCGAGCAACGGCCCGGCGAAGTGCTGGTGCTGGGACAAATCATCGACACCAAGGTGCGGATCAACGACCCGGAATTGCCGGACCTGGCCGACACCGAGGTCGTCGTCACCGACCTGGGTTTGGAGCAGACCCGAACTCGCGACTGGATGGTGACGCGCGTCGCGGTGCGGGTCCCGAGACGGTTTGGCCGGCGCAGCAATGCCCACATCGTGGGCTGGCGCAACGTGCAGGGGCTGACCCCTTCGCTGCTGGCGATGCCAGGCCAGGGCGTGGCACAGCTGCTGCATCAGTTCGAAAAATGGCGGCCGATCGACGTGGCCGATGCGGTGCGTGAGCTGCCGCCGAAGCGGCGCTACGAGGTCGTCAGCGCGCTGGATAACGACCGGCTGGCCGACATCTTGCAGGAGCTGCCGGAGGAAGAACAGGCGGAGTTGTTGGCGCAGCTGGGCGACGAACGCGCCGCCGACGTGCTCGAGGAGATGGACCCGGACGACGCCGCCGACCTGCTCGGCACGATGAATCCGACCCAGGCCGAGGGATTGTTGCGGCAGATGGATCCAGAGGAGTCCGACCCGGTACGGCGCCTGCTGAAACACTCACCCGACACCGCGGGCGGTCTGATGACGTCCAGTCCGGTGGTGCTGACCCCCGACACCTCGGTCGCTGAAGCACTGGCCCGCGTCCGCGACCCCGACCTGACCGTCGCGCTGTCATCGCTGGTGTTGGTGGTCCGCCCCCCGACCGCCACCCCGACCGGTCACTACCTGGGATGTGTTCACCTGCAGCGGCTGTTGCGCGAGCCGCCGGCCATGCTGGTCGGCGGGATCGTCGACGCCGATTTGCCCGTCCTTGCACCGGAAACTCCGCTTGCGGTGCTGACCCGCTACTTCGCCGCCTACAACCTGGTGTGCGCCCCGGTGGTCGACGGACAGCACCACCTACTGGGCGCAGTGACCGTGGATGACGTCCTCGATCATTTGCTGCCACACGACTGGCGAGCGAGCAACGACGAGCTCTCGCTGGATGCGGCCGGAGGGGTGTCATGAGCAAGTCGGCGCCGCGGGCACGGCTTTATACCCCGCGCATCTCGCGAGTCTCCGCGCCGCGGGTAGACCCCGAGGCCGTCGGGCAATTCACCGAATCGATCGCCCGCTTCTTCGGCACAGGCAGCTACCTGCTGATTCAGACCTTGCTTGTGCTGGCCTGGATCGTGCTCAACGTCTCCGCGGTCAGCCTGCGCTGGGACCCCTACCCGTTCATCCTGCTCAACCTGGCGTTTTCCACCCAGGCCGCCTACGCGGCCCCGCTGATCTTGCTGGCCCAAAACCGCCAAGAGAACCGGGATCGCGTCACGCTCGAAGAGGATCGCCGCCGAGCCGCGGAGACCAAGGCCGATACCGAATACCTGGCTCGCGAGCTTGCCGCACTTCGGCTGGCGATCGGCGATGTCGCAAAGACCCGCGACTACCTACGCCGCGAACTGGAAGATCTGCGGGAGCTACTGGAGGACCGCCAGCCGGGCAAGGCAAACACTGAGTCGGCACCTAGCGGCGATGGAACAGAGGCGCGCGCGGCGAAATCCACTTAAAAATGCGCAGCAACAAAAACCGATTTCCGCGACGGATCTTCGAAAAATACGCCCGCCGTTTGACCTCGCCCAAGCCGGTATCGTCCCTGCACACAGACTCTGCGAATGTGGCGTTTGTGATCAGAGAGTTATGTATGGTGACTTAGGTCACGAAGCTCAAAGTGGTTTCACAAGTGCCTAATAGGGCTCGAATATTGAGGACGGTCGGGTGCGCATCGGGGGAGGCTTAGCTCTTGCAAAGATGCGGCAGCGGATACTTCGCGTGCCGCGAACCCCGAAAATGCCCGCTGCCCTCGTCACCGGTTTCGGCACCGTGCGGCGCTCGAGCGTTCGCGCTGCCCGGGCCACCAGAATCCCCGCCGCCTTCGTCGCAGTCGTTGCGGCGGTGCAGCAGTCGCTGACCCGCACCGCCCGGAGTCCGGCATTTGGTGTGGCGATGATCGCCTGCCTGGTGTTCGCCGGAGTCGTGGGCGCCGCAGCCCCGTCATTCCCGTTGCCGACGTCGACGCTGCGCGACGCCGCCATCACCCCGGTTGCCGCCGTAGCCCCCGCCTCCACCGACCCGTCGGGCCCACTGGTGATCGCCGTCCAACGTCCAAAAATTGGATTCCACATCGCTGCGGCCCCCACGGTGTCCGCTCCCCCGCCGACAGGTGTGGTGAATACACCTGGCGCCCTTGGCATTCCGACGATGGCGCTGTCCGCTTACCGCAACGCCGAGCGGATGATGGCCGGGACTGACCCTGGTTGCGGCATCAGCTGGAACCTGCTGGCCGGTATCGGGCGCATCGAGTCGATGCACGCCAACGGCGGCGCCACCGACGCGCACGGCACCGCGGTCCGGCCGATCTATGGCCCCTCGCTGGACGGCACACTGCCCGGCAACGAGGTCATCGTCCAAGGCAACGCAGGCGGACGCATCACCTATGCGCGGGCGATGGGTCCGATGCAGTTCTTGCCAGGCACGTGGGCGCGGTATGCCTCCGACGGCGACGGCGACGGGGTGGCCGATCCGCAAAACTTGTACGACTCCACGCTGGGCGCCGCACGTTACCTGTGCAGTGGCGGGCTGAACCTGCGCGACCAGTCACAGGTGCTGGCCTCGATCCTGCGCTACAACAACTCGATGCCGTACGCGCAAAACGTGCTCGGCTGGGCTGCGGCGTACGCCATAGGCGTGCTGCCCGTCGACCTGCCGCCGCTCACCGGCCCGCCACCGCCGATGGCCGACCCGCAACTGGAGCACCTGGCGCAGCTGGAGGGGCTCGGGCCGAACCTGCCGCTAAACATGCACGGCCTGCCGTCCACCGATCCGCTGGCACAAATGCCGTTGATCGACCTCAGTGGGGCCAGTGCCAGTGCCCCCAACCAGCAGCCGTTGCCGTGGCAGCGCACGAATGCTCCCCGACCTTCGTGCACGGTGATCTGCATCGGCCAAGACACGGAATTGCCACCGCAGTTCTCGTTGAACACTCCACCACCTGCTGCTCCGGCCACTGCGCCGGGCATGCCAGGTGCTCCGCCGCCGGCGGCTCCACCCGTGCCAGCGCCGCCGGCCCCACAG
>NZ_JBAUZA010000111.1:0-2879 GCF_049585075.1 Mycobacterium sp.
ACTGGACGCAAGCCGGTGCAGCCGGTGTCGCCGTCGGCCTGCTGCTGGTTTGGCTGGTGCTCTACCTGCGAGTGAGCGCGCCGATCAACCGCCAACTCACCGCCGCGGCCGATCGTTCCGGGCCGGCGACGGATACCCGTGCGCTGCAACGTCGTTGGGACAAAGTGATCACTATCAGGGCCACGCTGCAGGGCCTTACAGTTGCAGCATTGTGCTTGACGCTGCTGATCTGAAGGGATGTCGAAACCATGTCCAATCCTCGGAATTTCCTGCGTTTAATCATGCGCGCGGCACCGCTTTTCAACGCGCCGGTGACCGCGATTGCGTCTTCCCCGCGGCTCGGGACGAGACTGCGGCGCAGTATTACGCTGATCACCTATACGGGCCGACGTTCGGGACGGACGTTCACTATTCCGGTGGCGTACCGCCGCCGCGGCGACGAGATTGACATCACGCCAAACTTACCGGACGCCAAGACGTGGTGGCGCAACTTCCTCGGCGACGGCGCGCCAATTTCACTGACGCTCAACGGAGTTGAGCGTGGCGGACATGCCGTCGCTCACCGAGACGACAACGGGCGCGTGACCGTCCGAGTTCGACTCGCCGAGTCGACTTAGTCAGCCTGACCCATGTCGAAGCGGGTGGCGCCGTATGGCTCGGAAGTGCCCAGCGCGTAGAGCGTTGCCGGAGCGACTCGGTAAGCATGCCACGGCGCAGGGCCTGCGGACGGGGCGCTGTATTCGGCGGTCAGTGCCTTGCCGTCGACCACGGCTGGCCAGCCGACGTCGCGGAACGCCGCGGCAACCGTGCGCAACTCAACGTCGTCGATGACTTGCGTGGCAGTTCCCTGGATGACGAGGTCGAACTGGTCGGTGGCGACGCTGACTACGCATCGGGAGTCGCGGACGAGGTTGCGCGATTTGCGGGTTCGTGGTCCCGAGGTGAAGTACCAGATGCCGTCTGCCGTGACGACGCCCACCGGTGTCACGTGTGGGCTGCCGTCGGGATTGATCGTGGTCAGCCACACGGTGTGCCGGTTGGGTCCGCCGGTTCCGGGCGCCTGGGTGAGGTCGCCCGTCAAAGCCTCGTGCAGGCGCGACCATTCGATCGGAGGCGCGCCGTAGCCGTCCAGATTGTGCGTCGTGATCGTCATAGTGAGGCAGACCGCCAGCGGCGCGGAAACTCATCGCCGCTGATTCACTCCGCCTGGTAGCGCGGGAAGACGCCGGTGGGCGAGGGCAATACCGTTCCGGGTGTCAAGCGGGTACCGATCGCGGCAAACGTCCGCTGGTTTTGCGGCTGCCCGAGCAAGTCCAACAGCTTGCCCGTCGACTCGGGCATCACCGGCTGGATCAACAGCGCCGCAATCCGCACCGCTTCGCAGGTGGTGTAGAGCACGGTGGCGAAGCGGTCCTGGTCTGCTTCGGAGTCGCTCTTACGCAGTACCCACGGCTGCTGCGCCGAGAAGTATCTGTTCGCCGCGCCGAGCATCAGCCAAATCGCCTCGAGCGCCAAATGCATTGCCTGCGAGTCGAAATCGGCGCGTACTCGGTCGAGCAGGCCATCGGCAGCAGCCAGCAATTCAGTGTCGTCACTGGTGAAATCGCCTGGCGTAGGGACGATCCCGTCGAGGTTCTTGGCCACCATCGACAGTGATCGCTGCGCCAGATTGCCCAATTCGTTGGCCAAGTCGGCATTGGTCCTGGCTATGATCGCATCTTCGCTGTAGCTGCCGTCCTGGCCGAAGGGCACTTCGCGCAGGAAGAAGTAGCGCACCTGGTCGATGCCGAACTCCTCGATCAGGGCGATGGGATCGATCACGTTTCCCACCGACTTGCTCATTTTCTCGCCGCTGTTGAGCACGAAGCCGTGCGCGAAAACTCTTCGCGGGAGTTCAATTCCGGCGGACATCAGAAATGCCGGCCAGTAGACGGCGTGGAATCTGATGATGTCCTTGCCGATCATGTGCAAGTCGGCAGGCCAGTAGCGGTGGAACATCTCGGATTCGGTGTCGGGGTAGCCGACCCCGGTCAGATAGTTGGTCAGCGCGTCGACCCAGACGTACATGACGTGTTCCGGATGCTCGGGCACCTTCACGCCCCAGTCGAACGACGTGCGGGAGATCGAGAGGTCGTTCAACCCCCCGGAGACGAAGCTGACCACCTCGTTGCGTCGCACCTGCGGTCCGATGAAGTCCGGATTGGCTTCGTAATGAGCCAGCAGCTTGTCGGTGTACGCCGACAGCCGGAAGAAGTAGGTCTGCTCTTCTGTCCAGGTCACCGGGGTGCCGGTTTCCACGGCGATGCGAGTGCCGGTGGCGTCCAGAGCTGTTTCGTCCTCGGTGAAGTAGCGCTCGTCGCGCACCGAGTACCAGCCGGCGTAGCTGTCTAGATAGATGTCGCCGGCGTCGGCCATCCGCTGCCAGATCGCCTTCGAGGCTTCGTGGTGGTCGGCGTCGGTGGTGCGAATGAACCGGTCGAAAGAGATATTGAGGTTCTCTTGCAGCCGCTGAAACACGTCGGAGTTCCGCTTGGCAAGTTCTGCGGGCGAAAGGCCTTCGGCTGCTGCTGCCTGCGCCATTTTCAGCCCGTGCTCATCAGTTCCGGTCAGGAAGCGCACGTCGAAGCCGTCGAGCCGCTTGAACCGCGCGAGGGCATCAGTGGCAATGTACTCATACGCATGCCCGATGTGCGGCTCGCCATTCGGGTAGGTAATCGCGGTGGTGACGTAGTAGGGCCTCATCGAGACTCACCTTATTGTGTGCGGGTGGGTTCCAAACGTCAGCCGCCGCCGGCTCCCGAGCCGTTGAGCCCGTTGATCGATGCGCACACTCATCTCGACGCGTGCGGCGCGCAGGACGGCGACGACGTGCGCGCCAT
>NZ_JBAUZA010000112.1:0-1735 GCF_049585075.1 Mycobacterium sp.
GGCGAGGACCCCGATGAGAGCGGCGGCCCCACCGGTGGCGCCTAGCTCGTCGCGGGCCATTTGGCCAAGGGAACGGCCGCGGCGCCGGGTGGAGATCCACAACACCAAGTAGTCCTGCACGCAGCCACCGAAGACCGCGCCGATGACGATCCAGATGCTGCCCGGCAAATAGCCCATCTGCGTGGCCAACACCGGTCCGACAAGCGGTCCGGCTCCGGCGATCGCGGCGAAGTGGTGACCGAAAAGGACACGTCGGTCAGTGGGGACGAAGTCGGTGCCGTCATCGAACACTTCAGCCGGGGTGGCGTGGTCATCGCGCGGGCGAACGACTTTCGTCTCGATCAGCCGCGCATAGAACCGGTACCCGATGACGTAGGTGCAGATCGCGGCGACGACGAACCACACCGCGTTGACCGTCTCGCCGCGGACGAAGGCGATGATTGCCCAGGCCACCGCACCCAAGACGGCGATGGCCCCGAAGACGATCTTGTGCTTGGTACCGATGGGGGAGCGGTCGATAATGGCGACCGCCGGCAAGTCGGCGTCGGTGTGGATATAGCTGACGTACCCACTGGCGTCACTGTGGGTTTCCACGGCCGGGACCCTACGCGACTGAAGCGTCCGTCGGCGTGTCGCGCCGCGACGTTCACAGCCACGCAACCGCTGATTCAGCTTTGGTGCAGAGCACGCACGGTGTCGATGCTGTCGGCCTGGTCGGGGCTCTTGTCGTCGCGGTAGCGCAGTACCCGGGCGAATCGCAGGGCCAGACCGCCGGGGTACCGCGAAGACTGTTGCACTCCGTCGAAAGCGATCTCGACCACCTGCTCGGGACGCAGCTGCACCACGTAACCGTCGGTCGGACCGACGGCCAGTTCGTGAAACCGCGCGGTCTGCCAGTCCAGCATCGCGTCGGTCATTCCTTTGAAGGTTTTGCCCAGCATCACGTAACCGCCGGTGGCGGGGTCGCGGGCACCGAGGTGGATATTGGACAGCTTCCCCCGGCGCCGTCCCGACCCCCACTCGACAGCCAGCACCACCAGGTCCAGGGTGTGGACCGGTTTCACCTTGAGCCAGCCGGCACCGCGGCGCCCCGCCTCGTAGCGGGCCTCCAACGACTTGGCCATCACGCCCTCGTGGCCCGCGGCCAACGTCGCTTCCAGAAAATCGGCGGCGGCGACCGGATCCGCCGTCACCAGCCGATCGACCCGGTTCTGCGCCGAGGTGATTTGGTCGAGCACCGCCATCCGCTCGCTGGTCGCTGCGTCGAGCAGGTCGATGCCGTCGTGATGCAAGATGTCGAAGAAGAACACTGACAGCGGCTGGGCTGCTCGGGCGGCCGGAACATCGACCGAGCGGCCGAAACGCGATCCGGTGACCTGAAACGGCTGCGGCCGCCCGTCTGGGCGTAATGCGATCGCCTCGCCGTCGGCGATCAACTCGGTGACGGGTAGCGCTAGGGTCGCCTCGACCACCTCGGGCAGCCGCGCGGTGACGTCGTCGAGGCTTCGGGTATACACCGTCACCTGATCGCCCGCCCGATGCACCTGCACCCGTGCGCCATCCAGCTTTGCCTCGAAAGCTGCTGTCCCACAAAGCTTTTCGAGCGCCTCGGTGACACTTGTCGCGGTCTGCGCCAGCATCGCCCCGACCGGACGGCCCACGCGCAATGTAAACGCCTCCAGCGCGACCGTTCCACCGGTCAGGCCCGCAGCGGCGACCGCAGGCAGGTCCCCGC
>NZ_JBAUZA010000113.1:0-8057 GCF_049585075.1 Mycobacterium sp.
ATATGGGGCACACCGGCTTTCACGGTCTTCCACACGCCTGAGAGGTTCACATCGATCATGTCCTGCCAGTCACTTTCGCTGACTTTGTCGAGTGTGCCACCGTCGTCGTTGCCGGCGTTGCTGATGCCTGCGTTGGCCACGATGACGTCCAGCCGCCCGAGTTGCTCGACTCCGCTGTCGACTGCGGCTTTGAGGGCCTCGTAGTCGCGCACGTCGACTTCGGCGGTGACAACGCGGCGGTTGTGGCCCCGCACCAGATCCGCGGTCTTGGCCAGATCCTCCGGCGTGGACGGCGGGTTCAAGAATCCCTCGATCGGCTTGCAGATGTCGATGGCAATGATGTCCGCGCCCTCTTGCGCCAATCGCACGGCGTGCGCCCGGCCCTGGCCGCGGGCGGCCCCGGTGATGAACGCGACCTTGCCTTCGACTCGCCCAGCCATAATGAACTCAATTCTCGAAATATCGGTTCAGCCGAAGCGGGCTAATTTCGGCGCCACTCATACGTTTTTCATAGGTTGTACCTAGCGGGCCCTAGCCGTTGCCCACGCATCATTTCAGCATGAGCGAAACACCTGAAACACCAACCAGGCCGACTGCGGTCGCCACCACACCAACAACCGAAGTAGTCAAACCTTATTGGCTCTACCGGTTCGCGGCGTGGGTCGTGATCGTTGCCGGCATCGTCTTTATCGCCATGAGCGTTTTCTTCGCCGGTTTCAAGATCGCCGGCCATCATCACCACCACGGGTGCCACCACCACCACATGGGTCAACACCACGGCGTGCGCCCCGGCGGCATGCACCGCGGCCCGGGTGCTGGCGGTCCGGGGGGTCCCGCCAGCCCAGGACCCTCGCAACCACCGTCGTCCGTCTCGCCGTCGCTGGCTCCGGCGCAGCCGTAGTCCGCAGTTCTCTGCCCATGAGCCCGGCGTCCCCGCAACGGGACGCCGGGCTCCGAGTCTTTCCTACGACGTCTTAACGGCCCGCCATCCAGTCGCGGCTATCGCTCAGGTGAGGCATTATGGCGAAGCATGAGCGAGACACCTCCGTCGTCGATTCCGCCGCCGCCCGCCGCGCCGCTCGCCGCACCTGTGCCCGCACATTCCGAGAGGCTCTATCAAGTAGCGGCGTGGGTGGCGATCATTGCCGGTGTCCTGCTCATTGCCCTGGTCGCGCTTCGTTTCGCCTGGTTCTTGTGCTGCTAGGACGGTAGCCGCGCGGCCACGCCAAGAGTGCGGCGTTTGATGGTCGGCGCCCACGTCGGCATGATCAGGGGATGACCCAAGCACCCGAGCACGAGATCCAGCCGCCGCCCCCCGCCACGCCTGTGCCGCCGCACTTGGCGAAGCCTTCGCGGCTCTACCAGGTGGCGGCGTGGGTGGTGATTGTCGCGGGCATCGTTTTCATCGTGGCGGTCATCTTCTTTACTGGCGCCGCAGTCGCCGGGCATGATCAGCCCTTCCGTCATCACCACGGCATGTTTGGACCCGGCGGTCCCGACGGTCCTCCCGGCGGAATGTTCGTCTTCCCGGGACCATTTCCGCCCAGCATGGGCCCCGGTTGGCCCGGCGGCCCGCCAATGATGCCAGGGCCCTTCGGACCGGACATGGGGCCGGGCGGGCCCGGTGGCCCCGGCGGCCATGGCGGCGGTCATGGCGGTCCGCCTCCCGCCCCTGCCACGCCGTAGCGCAAGATCCATGACCTTCGAAGTCGCGAAGGCGACGATGGGCGTGGCGGTCGGCGGCGTCGCGGCGGTACTTCTGGCCCCGCCGACGGCGGCCGTGCCTTCCGCCCCTGGCGTCGTTAGCTATGCCGTCCTGAGCAAGGGTTCGGTGGGCAACATCGTCGGCGGGCCGATGCGCGACGAGTCGATGTTCACCCAGCCGGTCCAGTCGTTCTTCGTCGACAACCCGGTGTGCAACAACTGGGCCGACATCGGGTTGCCGGAGGTCTACAACGACCCCGACCTGGCATCGTTCAACGGCGCCAGCACCCAGACGTCACCAACCGACCCGACTCACTTCGTCAGACAAGCGGTCGGCGTCTTCGCGACCGGTGATGCCGCCGCCGCAGCGTTCCACCGCGTTGTAGACCGCACGGCCGGCTGCTCCGGGCAGACCACAGCGATGCATCTGGACAACGGAAGCACGCAAGTCTGGTCGTTCGACGGCGGACCCGCAGGTCCCGCCGATGCGGCATGGACCAAGCAGGAAGCCGGCACCGACCGGCGATGTTTCAGCCAGACCCGGCTGCGGGAAAACGTGCTCCTGCAAGCCAAGGTCTGTCAGTCCGGTAACGGCGGTCCTGCGGTAAACGTGCTGGCCGGCGCCATGGAGAATGCGCTAGGTCAATAACCGTGGCCGTTTCGGCGCACGCTGGCGCGCCCGAATATCGCGGGAGCCCGGCGACCACGGGAAGATGTCGGTGCCCTCTGGAAGATGGAAGCTTGTGGCTATCGTGGGGTAGCCGCGCGCAACCAACGGGATCGATCGCTCGGGACCGTTGGCCTGGGCCGAAGGGATCGGGAATATGGCGTTTGCCGTCGCGTCGCAGCAGGATCACGCATGCCCCGCAGACGAGCTGGCCAGTTCATCGGCCGCAGCGCAGTACATCACCGACAGCTGCCTGTCCGATGGTCCGGTAGGGCGGGTCGGCCTCGAGCTCGAGGCGCACTGCTTCGACCCAGTCAACCCGAATCGCCGACCGACCTGGGATGAAATCACCGGCGTCCTGAAATCTCTTCCGGGCATGCCGGGTGGCAGCGTCGTCACCATCGAACCCGGTGGTGCTGTCGAATTGTCCGGCCCGCCGCTGCAGGGTGTGCTGCCGGCGATCGAGGCGATGACAAGCGACCAGGCCGTGCTGCGAACAGCTTTCGCCGGCGCTGGTCTGGGCCTGGTATTGCTCGGCGCGGATCCGCTACGGCCGGCTCAGCGCATCAATCCGGGTGCGCGCTACCACGCGATGGAACAGTTCTTCAAAGCCAGCCACACCGGAGCGGCGGGCGCGGCGATGATGACCTCGACGGCGTCGGTTCAGGTCAATCTCGATGCCGGGCCCGCGACCGGTTGGGCCGACCGGGTGCGGCTGGCCCACGCGCTGGGGCCCACCTTGGTCGCGATCGCCGCCAATTCGCCGCTATTGGGCGGCAACTTCTCCGGCTGGCGATCCACCCGCCAGCGGGTGTGGAGCCAGCTCGACTCGGCGCGATGCGGACCCATCCTGACCGCCAGCGCCGACGATCCCGGCACTGACTGGGCGCGTTACGCCTTGAAGGCGCCGGTCATGCTGGTGCACTCCCCGTCCAGAGAGGCTGCGGAGGCGGTGATGCACTATCTGCCCTTCGCGGACTGGGTAGACGGCCGCGAGTTGCTCGGCGGTCGCCGCCCTACCGCCTCCGACCTGGATTACCACCTCACTACGTTGTTCCCGCCGGTACGTCCACGCCAGTGGCTCGAAATCCGCTACCTGGACAGCGTTCCCAACTCCATCTGGCCGGCTGTGGTGTTCACGTTGGTGACGCTGCTCGACGATCCGGTGGCTGCTGATATCGCTGCTGAAGCCGTCGAGCCCGTGGCCACCGCTTGGGATGTCGCTGCGCGGACCGGGCTTGGTGACCGGCGACTCTACGCCGCGGCCAACCGGCTGGTGGCCGTCGCCGCCGAACGCGTGCCGCCCAGCCTCAGCGAGCCGATGGTGGATCTGGTCGCCGCCGTCGAACGGGGCCGCTGTCCCGCCGACGACTTTTCCGACCAGGTGATCGCCAATGGCATCGCGGCTTCGGTCACCAAGCTGGCGCTAGGGGAGTCGTGAGTTCAAGCGAGGCGCTGGCCCGAGATCTGACCCGGGCACGGGAGCGGACCCTGCGGCTGGTCGATTTCGGCGACGCCGAACTTCGCCGCCAGTACGACCCGCTGATGAGCCCGTTGGTGTGGGACCTGGCGCACATCGGTCAGCAGGAAGAACTGTGGCTGCTGCGCGGTGGTGACCCGGACCGACCGGGGATGTTGCCGCGCGTCGTCGAAGACCTCTACGACGCTTTCGTGCATTCCCGGGCCAGTCGCGTCGACCTGCCGCTGCTGACTCCCGACCAGGCGCGGACGTATTGCCGGACCGTGCGATCGGCCGCGCTGGATGCCCTCGATGCGCTGCCCGACGAGCCGGGCCGGGACTTCCCGTTCGGGATGGTGGTCAGCCACGAAAACCAGCACGACGAAACGATGCTGCAGGCGCTGAATCTGCGCAGCGGTCCGCCGCTTCTGCCGGACACGTCCACGCTGCCGCCCGGTAGGCCGGGACTCGCCGGGACGTCGGTGCTGGTGCCGGGCGGTCCGTTCGTCCTGGGTGTCGACGGGGCAGCCGAACCGTACTCGTTGGACAACGAACGCCCGGCCCACGTCGTCGATATCCCGGCATTTCGCATCGGACGCGTTCCGGTGACCAACGCCGAATGGCGCCAGTTCGTCGATGACGGCGGCTACAGCCAGCCACAGTGGTGGTCGGCACGCGGCTGGGAGCACCGCCAAAGCGCCGGCCTGACCGCGCCGCAGTTCTGGGCGCCCGACGGGCAGACTCGCGCCCGGTTCGGTCGGGTCGAGGACATCCCCGCCGACGAGCCGGTTCAGCACGTCAGCTACTTCGAGGCGCAGGCTTACGCCGCGTGGGCCGGCGCCCGCCTGCCCACCGAAGCCGAATGGGAGAAGGCGTGCGCGTGGGATCCGGAAAGCGCTACTCGGCGCCGCTATCCGTGGGGCGCGGAGGAGCCGTCGGCTACCCGCGCCAACCTCGGCGGCGACGCACTTCGCCCGGCACCCGCCGGTGCTTATCCGGCGGGTGCGTCGGCCTATGGAGTCGAGCAGATGCTCGGCGATGTCTGGGAATGGACCAGCTCGACGTTGCAACCGTGGCCGGGCTTCACACCGATGATTTACCAGCGCTACTCGCAACCGTTCTTCGGCGGCGACTACCGGGTGCTGCGCGGCGGGTCTTGGGCCGTGGAGTCGGCCACGCTGCGGCCCAGCTTCCGTAACTGGGATCACCCATATCGGCGGCAGATCTTTTCCGGCCTGCGGCTGGCGTGGGACGCCTGATGTGCCGACACCTCGGCTGGCTGGGACGGGAAGTCTCGGTCTCCTCGTTGGTGCTCGACCCGCCCCATGGTCTCCGGGTGCAGTCCTATGCTCCGCGTCGGCAAAAGTATTGCCTGTTGAACGCCGATGGTTGGGGCGTAGGGTTTTTCGACGGCGCGACGCCGCGGCGCTGGCGCAGCGTCGCACCGCTGTGGGGAGACGTCTCGTTCGATTCCGTCGCGCCGGCGCTGCGCAGCCGCTGCGTGGTGGCGGCAGTGCGCTCAGCGACAGTCGGCATGCCGATCGAAGCCAGCGCGACCGCCCCGTTCACCGACGGACAGTGGCTGTTGTCGCACAACGGGATTGTCAACCGGCGTGTGCTGCCAGCCGGTCTACGGATCGAATCAGTCTGTGACAGCGCAATTCTCGCTGCGCTGATCTTCGACCGGGGTCTCGATGCATTGGGTGAGACCATCGTCAAGGTGGGCACCGACGACCCGACTGCTCGGCTGAACATCATGGCGGCCAACGGTTCTCGGCTCCTCGCCACGACTTGGGGCGACACCCTGTCGATCCTGCGTCGCGACGACGGGCTGGTGTTGGCCAGCGAGCCGTATGACGACCAGCCCGGCTGGGAAGACATACCGGACCGCCACCTCGTCGATGTCACCGCCGAGGGCGTCACTTTGACCGCACTGGAACACACGAAAGGATCTCGATGACGTTATCGCTGTGCAACCACCTGGCGGCGGACTCCGCATATCAGGCGCTGCGCCGTGACGTGCTCGACGGGCTTCGGAGTTCTCCGAAGTCGTTGCCGCCCAAGTGGTTTTATGATTCGGTAGGCAGCGACCTATTTGACCAGATCACCCGGCTGCCCGAGTATTACCCGACACGCGCCGAGGCGGAGATCTTGCGGGCCCGGTCTGCAGAGATCGCCTCGGTCGCCGGCGCAGACACTCTGGTCGAGCTGGGCAGCGGTACGTCGGAGAAGACCAGGACGCTACTGGCGGCGCTGCACGACGGCGGTGCACTGCGCAGGTTTGTGCCGTTCGACGTCGACGCGAGCATGTTGGGAGCAGCAGCGACTGCCATCCAGCGGGAGTATCCCGATATCGAAATCGCTGCTGTCTGCGGCGATTTCGAAGAGCATCTGTCGGAAATCCCGGACGGCGGGCGGCGGCTGTTCGTGTTCTTGGGCTCGACGATCGGCAACCTCACCACTGAACCGCGGGCGGAGTTCCTGGCGACGTTGGCCGCGGTCATGCGACCGCGGGACAGCCTGCTGCTGGGCACGGATTTGGTCAAGGACGCTGGCCGGCTCGTGCAGGCCTATGACGACGCAGCAGGAGTGACAGCGCAATTCAATCGCAATGTCCTTACGGTGATCAATAGGGAACTGGATGCCGACTTCGACGTCGACGCCTACCGGCACGTGGCCCGCTGGAACGGCGACGACGAGCGGATGGAGATGTGGCTGCGGGCCGAGAGCGCGCAGCGGGTGTCCATCGCTGCGTTGGACCTGACCGTCGAATTCGCCTCTGGCGAAGAGATACTCACCGAAGTGTCCTGCAAGTTTCGGGCTAATGCGGTGGCCGACGAACTGGCCCGGGCGGGGCTGCGGCGTACCCGGTGGTGGACCGATGATGCCGGCGATTTCGGGTTGTCGCTGGCAATCAAGTGAGCGGTAGCTCGGTCAATTTGGGTGTGGCCTGGCGGGCGGCCCGACCGCCGGTCGCCGGGATACACCTGGACAGCGCCGCCTGTTCGCGGCAAAGCTTCGCGGTGCTCGACGCCGCCGCCGCCCACGCGCGACACGAGGCCGAGGTCGGCGGATATGTCGCGGCCGATGCGGCCAAACCTGTTCTTGACGCCGGACGCGCCGCCGTGGCCGCGCTTGCCGGGATGCCCGACGCAGAAGTGGTTTTCACCACCGGGTCGTTGCACGCGCTGGATCTGCTGTTGGCCAGTTGGCCTGCCGGTCGGACCCTGGCGTGTTTGCCGGGTGAGTACGGACCCAACCTTGCCGTGATGGCTGCGCACGGCTTTGCCCGCCGCCCGCTACCGACCGACGACCAGGGTCGAGTCGAGGTCGACAAAGCCGCCGCCGGCCTGGCCGCCGATCCCCCCGACCTGGTTCACCTGACCGCGGTGGCCAGCCACCGCGGCGTGGTGCAGCCACTGCACCAAATGGCCCAGCTGTGCCGGGATTTGGGTCTACCGCTGGTGGTCGATGCCGCCCAAGCACTCGGGCAGGTGGACTGCGCTGCGGGCGCCGACGTGACCTATGCTTCGTCGCGCAAATGGATCGCCGGCCCGCGGGGCGTCGGTGTGCTTGCGGTGTCGCCGAGCCTAGTCCAAAGGCTCCGGCCGCGGCTGCCGCCGCCGGATTGGGTGTCGTCCCTGTCGGTGGCTGAGCGACTCGAACTCGACGAAGCCAATGTAGCCGCCCGCGTGGGATTTTCGGTTGCGGTCGGTGAGCACATCGCAGCCGGACCGGCTGCGGTGCGCGCGCGCCTCGCCGAGGTGGGCCGCATCAGCCGGACCGTACTCGCCGATGTGCGCGGGTGGCGTGTGGTCGAATCCGTCGACGAGCAAAGCGCCATCACCACGCTGGCCCCCGTCGACGGTGCCGACCCGGAGAAGATCCGCGCGTGGCTGATCGCCGAACGGCGCATTTTGACGACATCGGCTGGGGTGGTACGTGCGCCGCTGGAGCTTACGGCGCCGGTGTTGCGGATTTCGCCGCACCTAGACACCACGATCGATGAGCTGACCACCTTCGCCGACGCGCTCACCGATGCGACGGCAGCCGTCTGACGTTCAGCCGGCCTTATGCGCGGTCAGCAGATAGGCCGGCAGCTTCGCGCGGCCCTTGTCGTCGCGAGGGAACTCCGGCATCTGGAACGGCGCATCGGGGATATTCGGCGGGATGTTCGCATGAATGAACGCCGGCCGGATCTCGTCGATCTCCCAGTACTTCGATACC
>NZ_JBAUZA010000114.1:0-26720 GCF_049585075.1 Mycobacterium sp.
GACGACATCAACAGCCACGCGGCGTTTTGCCGGCCCATCAACTGCGGCAGCAGATACGACGACGCCGCTTCCGGCGCCACCCCAAGGCTGGTGAACGGGCATTTCAGCCGAGCCGTCGACGACATGAACGCCAGGTCCGCGTAACCGAGAATGGTCGTACCGATTCCGACGCCGACGCCGTTCACCGCGCAGATCAGCGGCTTGGGAAACCAGCTCAGCGCGTCGATCATCGTGGTGAAGTGCGATCCCTGACGGGCCATTTGCGGGTCGGTGATGCGTGCTTGCATCTCTTTGAGGTCGTTGCCGGCGCTGAACGCTCGCCCGGCTCCGGTCAGCAGCACAACCGCGATTTCGGGGTCCTCGGCTGCGGACATCAGCGCTTCGGCGGTGGCCTGGTAGAGGGCCTCGTTGAAGGCGTTCAGCGCCTCGGGCCGGTTCAGGGTGAGGGTGCGCACCCGACTGTCGTCATTGCTACGCAATATCACGGATGGCTCCTCACGTCGTGAACGGTGTTTTCAACACGTAGCGGCTGGTTGGCACCGTGTCGATGTTCTCGTTGGCGCCGAACGCCGATGTGCTGGCGACCATCCGGCCCAGCCGGTGCTGCAGGTCGGCATCGTCGGCTGCGCCGAAAAAGGCCTTCAGGTCGGTGATTGCCTCGGTCGGAAACAGTTCTTCGACGATGCCGGCTAGCGCCGGCGCGTCCGGCGTGAGCGACCGCACCACGGTGTTCTGGGTGTAGCCGAAGGTCGACTGCGTTTCGATCGCCACCGCCGTGTGGTCGCGCTGCCAGCGGGTCAGCCAAGTCGCGTGGTCCAACTCTGCAGGGCGGCGCAACAACGCGATATTAGCTAAACCCGTTGTGCGGCTGCCTAATTCGAGCGGTGCTTGCAGCGGAACCGATTCTGTCACCAGATAGGCCGCGAGCTGGTCGCACTCCACCTCGAGCAGCCGCAGCGCCGCCGCGATCTGATCGCCGTAGCACTGCTGGGTCCAGATGCTCACCACGGCCGCCACCGGCGGGTCGAGCGTCGTCAGCGTCATCAATGAATGACGCACCGCCGCGTCGCGGACGTTGACAGCCAAACCCGCGACACCGAGCGCAAGGATGGCGTCGGCGACCGGTCCTCGCTGCCGTTGGCACCAGTCGTCGTCGCGGTCCGCCGCCATCAGCACCGCAACCACTTTTTCCATCGCTACTCCCCTCGGGCCCATCGCGGCAGGATGAAAACCCCTTCGGCTTCGACGGTGACACCCTCCTCGTCGGCGAGGTGACCCGCAGCGAAAGTCTTCATCCCGTCGGTCCGGGTGGTTATTGCTTCGGCGTGCAGCCGCCCCAGCCGGGTGGCTCGCACGTAGCGCAAGGTGATCGTTCCGGTCAGACGCGGATTCACGCCGTCGCTGGCGGCCTCCCCCAGCAGATGATCGAGAACCAGGGCGGCGATGCCGCCGTGCACATGACCAGGCGGTCCCTCGTACGCGGCGCCCAGATGCAGATCGCACCAGGCCTTGCCCGAGTCGTCGCGATGGATCACCACGGGAGGAGCGATCGGATTGCGAATCCCGATGACCGCATTGCCCCAGGCCATCCGCTCGCCGGTGGCCAGGTAGCGCACGCCGAATGTCCCGTCGAGTTGCTGTTGGCGTAAACGTGCGGTGGCCGAGTCGATCTCGGACTTGGCCGCCGCGACGACAGCGGCGTCGGCTTGGGTCCTGATAGTCGCATCGATCAACTCACGGACCGACTGGGTCAGCGGCTCGTATAACGCTCGCAGCCGATTCATGTCCTCGGCGCTGATGTTCTCCAGCGTGAAGTCCAGCATGAGAAAACTAGAACACGTTCATTTCCGACGTCGTTGCCGGGGTACCACTAGCGGGTCTGGCGTACCTGCTGGTCGCCGCCGACCAGCTCGCCGATCAGCTCGGCCAGCTGCCGATAGGGCCCATCCCGACCACTGGACGAGCGGAATACCAACCCGATACGTCGGCCGGGACGGGGCGCGGCGAAGTATGCCAATTCGAGCCGGCTGCGCGCGGTCTCGACGGGAACCGCACTCTGCGGGATCAACGTCACCCCCAACCCGCCGGAGACACATTGGACCGCCGTCGCCAGCGATGCTGCCCGGGTGTTGGCCAGTTCGGGGTGCACCCCCGCCTTGCGGCAGACGTCGAGGGCCTGGTCGCGCAGGCAGTGTCCCTCGTCGAGTAGTAGCAACGGCAACTCTGCCAGCGTGTTCGGCGACACCCGCCGCTTGCCCGCCAGCGGATGCCCGGGCGGCAGCGCGAGCACGAAATCCTCGTCGTAGATCGGGATTTCGGTGATGCCGCTAGCCTCGGCGGGCAAGGCGATCAGCGCGGCGTCCAGGGATCCCTCGCGCAGTCCAGTGAGCAGCCGCTCGGTCTGGTCTTCGATCACCCGCAAGGTCAGCGCCGGCAGCCGCTCGGCCAGCCCTGCCAGCACGGTCGGCAGGACATAGGGCGCCACGGTCGGGATCAGCCCCAGCCGGATGCTGCCCTGCATCGGATCCGAGGCGCCCGCGGCCGCGGCGGCGAATGCGATCACCGACTCGATCACTGCTTGTGCGTGCGACAGCAGCCCGCGGCCTTCTGCGGTCAGGAAAACTCGCCGGGTCGACCGCTCAACCAGCTGTACGCCCAGACCGGTCTCCAACGCCGATAGTGCCTGCGATAGTGTCGATTGGCTGACCCCGAGAGTTGTTGCAGCGCTGCTGAAATGCTGCTTCTCCGCGACGGCGACGAACGCCCGGAGACCAGCGATCGTCGGCTGATAACTCTTATCGGTCATGGCTATCAGTGTAGTGGGAAATATCACCTTTAGTTCTAAGTCGAATTACGGCAGTATGGATATTGAAAACTTGACTAGATCCAATCTTCTCGAAAAGGAGTGACATGGCACTGCTGACAATCGGTGACCAATTCCCCGCCTACCGGTTGACTGCGTTGATCGGTGGCGACCTCTCGAAGGTGGACGCTCGGCAGCCGGGCGACTACTTCACCACCGTTTCCAGCGACGACCACGAGGGCAAGTGGCGGTTGGTGTTCTTCTGGCCGAAGGACTTCACCTTCGTGTGCCCGACCGAGATTGCGGCGTTCGGCAAGCTCAACGACGAGTTCGAGGACCGCGACACGCAGGTTCTCGGGGTTTCGGTGGACAGCGAGTTCGTCCACTTCCAGTGGCGTGCCCAGCACGAGGACCTCAAGAAGCTGCCGTTCCCGATGCTTTCGGACATCAAGCGCGAATTGGTCGAGGCCACCGGCGCGCTCAACGCCGAGGGCGTCGCGGATCGGGTCACGTTCATCGTCGACCCCAACAACGAGATCCAGTTCGTCTCGGTGACCGCCGCCTCGGTGGGCCGCAACGTCGACGAGGTACTGCGAGTGCTCGATGCGCTGCAGTCCGACGAGCTGTGCGCCTGCAACTGGCGCAAGGGCGACCCCACGATCGACGCGGGCGAAGAGTTGAGGAAGTCGGCGTAATGGGTATCGACAACCTGAAGGATGCGCTGCCCGAATACGCCAAAGACCTCAAGCTCAACCTCGGCTCGATCAGCCGCAGCACCGTGCTGAGCGCCGAGCAGCTGTGGGGCACGCTGTTGGCCAGTGCCGCGGCGACGCGGAATGCCCAGGTGCTGACCGAGATTGGCGACGAGGCAGCCGACAATCTGTCGTCCGAGGCTTATCAGGCGGCGTTGGGCGCCGCGTCGATCATGGGCATGAACAACGTGTTCTACCGCGGCCGCGGTTTCCTGGACGGCAAGTACGACGACCTGCAACCCGGATTGCGGATGAACATCATCGGCAACCCCGGCGTGGACAAAGCGAACTTTGAGCTGTGGTCGTTTGCGGTGTCGTCGATCAACGGGTGTTCGCATTGCATGACCGCCCACGAACACACCCTGCGCGAGGCCGGCGTCGACCGCGAAGCCATCCTCGAGGCGCTGAAAGTGGCAGCCATCGTGGCCGGCGTCGCGCAGGCGATCGTCACGGCTCAAACGCTGGCGGCGACCGGCTAGGCCGTAGACTTCGGCCCTGTGGTCGTGAGCCAGGTCGATCTGCAACGACTGCGTCGCTGCGTCGAACTTGCCCAAACCGCGCTCGACAACGGGCACGGCCCCTTCGGCGCGATCCTGGTCGACGCCAAGGGCCGGACCCTCTACGAGGACCACAATCGCGTCACGGACGACGACCAGACGTTGCATGCGGAGCTGGGGATCGTTCGATGGGCGGTAGCGAATTTAGCTCCGGTCCATCGCATTCGGGCCACCGTGTATACGTCCTGTGAGCAGTGTCCGATGTGCGCGGCGGCGCACGCCTGGGCTGGCCTCGGGCGGATCGTCTACGCCACGTCGTGCGCGCAGCTAACCCAGTGGCTCGCCGAATGGCAGGTGCCCACACCGCCGGTGGCCATGCTGCCGGTGAACACCGTGGCGCCCAGAGCGGTGGCCGATGGCCCGGCGCCCGAACTCGAGGCGCAGGTGAAATCCCTGTACGAAGCCAGGTACCGGCGGTGACGGTACCGCCGTGGGTCCGGCATGTGATCTGGTGGCACGTCTACCCCCTCGGGTTCGTCGGTGCTTTCCCGGCGACAGGGTCGCCGGATCCGGGTGAACACCGGCTGCGACGGATCGCCGATTGGTTCGACCATGCCATCCAGCTCGGTGCGTCGGGAGTTGCACTGGGGCCGATCTTCTCGTCCCGTACCCACGGCTACGACACCACCGACCACTACCGGATCGATCCTCGGCTCGGTGACGACGACGACTTCGACTACCTCGTCGCCGAAGCGCACCGACGGGGTTTGCGGTTGCTGCTCGACGGTGTGTTCAACCACGTCGGCGCCGACTTCCCGCGCTATCGCGAAGCGGCGCACGACGATACGGTAGCGCGCTGGTTTCGTGGACGCTCCGGTCGCTTTCACACCTTCGAAGGACATGACGGGCTGCTGACCCTGAACCACGACAACCCGGAGGTCGCCGACTACACCGCCGACGTCATGGCGCATTGGTTGCGACGAGGTGCTGACGGTTGGCGGTTGGACGCTGCGTACGCTGTACCACAACAGTTTTGGGCTACGGTTTTGCCGAGGGTGCGTGAGCTCCAGCCGGATGCCTGGTTCGTCGGAGAGCTCATCCACGGTGACTACGCCGCAGTGGTCCAGCAAGCCGGGTTCGACTCCGTCACTCAATACGAATTGTGGAAAGCAATCTGGAGCAGCCTCAACGACGGAAACTTCTACGAGCTGGAATGGGCAATGCAGCGCCACAACAGTTTTGTGCAAAGCTTTCCGCCGCTGACGTTCATCGGCAATCACGACGTCACCCGCATCGCCAGCCAACTGCAGCGTCCTGAGCACCTCGCCCACGCCCTGGTGCTCCTGATGACGGTGGGCGGCATTCCCAGCATCTACGCCGGCGACGAGCTCGGTTACCACGGGATCAAGGAGGAGCGATTCGGCGGGGACGACGCGGTGCGTCCGGAATTCGCCTCTCCCCCACTACAACTAGATGCACGCGGTGCCCAGATATGGGGGCTGCACCAATACCTGGTCGGGCTGCGCCGACGGCACTCTTGGCTACATGCCGCGTCGACGTCGGCGTTGCGACTTGATAACCGCCATTACGTGTACCAGTCACGACACGGCGACGACGTGCTCGTGGTGGCGCTCAACATCGACGACACCGCACTGCAGGTCGTGCTGGGCGAGCTAGGCGTGGGCCAGGCGCACGTCATCGCCGGAAGTGGAGCGCCGCCCCAGGAAGTCGTCGACCGGGTGTCGATCGAGCCGCATGGCTGGCGAATCCTGCGGCCGGTCTAGCTCAGCTGCTCTACCGTGAGCCGATCTTCCTCGCCGTCGTAGTACTGCTCGAGCAGCTCGACAAAGTCCTGATTGTCTTGGGTCGCGCGGGCGAACAATGTCATCGATGAGCGCACTTTCAAGTCGTCAGGAGACCCGAAGATCTCACCGATCGACCGATCTTGCACGGCGTTGACCAGCCGTGCGCATTCGTGCAACCGCGGTCCGAGCAAGTCGTGCCGTAGATACGCCCGGGCTTCGTCGAGCGAGGAGATCGCATATTTGGCGGCCGTCGGACTGCTGCCCAGACCCGCGATCTGCGGGAAAATGAACCAGATCCAATGGCTGCGCTTGCGGCCGGCCCGCAACTCATCGAGGACGTCCGGGTAAACCCGTGCCTGCGCGTCAACGAAACGCTGGAGATCAAAGGGGTCGCTTGCCGATTCCATGTGACCTACCGTGGCACAGTGGTCAAACGGCGGGTACCGAAAGTGGGTGACCTGGCGCCGCTGATTCGGTTCCGCAAGCCCCGCTTCGACCACACCCAACGCCGGCTCGACGAGGCGCAGACCATCCAGGATCTGCGGCGCATCGCCAAGCGGCGAACACCGCGGGCGGCTTTCGATTACACCGACGGCGCGGCCGAAGATGAGATCTCGCTGGGGCGTGCGCGACAAGCCTTCCGCGACATCGAGTTTCACCCAGCGATCCTGCGCGACGTCAGCAAGGTTGCGATGGGCTGGGAGGTACTGGGCCAGCCAGTGGCGATGCCATTCGCCATCGCGCCGACCGGCTTTACCCGGCTGATGCACACCGAGGGCGAGATCGCTGGTGCCCGGGTGGCCGCGGCGGCTGGGATCCCGTTCTCGCTGTCGACCCTTGGCACCGCGTCGGTAGAAGAGGTGGCGGCTGCTGCTCCCCAGGGCCGCAGGTGGTTTCAGTTGTATATGTGGCGCGATCGGGACCGTTCGATGGCATTGGTGCGACGGGCCGTCGACGCCGGGTTCGACACCCTGCTGGCCACCGTTGACGTGCCGGTTGCCGGTGCGCGACTGCGCGACGCGCGCAACGGGATGTCGATCCCGCCGGCGTTGACGCTGCGCACCGTGCTCAACGCCGTACCGCGCCCGCGCTGGTGGTTCGACCTGTTGACCACCGAGCCGCTGGCCTTCGCGTCGCTGGATCGGTGGTCGGGCACCGTGGGCGAGTACCTCGACACCATGTTCGACCCAAGCCTCACTTTCGACGACTTGGCGTGGATCAAGGCGCAGTGGCCGGGCAAGCTCGTCGTCAAGGGCATCCAGACCCTCGACGACGCCCGCGCCGTGGTCGATCGCGGCGTCGATGGCATCGTGTTGTCCAATCATGGTGGCCGCCAACTTGATCGGGCCCCCGTGCCATTTCATCTGTTGCCTGCCGTGGCGCGTGAACTCGGCAAGGACACCGAGATCCTGCTCGATACCGGGATCATGTCCGGCGCCGACATCGTCGCCGCCATCGCCCTCGGTGCACGCTGCACGCTTGTCGGCCGGGCCTACCTGTATGGGTTGATGGCCGGCGGCGAAGCAGGCGTTCGTCGCGCCATCGAGATTCTGTCCGGACAGCTGACCCGCACCATGGGACTGCTCGGTGTCACCTGCCTAGAGGAGCTCTCGTCCAAGCATGTGACGCAGCTACGACGGCTTATTCCGGTGGCGCCGCCGGCTTGACTCTTTATGGCATTGCGCCCGCCCGCAATTGCGGTGCCCGGTGTCAATTGCGTTTCACCCATTTCATCCACGTCGGGGTGGCCGGCATGCAACCATATACGGTGATCTGTCAATAACAGCAAAGTCCATTGTGGCTTGCGGGGGCCCGCACATTAGGAGCGATGGATGGGTTCTGCGATGGTTTTAGCAGTCCGTGCCACGACAACGACAGCAGCGGCCCTATTTATCGGAATAGCCGCGATGAGTGCGACCGTTCCGGCGAATGCGCTGGCACCTCTTGACGACCCCACCGATCCCGCATGCGTGACGATGCCGTGGTTACCTCACTGCCAGTTCCCAGACTCTCCGCCACCTCCGGCCGCCCCGACGGGTCCGGCGGATCCCGCGTGCCTCAGCCAGCCTACTAACGGGGCGTGCGCGGGGGGTCCGTACGCTCCGCCTACGCCTGCGCCTCCGCCAAACTCCGGCATTCCCACCGGCCCGGCGGATCCCGCGTGCATCAGCAACCCGAACCCGGTATGCGCGGGAGGCCCCTACGCTCCGCCAACGCAGCCCGCGGGCCCTCCGCCACCGGCAACGTCGGCTGACAATGGGCCGATAGCGCCACCGCCAGACAATGGGCCGATAGCGCCACCGCCGGACAATGGGCCGATAGCGCCACCGCCAGACAATGGGCCGATAGCGCCACCGCCGGACAACGGGCCGATAGCGCCACCGCCGGACAACGGGCCGATAGCGCCACCGCCGGACAACGGGCCGATTGCGCCACCGCCAGACGCGCCGATTGCGCCGCCGCCGATGGATGGCGGCATGCCCCACGACTTCGGCGGTATGCACGTCGGTGGCGGCGGACACATGCGCTAGACGAATGTCGGCACTTGGTCCTGTTCGACCTTGCTGCCGTCGGGTAGCGCTGTAGTGGTGGCGCGGGCCTTGGTTTCGTCCAGTCCGGCCAAATGACGCCACGAAGAGATTGCGTTGCCGGTGAGTTCGGTTATCCGGCTTGCCGTAGTGGTGTCCCCGGACGCTAGGGCGTGCGCGTTCTGGGCGTGCACGACGACTTTGTCCAGCGTCGTCGGCAAGTCGCTGTCCACGAATCGGGTCGACTCGTATGCGGCTTGGACAGCACGCATTCCGCGGCCGCGCAGCGTTGTAGCCACCGCGTGGGCGGCGCGGCCAGCAGCGTGCCAGTCCGCCACGGCCGGCATGTGACCCGACGCGGCGGCTCGGTGCAGCTCAGCAATGTCAAGGATCGCCTTGTGCGCGGTGATTTTGGCGTACTGAAGCACTCCCCAGCTTGGGTTCGTCAGCAATTCGGCGACCCACCCATGTACGACGGCGTCGGGAACATCGGCGGTTCCCACGGTCTGCCAGGCAAGGTCCAGGGCAACGACGCTGCCCTCGGGTGACAGGTAGCCGTCCGGCCCCGCCAGCAAATCGTTGCTTGACTGGACGAGCAGGCTCAGCGGACGAGCAGAGCAGGTGGGAAAGTCGGTGACCTGCGCGTCACCGTTGATATAGGAGATCACGTTCATCGCGCATCCTCTGCCAGAGCCCGGCTGGTGTGAGCCTCTGGCCAATCTCAGCGGATGGGTGATGCGGTAGAGGTCCATTTCTGTTGAGTCCTTTCGCCTTTCACTGCCAAATAGATCGGCTGGTTACTCAGTTAGACGGCGAGGACGCTCTATGCGTTCACGGGGTCTCTATGTTGTAACCGGTCTACATGGTTACACCTTGCGCTTGATCATGAAACCTGTCAAGGTGGTTACTTGTGACGTTCGTCTATGTGGGTGGCCGACATTGCCTCAACTTCGTCGGCACCATGAAGCACCGGGACAGCTCGCGCGAGGAGCTGTTGAACAAGCCAGAACTATTGTCGGACTGGGCAGTTCAGGGCGGGCTGTTGGATGTGGACGTCGCTGTGACCGCCGATGACCTGGCGGCCGCCACCGAGTTGCGCGAAGCGATCTACCGGACCGTCATCGCCCGGCTCAAGAATCGCCGTCCCCCGCCAGCGGACGTCCAGCTGCTCAACGAGCAGGCGTCGCAGCCTCAACTGACGCCGCGACTGCTGCGAACCGGCGCTACCCGCCGCGAAGGCACCGCGTCGCGACTGCTGGCCAGCCTGGCCGCGGATCTGCTCGACCTGCTCGGCGGAACCGACATCGACAACGTCAAGCAATGTGCTCATCCGGACTGCACCCGCCTCTACCTGGACGCGTCGCGAGCCAAGAACCGGCATTGGTGCGGGATGGGCACCTGCGGCAACAAGGCAAAAGTCCAAGCCTTCCGGGCCCGCCAGCGCGCCTCCTCCGGTTAGCCGAAGCATGTCGGGAACAAACTGGATCCGATACAGGTTGAGCGCATCAGGCTTAACTTTGGAGGATTGATGGCTGAAGCCAAATCAGTGCCGGTGTTATTCGTCAGTGACCCGATCGTGTTGCCCGGAATGGTCGTTCCGATCGCCCTGGACGACGCTGCTCGAGCGGCCGTCGACGCTGCTCGCGCCAGCGAATCGGGCAAGCTGCTGATCGCCCCGCGGCTCGACGACCGCTACCCGTCTCACGGCGTGCTGGCGACGATTTTGCAGGTCGGGCGTATCGCCGGTGGTGGCACCGCCGCGGTTGTGCGCGGTGAGCGCCGGGCGCAGATCGGCGTCGGGGCAAGCGGGCCAGGCGCGGCTCTGTGGGTCGAGGTGACCGAGGTCACCGAGCCGGAACCCAGCGAAGAAACTCGTGCGCTGGCCGCCGACTACAAGAAGCTGTTGCTGGCGATGTTGCAGCGGCGCGAGGCGTGGGAGCTGGTTGACGTCGTCAACCGGTTGACCGATCCCTCGGCGCTGGCCGACATGGCCGGTTACGCGTCGTATGTGACCGGCGTGCAGAAACGCCAGCTGCTGGAGACCGAGGATGTCGCCGAGCGACTGCGGGTCCTGATCGACTGGACCGGCGACCACCTTGCGGAGGTCGAAGTTAACGACAAGATCGCCGAAGACGTCCGCGAGGGCATGGAAAAGCAGCAAAAGGAATTCCTGCTGCGCCAGCAGCTGGCCGCGATTCGCAAGGAACTCGGCGAAGGTGAGCCGGACGGTTCGGACGATTACCGCTCCCGCATCGAGGCAGCAGACCTGCCCGAGAAGGTCCGCGAAGCGGCGCTGCGTGAGGTCGGCAAGCTGGAGCGCTCCAGCGAGCAGAGCCCGGAAGGCGGCTGGATTCGCACGTGGCTAGACACCGTGCTCGACCTGCCGTGGAACACCACGACCGAAGATTCGACGGATCTGGCCGCGGCGCGAGAAATTCTGGACGCCGATCACCATGGGCTGGAGGACGTCAAGGACCGCATCGTCGAGTACCTGGCCGTGCGGGCTCGTCGGAGCCAGCGCGGATTGCAGGTCGTCGGCGGACGCGGCTCTGGCGCGGTGATGGTGCTGGCCGGCCCGCCTGGGGTCGGCAAGACGTCGCTGGGTGAAAGCGTCGCCCGCGCGCTGGGCCGCAAATTCGTTCGCGTCGCTCTGGGCGGCGTGCGCGACGAGGCCGAAATCCGTGGGCACCGGCGCACTTACGTCGGCGCTCTGCCCGGCCGCATCGTGCGGGCGATCGGCGAAGCCGGCTCGATGAACCCCGTCGTGTTGCTCGACGAGATCGACAAGGTCGGCTCGGACTACCGCGGCGACCCCAGCGCGGCGCTGCTAGAGGTGCTTGACCCAGCGCAGAACCACACGTTCAGAGACCACTATTTGGATTTGGATCTGGACCTGTCCGATGTGATGTTCCTGGCGACGGCCAACGTCATCGAGAACATTCCCTCGGCGCTGCTGGACCGGATGGAGCTGGTGCAGATCGACGGCTACACCGAAGATGACAAGGTGGCCATCGCGCGCGGCTTCTTGTTGCCGCGGCAACGCGACCGGGCCGGGCTGACCGACGACGAGGTCGCCGTCACCGACGCGGCGCTGCGCAAGATCGCCGCCGACTACACCCGCGAACCGGGCATGCGCCAGTTCGAACGGTTGCTGGCCAAGGCGCTGCGCAAGGTCACCACGAAGATGGCCGACGCCGCCGAACCGGTGACGATCGACGAGCCGGATCTGGTGGGTTACCTAGGCCGCCCGCGGTTCACCCCCGAGTCGGCCGAACGCACGGCGGTCCCGGGCGTGGCTACCGGCTTAGCCGTCACCGGGCTGGGCGGCGATGTGCTCTACATCGAAGCCGGCGCCAACGACGGTGAACCCGGTCTGCAGCTGACCGGTCAACTCGGTGACGTGATGAAGGAATCCGCGCAGATCGCGCTGTCTTATGTCCGTTCGCACGCCGCGGAATTGGGCGTCGACCCGTCCTCCCTGGACAAGCGGATCCACGTGCACGTGCCGGCCGGCGCCGTCCCCAAGGACGGTCCGTCCGCGGGTGTCACGATGGTGACGGCCTTGGTGTCGATGGCCACCGGGCGGCAAGTTCGCGCTGACGTCGGGATGACCGGCGAGGTGACCTTGAACGGTCGGGTGCTACCGATCGGCGGCGTGAAGCAGAAGCTGCTGGCCGCCCAGCGGGCCGGGTTGACGACGGTGTTCATCCCGCAGCGCAACGAGCCTGATCTCGACGATGTGCCCGCCGAGGTGCTCGAGGCGTTGGACGTCAAGCCGATGACCGACGTGGCCGGGATCGTCGCCCAGGCGCTGGAACCGGCGTCGCAAGCGGTGACCGCCGCGGCGTGACGTCGGTTAGCCTGCGGTCATGACAGATTCGCAGCCGCTCAAACGGCGCATCGTCCACACCGCCCAACGGCTGGTGGCTAATCCGCTGGGCAGGCGATTACCGCTGACGATGTTGGAGACCGTCGGTCGCAAGTCGGGCCAGCCTCGGCGCACCGCGATCGGCGGACGAGTGATCGGCAACCAGTTCTGGATGGTCTCGGAACACGGCGAGCACTCGCATTATGTGCACAACATCAAAGCCAATCCCGTTGTACGAGTGCGCATCCGCGGCAAGTGGCGCAGCGGAACTGCGCACCTGTTGCCCGACGACGACGCCAAAGAGCGGCTGCGCGGCCTGCCCGGGATCAACAGCGCTTTCGTTCGACTGGCTGGCAGTGACTTGCTGACCATCCGGGTGGATTTGGACTGACTTGGACTGACGGGGCCGCGCGTGTCGGTGCCTGGCGCTACCGTCATCGCATGGCCTACGACACGGAACTCGCCGACCGGATTCGCGAGCTGGTTGCCCCGACGGGTGGCGTCGAAGAGAAGCGGATGTTCGGCGGGCTGGCGTTCCTGGTCAACGGCAATATGTCGGTGGCCGCCAGTGGTCAGGGCGGGCTGCTGGTGCGGGTGCCCCCGGACGACACCGACGAGCTGCTAAGACGAGCCCACGTCAACCCGATGGTGATGGCGGGCCGCGAAGCCCGGGGCTGGTTGCGGGTCGACTCCGACGGAGTGAAGACCAAAAAGCAACTGCAGTCTTGGGTCAGCCGCGGCGTGGATTACGCGCGCGGCTTGCCGCCGAAGTGAGAGGGCGCGGTTCGTGCCGTGACGCGGCGGGTACGCGTGCGTCATGGCCAACAGGTGGCTGGTTGACGGGCGGTGACCGTGCGGATCGGCACCTCCGGGTGGTCCTATGACCACTGGACCAATGTGCTCTATCCCCGGGGCCTGGCATCCGCGCGCCGCTTGAGCCGCTACGTCGAGGAGTTCGACACCGTCGAGCTCAACGCGAGTTTCTATCGCTGGCCCAAGGATTCCACGTTCGCCGGATGGCGTGAGCAACTCCCGACCGGCTTCACGATGACGGTTAAGGCGCATCGCGGGTTGACGCACTACCGTCAGCTGGCCTCACCCGAGCCGTGGGTCGAAAGGTTCGAACGCTGTTGGCAATTGCTCGGCGATCGCCATGGCGTACTGCTGGTCCAGCTGCATCCTGAACAACAGCGTGACGACGCTCGCCTCGATGGCTTTCTCGCTAGTGTGCCCGAATCCATCCGGGTGGCGGTGGAATTGCGCCATCCGTCCTGGAACGACCCGGCGGTGTATGCGGTGTTGGAGAGCCGTCGCGCCGCTTACGTGGTGATGAGCGGTGCCGGTCTGCCATGCATCGCACGCGCCACCACCGACTTCGTGTATGTGCGCATGCACGGCCCTGATCCGGCCACCATGTACACGGGCTCCTATTCGGACGACGAGCTGCGCAACTGGGCGGGGCGGATCGGCGAATGGGACGGGGAAGGCAGAGACGTCTGGCTGTACTTCAACAACGACCTCTACGGCCACGCGGTACGCAACGCCATGTTCCTGCGCGACCTTCTGGGCGAGTCAGCTGATCCCGATGACGTCGGGTAATCGCATGCTCTGCAACCGTTCTCGCTCGGCGCGGCGGCGCTTGATCCGCAGCCGGGCATCGGCAGGTACCGTGACCGCTTCTGCGCAGGTTAGATAGAAGACCTCGCCGGCAACATCAATGACGTCTGCCGCCACCAAGCGGGATCCCAGCTCCCGCAACGTCATTCGCAGTTCATGGGTGAACCGCATCGTAGTGTCGTAGGCCAGTTCCCGAGAGGCGCGAGCGCTGGCTGCCATCCGTTCGCTAAGCTTCGTCGCCGACGCATCGGAGGGCATCGGCCGCGGCACCGCGGTCGCGGCCCGCCCGGCAGCGACCAGCAGCATCGCCGGATCGTCAACGAACATCAAATTGGCCAGTTCGATTTCACCCAGACCACGATGCCCGATCCGGGCGATCGCAGCGGTGAAAGCGGTGGCGGTACTGCGGGACAGCGCGGCGATCCCGTCCAGGTCTGCGTCCAGTGCCAGCCTGCACAATTGCGGATCGTTTCGGATCAGCGCAGCCAGCGAGGACGTCTTGCCTTCCACGGCATCGCTTTGCACCAGCAGCGCCACCCCCGAGACGCCTGCGTGCAGGCCGATGCGCTCCACCGTCGCTGCGGTGATGCCGGTGTCGATCAGCCACAGGCCGCAAAGACCCCAGCCTTGGTGAATCCTGTCCCGTAATAAGCGAGTTCGCACCTGAAGGTCCGCGTCCGGCAGCGACGTCAGTTGCGTGGCAGCGAGGTGTTCGTCGGTCGCGGCGGAGACGTAGGCCTCGGTGTCCGCCCGTAGATGCCGCAACAACACCATCGCCCGTTTGACAACGAGGGCTTTTCTGGCCTTCGTCCCGTATCCGAGCAGCCCGCGAGCCAGCGGCGGAGGCCCCAACGGCAGCAGCTGATCGACGGGCGCGTTGCCCAGCGACTGTTGCACGACCTCACCCGAATCCCAGCCGGGTAACTGGGGGGCGGCGATCACGCTTGCGGAGACGCCAACGTATGGGCGGTGACCAAAAACCGCGATGGCCCGGCTCCCCCATTCGCCGGCAACCACGTCGCCCACGGCCATGACCCGGCTGATCAGCTGGTTGGCGGCGCGCAAACCGGAGAGCTGGACGTCGAGCGTCATCGGGGTCAACGGCCCGGGCAGCGCCTCGGCCAGGGTGGTCGCGCTGAATACCGGGAACCGGGGATCGATCCGGTCGTCGAACTCGCCCTCCAGCCCGTCGGGCGTCGCGGACCGTAACTGGGTGCCGTCGGATGGTTCGGTGCGCGGCGCAACCTCCAGCGGTATCGGTAGGCGACCGGGCAGGTCGACGGCACCCCTGGCATCAAGCCCACGGGCCGCCAATCCACGCGAGGTGTCGGTGACCGCTTCGCTTGCGCGCCAGCCGAATTCGAAATTCCAGTCGTCCCGCGCCACCTCGACGTCCAGTTCCGGGATCAGCTGGGGCCAGGTTGGCAGGCGGGACAGCCGTGGGCGCAGCTCGACGGATCGCAGCAGCCGGCGCGCGGTGGCAATCTCGGTGGTATCCACAGTCGCGAGGTCGACTTGTCCGGTTCGGTTGGTCGTCACGGCCAATACCAGGAATCGGAGCAAGTCGTCGAAATGTAGTAGCCGCAACGGTGTTGCCGAATCCTTGCTATGCACCAGGCTGCCCACCGTGCGGCAGATCATCCAGTCGAGTTGGCGGCCCATCAGCGGCGCGACCCGGACAATCAGGCTCGGCGCCCAGCTGGTCGACACCAGTGACTCGGCCTGTTGGTAAAGCCAGGGCTGCCCGGCCGACTGCGACAGATAGATCAGCCGGGCGCCTGCCCGGGCTACCTGGACCAGTCCGCTTATTCCGGCGCTGCCAGGCGCAGCGGCCTCGATTGGGGCGAGATGAAGGACCACGTCGGCGTCCTCGGCCAGCTGCTCCAGCATCGGTCCGCCGAGCGGCCCGCAAACAAAGTCGACGCTCGGATCCAAGTTTTCATGCGGCTGTGCTGCGATACCGCTGACCGTGGATCCGGTGGCGAGTAACTGCCGGGCGACAGCGCGTCCGACCATTCCAGTGACCCCGGTGAGCAGGATCCGCACGAATTGACAATAAGCGCGCGAATCGCTTCACAGGCTACTTTCAGCTAACTGAACGGTTACTTCAAGATTGCGCTGCCGTCTGCATGGATCGTGACTTTGGCGCCCGCGATCTCGTCATGCACTGTCGCCGCCGCTGACGCCGGATCGGGCAGCAAAGCCAGGGTGCGACGATCGTTGGGGGTGCGGACTGCGAGAAACGCCTTTTCCGGCCGCCCGTCTCGGTCAAACGGTGTCGTCCAGGCTTCGACGGTGCCGACGCCTTCCCATTCCACCGCGGCATCCCGGGTGGGTTCTTGATCGACTTTGGATTGCACGTCTTCCCAACGGAATTCGGTTGGCGGTGGTTCGGTGCCGTACACGCCGAAGCTGTGCTTGGTGAGGTAGCCGCCGTTGGCGGTGATCAAGCCGCGCCGCCCCGGGTTGGCCGCCAGCAGCTCGGCCATCGTCGCGATCGAGTGCGAAACATAGTTACTCCATGGACCACCGGCGAAGGTCAGCCCGCCGGTCACTGTCAGCGGGCGATCCGGATCGTCTACCGGCAGTCCGAGTTCGGCCGCCGCGACCTGGACAGCGGACGGAAAACACGAGTACAGGTCGACGTAGTCGACGTCCTCGATGCCCATACCGGCCAATTCCAGCGCGCGGGCACCGCCGATCCGGATGGCGGGCGATCGGTGCAGTTCGGCCCGCTCGCTGATGGCGTAGGTGTCGTGGGCGTCGGTGCCGGCGTACGGGTAGACCCAGCGTTCGGTTGGGATGTTCAGGCGGCTCGCGGCCTCGACCGATGTCAGGATCAGCGCAGCGGCCTGGTCGACCATGTTGTTGGAGTTCATCAACTTGGTGTACGGCCAGCTGATCATCCGGTTCGCGGGACCGTCTCGCCAAATCTCTTCTGCGGTAACCGGTTTGCGAATCCAGGCATGTGGATTGTGCACCGCCACGGCGTTGAACCGGGCCCATAGCTCGCCGACGCGCCTGCGGTGATCCTCGATCGACTCGCCGTTGCTGATTCGAAGCGCCTGCTCGAACATCGGGTAGATGTAGGCGGGGCGGTCGAGCCCGATGCGGTCCTCGGCCGGTCCGGCCATCGGCACGTTTTCGTCGCTGCCCTGGGCCAGTGGAACCGACTCGTCCTGATCGGTCCAGGTCAGTCGTTTGCCCTTGGCGCGCAGCTGCATTCTGGTGCGCCACATTTCGGCGCCGGCCACCAGCACCACGTCCGCACGTCCGTGTTGGATGTCGAGGCAGGCCCGGTTGACCAGCGACTGCGGCACGTTGCCGCCGATGCCGCTGTAGCGGGTCACCGGACCGGCAGCGCCGATGCGTTGGCCGAGCAGCAGCCCGGCGTCGCGATAGCGTGCCGAGAGCAGGTTCACCACGCAGATGCAGTCGACGGCCTTCAGTACCCGAGGGTCGGCGGCATCGCGCGCGGCCTCGGCCATGAGGTCTACCGGTTCGGCCGTGTTTTCCTGAGCGTCCGGTTCCTCACGGTGATTGAGCTGGCCATATCCGACCAGCACCGGTGTCCTGGGGTTGACGGGCATTGACGAAGACCTTCCGCGATGTGTGCCGGGGGGAATGCTAGGCGCTGTCGGAGGCGAACAGCACGCCGTCGTCGATCAGCCGTTCGGTCTCTTCATTGCTCATTCCGAGGATTTTGCGGCAGATCTCGCGGGTGTCTTGACCGGGCAGCGGCGCCGGGCGTTGTGGCGCCGGCGGGATGTGCCGAAACGGCGCCGGTCCGGTTTCGGTCGGCAGCGGATGATCGAACAGGGGATGCTCCATGTCGCTGAACAGCTTTCGTATCCGCAGCTGCGGGTCGTCGAGGATATCGGGCGGACGATTCATCTGGCCGGCCGGCACGCCTGCTGATTGCAGGGCTTGCGCGACGTCGGACGGTGACCGGTCGCGGGTCCACGCCGACACCTGCGCCAGCAACTCCTGCCGGTGGGCAACTCTGGCCTCGCCGGTCGCGAACCGGTCATCACCGGCCAGCTCGGGCATCGCGAAAACCGCTGTCGCCGAAGCCCAATCGGCATCGGTGCGGATCGAGATCACGCACCATTCGTCATCGCCTGCGCACGGGTACACATCGTGCACGCTAGTGTCGTCGCACAAATCGCCTTGGTCGGCCGCCCGGACTGCGTCGATGACATACCGGGCGTCGAGTTGGTTGACGACGGCCTCGGTTTGGGAGACATGGACTCTGGCTCCCTCGCCGGTTCGGTCACGGTGGATCAGCGCGGCCAGCGCGCCGATCGCAGTGATCCGGCCGACCACATGATCGGGAAAGACCGTGGTCGCGTCGTAGAACCGGTGGCGGGAGCCGGCGGCGGGGTGACCGTCCTGGTCCGTCCAGAGCTTGCTGACGCCCGCAGTGGCCCGTACCAGCGGTCCGTATCCCATCCGGTCGCTCCAGGGCCCGGTATCGCCGAACGCACTGCTTTCCGCGAGCACCACCCGCGGATTCAGGGCATGCATCACCTCGTACGGAAAGCCAAGAGCGGCAAGGGTTCCCGGCTTGAAATTGGCGAACACCGCGTCGGCGTGGGTGACGAGGCGGCTGAAGATCTGTTTGCCCTCGGCGCTGCGCAGATCCACGCCGAACGCGAGATTGTTGCGATGCGTCCAGGCGAACGACTCGCTCATCAAGTCGCCAACCCGTGTTTGGCGCAATCCGTCGGGATAGGCCGTGCTTTCGACTTTGATCACCTCGGCGCCCAAATCGCCGTAGAGACGGCTCAGTTCGCCGCCGGCGACGATGATGCCGAGGTCGATGATGCGCAGCCACTCAAACGGGCGGTTCAGCTTTCGCGGCGCCGGACCGGCTATCGGGTCCGCAAGCCAACAGGCTTCGTGCTGCCCGGCGGTCGGCGCGGGGTCGCGGAAGCCGCGGTGCTGGCCGTCGACGGCGAAATAACCGGCCGGGACGCCCACGCGCATGCCTGGGACGAGTTCGGCGTCGGCAATCGCACCCACTGCCTGGAAGTGATCGGACGACAAGATTTGTGCCGGGGACAGCACGGCGGCAATCGGCACACCGTGCGCCTGCCCGGCGGATACCAACGCCTGCATGGTTTGGTCGGCGAACAACTGCTGGACCAGCCCGCCGATCTGTGGCCAAGCGGCGAAGCGCGCGGCGATCACGTCGTAGCGGGGATCTTGGAATTCCTCGGGCTCCCCCAACCAGCGGCGCAACCCGTGCCACTGTCGCGGCGACATCACGCAGATCCGTACGAAGCCGTCCTTACAGGGGTAGATCGGGTAGGCGTCCTGGTTTCTCGGACGTCCGCGCCACCGATCGGGTCGGCGAATACCCGCGGCGGCCTGCCCGTGTGCGCCGAACGCCGGGTCGAGCGCCATCACAACAGCGTCGAAACGGGCGAAGTCGATGTAATCCCCTGTGCCACAACGCAATCTGTTGTAGTACGCGGCCAGGGCAGCCCAGGCGGCCTGCACCGCGGCGGTGGCCGACGCGATACCGTCCGGCGGTAGCACGGGCGGGCCGCTGGCGGGTCCCGAGCGTGCCAGGGCACCCGAGAGGGCGTAGAGCACCGGATCGGTTGCCCGCCAAGATGATCGCGGTCCGCACTCGCCGAAGTCGGTGATCGACAATGCCACCAGCTGCTGATAGCGGTCGGCCAAGTCGGCGCACGAGGTTCCGTACGCGGCGGCCTGACCGGGATTGCCGCTGTCGACGACGATGTCGGCGCTGCCTGCAAGTTCGACCAATCGGGTTCGGTCGTCCGGGTCGGACGGATCTAGTATCGTGCTGCGCTTGTTGGCGTTGTGCAGGGCGAAGCGCAAGCTGGCGCCGCGCAGCGTCGGCGGCCGGGCCCGCGACGGGCTGCCGCCCGGCGGTTCCACCTTCAACACGTCGGCGCCCAAGTCCGCCAGCAGTCGTGTGACCGCGTCTCCGTCGTCGCCGGACAAGTCGAGCACCCGCAGCGACGCCAGCAAGCGCGGCGATCGCAAACTCGGCGTAGCCGAGTGCAGCGGGTCGCCGCCATCGAGCCTGACCGTGTTGGGCACGACGCCAGCGTAGTGCGCGGGTTTGGCGGCCGATGCGCCGCTCAATCCGCCAATAAGGACGGGGGCGGTTCGCTACGGTTCAGCCCATGGCGTCCCTGTTCGATCCCGCCGGCCTGGTCGATCTCGCGGAGCAGACGGTGCGCGCCTACATCAAAGCCGCAAGTTGGGGCGAGCGCCAGGTCTTCGGACTCATCCGGTCGGGGATGCATGTATCGACCGCGGAGGCGCCGGCGCTGCCCCAGGCCGACGGCGAGATCCAGGAGCGCTCCGACGACAACGCCGAGAGACTTGACGTCAAGATGCACGGCTTGCTCGATCGCGCGGTCGGGCAGAACACCGCGTCGAGCCGCCAAGAGCTGTTCCACAAAATCCTCGACCAGATCGTGCCCGACGAGGCGCGCATCATCAGCGCGCTGTCCGACGGCGCCGCGTCCCCGCTGCTGAACGTGTACGCCCGTACACGCGCGGGACTGGGGATTGAGGTGGTGCTGGAAAACATGTCCCTGATCGGAAAAACCGCTAACCTTGCGCTCCCGCAATTGACCCCGATGTACGTCAGTCATCTACTGTCGCTCGGGCTGGTCGAGTCCGGCCCCGAGGACTCATCCATGAAGGACGAGTACGAGATCCTTGCCGCCGACACCGCCGTGCTTCAAGCCATCAAGACCGCCAGCCGCGGCCCGATCCCGGCGCGCATCGAGAAATACACGCTGCGGTTGTCTGGGCTTGGTCTGGAACTGTGGGCCGCGGCGGGCGGGCCGCGGGAACCCGAGTGACGCTCTCGGTAGTCGCTTGGGCGCACAGCTGGGGCGGCATCACCGCCGACGTCAAGCTGAACTGGTTCATCTACCTATCGATGCCACTGATAGCCGCGTTCGTCGGATACACAACGAAACTCGTTGCGCTGCAGATGCTTTACCGGCCGATCGAGTTTGTCGGTATCGGGCCGATCGGTTGGCAGGGCGTGGTTCCGCGCCGCGCCGGCAAAACCGCGGCCCTGACCATCCAGATGCTTACCGACAAGCTGCTGCAACCCGCGGAGATCCTGGACAAGATCGATGCCAAGCAGGCTGTCGAGGAGCTCCGCGAGCCGCTGACCCGAACCGTCGACGAAATGGCTCGCGACCTAGCCGAGCAGGTGCGCCCCGGGCTGTGGGACTCGATCCCGGCCGCCGGTCGCAACGCTGTGCTAGCGCGTGTGCACGCCACCGCCCCCGGAGTCGTCGACAACCTCCTTACCGAAATGAAGACCGATTTGCCGCGGTTCGTTGACCTGCAATACCTCGCGGTGACCACCCTGGTAAAAAACAAGACCCAGCTCAACGCGTTGATGAAAGGTATGGGCGGGGCGGCGATGAAGTTCATTCGCCGCAGCGGCATCTACTTCGGCTTCGCGATCGGTCTGGTGCAGATGGTTGCGTGGGGTCTGCTGCACAACCCTTGGATCATGCCGGGTTTCGGCTTCGTCACCGGTTTCGCCAGCGACTGGCTGGCGCTCAACCTGATCTTCATCCCCCGCGAGCCGAAGAGGCTGTTTGGCTTCATTCCGATCCACGGCGTGCTGCACGCGCAGCGGGAAAACGTGACCCGCGACTACGCCCGCATCTTGGCAAACGACCTGTTTTCCGCCGACGTGCTTCTCGACGCGATTCTGCATGGCCCCACCTCCGAACGGCTCTTCGCAGCCATCGAAAAAGAGGTCTCAGGCGCACTCGACGCGCAAGCCGGCGTTGCGCAACCACTGATCACGCTTGCGATCGGCACCAAGCGCTACCGCCAGGCGAAAGACGCTATCGTGCAGATGCTCCTCGAGCGTCTGCCGGAGACGATGCAGGAAGCCAAGGACTACACAGCCAAGACACTCGACATCGAGAACCTCATCGTCGACAAGATGAATAAGCTGACCCCTGATCAGTACGAAGCCATCCTCCGACCGGTCTTCAAAGACGACGAGATGCTGATGATCACGGTCGGCGCCGTACTCGGCTTCCTCGTCGGAGAACTGCAAGTGGTCCTTGTCGAGCAATTCGCCCGGTAGCCCTGCCCTACCTCGGCTTGGTGCGCTATTCACCGGGCTTGCGGACAATCGAGCGGATGAGCTCACAAACCGTCACGTCCGCGAAGCTTTCCGATGACGAACTTGCCGGCATTCACGCCTATTGGCGCGCGGCCAACTACCTGTCGGTCGGCCAGATCTATCTGTTGGACAACCCCCTGCTGCACGAGCCGCTGGCCCCCGAGCACGTCAAACCGCGGCTGCTGGGCCATTGGGGCACCACCCCTGGGCTCAATCTGGTCTATACACACCTGAACCGCGTCATCCGCGACCGCGACGCCAACGTCATCTTCATCACCGGACCCGGTCACGGCGGCCCAGGGCTGGTCGCCAATGCCTACCTGGAAGGCACCTACAGCGAGGTCTACACCGGTATCGAACAAGACACCGATGGACTGCGAAAGCTGTTTCGGCAGTTCTCCTTTCCCGGTGGCATCCCCAGCCACGTAGCGGCTCAGACCCCGGGCTCCATCCACGAGGGCGGCGAGCTCGGATACGCGCTGGTGCATGCCTACGGCGCGGCGTTCGACAATCCCGACCTGGTGGTCGCTTGCGTCGTCGGCGACGGCGAGGCCGAAACCGGGCCGCTGGCCGCCAGCTGGCATTCCAACAAGTTCCTCAACCCGGTCAGCGACGGCGCGGTGCTGCCCATTCTTCATCTCAACGGCTACAAGATCGCCAACCCGACTGTGCTGTCTCGCATCCCGCCCGAGGAGCTGGAGTCGTTGCTGCGCGGCTACGGCTACCGGCCCATCACCGTCGCCGGAGACGACCCCGCCGACGTGCACCAGCAACTCGCCGCGGCGCTCGACGACGCTTTCGACGGCATCGCCACAATTCAGCGGGATGCCCGCAGCGATGGCAAAACCGAACGGCCGGTGTGGCCGATGATCGTGTTGCGCACCCCCAAGGGCTGGACCGGACCGCAAGTGGTGGACGGCAAGCAGGTCGAGGGCACCTGGCGAGCACATCAGGTCCCCCTCGCCGAAACCCGGGATAACCCCACCCACCGCGCACAGCTGCAGGAGTGGCTGCGCAGTTATCAGCCCGAGGAGCTATTCGACGAGGCCGGCACGCTGCGCGGCGAGCTGCGGGCACTGGCGCCCCGCGGCGATCGTCGGATGAGCGCCAACCCACACGCCAACGGCGGCCTGCTGCTACATGACCTGGACTTGCCCGACTTCCGCGACTACGAGGTCGAGGTTTCGCAGCCGGCAACGAAGACCCACGAGGCCACCCGGGTGCTGGGCACCTTCCTGCGGGACGTGATCGCGCGCAACGGCGACCGGTTCCGGCTGATGGGCCCCGACGAGACCGCGTCGAACCGTCTGGACGCGGTCTTCGAGTCGACCGGCAAGGTGTGGCTGTCGGAAACGACGCCCGACGATGACCACCTCTCACCGACCGGCCGGGTGATGGAGGTGCTTTCCGAGCACCTCTGCCAAGGCTGGCTGGAGGGGTATCTGCTGACTGGACGGCATGGCCTGTTCAACTGCTACGAGGCATTCGTGCACATCGTCGACTCCATGCTCAACCAGCATGCGAAGTGGTTGGCCACCAGCCGCGAACTGCCCTGGCGCCAGCCGATCGCATCGCTGAATTATCTTCTGAGTAGCCACGTTTGGCGTCAAGACCACAACGGCGCCTCGCATCAGGACCCCGGGTTCATCGACCTCGTCGCCAACAAGCGTGCCGAGATCACACGGGTGTATCTGCCGCCGGACGGCAACACCCTGCTATCGGTGGCCGACCACTGCCTGCGCAGCCGCGACTACGTCAACGTCATCGTCGCCGGAAAGCAGCCGGCACTGGCCTATCTCGACATGGACTCGGCTATCGACCACTGCACCCGCGGCCTGGGCATCTGGCAGTGGGCCAGCACCGCAACGGCCGAACCCGAGGTGGTGTTGGCCTGCGCCGGCGACATCCCGACACAGGAGACGTTGGCCGCCGCCGACATCTTGCGGCGCGAACTGCCCAACCTGGCGGTGCGGGTGGTCAACGTCGTCGACCTGATGCGCCTGCTGCCGGACTCCGAGCATCCGCATGGCTTGCCGGACAACGAGTTTGACGCCCTGTTCACTGTCGACAAGCCGGTTATCTTTGCGTATCACGGTTATCCGTGGCTGATCCACCGGCTGACGTATCGGCGCGCCAACCACCACCACATGCATGTGCGTGGGTTCAAGGAACGCGGGACCACGACGACGCCGTTCGACATGGTCATGCTCAACGACCTGGACCGCTTCCACCTGGTCATGGACGTCATCGACCGGGTGGACGGGCTGGCCAACCAAGCCGCCGTGCTTCGACAGCGGATGGTCGATGCCCGGTTGTCCGCGCGGCGCTACACCCGCGAGCACGGCGAGGACGACCCCCAGATCAGCGGGTGGTCCTGGCGGGCGAGCAAGTAACCTGGTGAGGTGACTGGTCACGAGAGCGCCGCGGAGCCGCACCCGCTGTTGTCGCAGCTCTCGGCGCTACACCAGTTCCGCATCTACGTCGACGTCGCGCTGGTCGTGGTCGTGCTGGTGCTGGCGAACCTGATCGCACACTTCACCACGCCGGCAGCGGGCGTCGCGACAGTCCCGGTCGCGGCGGTCGGCCTGGTCGCGTTGTTGCGGTTCAACGGCCTGGGCTGGGCAGAGCTGGGCCTGGGTCGTGACGACTGGAAATCCGGTGCCGCCTACGCGCTGGCTGCGACGGCGCTGGTGGTGACGGTGATCGCGGTCGGGGTGCTGCTGCCGCAGACCCGGCCGATGTTCATGAACAACCGGTACGCGACGCTCTCGGGCGCACTGATTGCCTCGATGCTCATCATTCCGTTGCAAACCGTGATTCCCGAGGAGCTGGTTTTCCGCGGTGTGCTGCACGGTGCGTTGAACCGGGCATGGGGGTTTCGTGGTGTCGTGGTGGCAGGTTCGCTGCTGTTCGGCCTTTGGCACATCGCGACATCGTTGGGGTTGACAAGCAGCAACGTCGGCTTCACTCGGCTGCTCGGCGGCGGTGCCGTGGGGATGCTGGCCGGCGTGACGTTGGCGGTGATCGCGACAGCGGCGGCCGGGTTCGTCTTCAGCTGGCTGCGCAGGCGCAGCGGCAGCCTGATCGCGCCGATCGCGCTGCATTGGTCGGTCAATGGGTTGGGTGCGCTGGCTGCCGCCCTGGCGTGGCACCTGTCCAGCTGATCGGTGCTAAACCAGCAGCACGGCGGCACCGGCGATACGCCCGCCGCTTAGATCAGAGAGCGCTCGATCAGCTTGAGCCAGTGGGTATTCCGGTGTGGTCACCTTGATGTGATGGTTGGCGGCGAAGTCGAGGAATGCTCGTGCATCGGCACGGGTGTTCGACGTTACCGAGCGCACCTGGCGCTCTTGAAACAGGTGGCGCTGGTAGTTGAGTACCGGAATATCGCTCAGGTGGATTCCCGCGATCGCCAAGGTTCCGCCGCGGTCGAGCGCCTCCAGCGCGGGCAGCACCAGATCACCCACCGGGGCGAACAGGATCGCGGCATCCAGCCCCACCGGTGGCTGGTCGGCGGCGCCTTGGGCCGACGCGGCGCCCAACTCGAGCGCCAGCGCTTGGGCCTCGGCCCCGCGGGTCATCACGTGCACTTCGGCGCCCTGGGCCAACGCGACCTGCGCGGTGATATGGGCGCTGCCACCGAAGCCGTACAGGCCGAGCCTCCCGCCGGGCGGGAGCGCGGCGCGCAGCAGCGACCGGTAGCCGATGATGCCGGCGCACAGCAGCGGCGCAAGTTCGCTGTCGCTGTAGCCGCTCGGCAGATGGTGGGCGAAAGCCGCAGGAACCGTGGCGAATTCGGCATAGCCGCCGTCGGCGTCCCAACCCGTGTAGCGGGAATTCGGGCACAGGTTCTCGTCGCCTCGCTGACAGTACTTGCAGACCCCGCAGGTGTGTCGCAGCCAGGCAATCCCGACCCGGTCACCGACACCGAACTGGTCGCCGGCCCCGGCGCCAACCGCCGAGCCCACTTCTATGACCTCCCCTACCACTTCGTGTCCGGGCGTCACGTTTCGCCGATGCACCGGAAGGTCGCCCTCGGTGACATGCAGGTCCGTGCGGCACACCCCGCAGGCGCGCACAGCGACTAGCAGCTCGTCCGGCTCGGGGCGGGGCACCTGCGCGCTGACCTTTTCCAGCGGATCGGTGTTCATCGGACCGGGCCGACGCACCCGCCAGGCGTTCATCGTTGCTTGGGTCATCACTACAGCATGCCGCTAATCGGCACGGCTGCAACGATTTAGCACAATCAGGACTTGCGGACCAGCCCCAGCAGCCAGAGCAGGATCACCGAGCCGAGCAGGGCGGTAAAGAACGTGAGGACCCAGCCCCAGGTTTCAGTTTGGAAGGCGAAGCTCAGCAGGAAGCCGCCGATTAACGCGCCGACGACGCCGATCACGATGTCCATCAAGATGCCGGAACCGCCGCCTTTGACGATTTTGCTGCCGATCCAGCCGGCCAGGCCGCCGATGATGATGTAACCAATGACGCCGACGCTGGTCAGTGTTGTTGAACGGGCGAGGATTTCGGTAGCTGCCATCACGTCCATCCGGACCTCCTTGGTGTCGCCGGCCAAGCGTGCGATGAACTACCGCGCTGTCAGGTCGATACCGGGCTCGGAGCCGGCGCCGGGCCATTGCCACCGGCGGGCTGTCCAGGTGGCGGCGGCGGTGGCGCCGGTGCCGGCGGTGCTCCCGG
>NZ_JBAUZA010000115.1:0-12493 GCF_049585075.1 Mycobacterium sp.
CGCTGGGCGAGTTCACCGAGCAGATCACCGGCCGCGACGGTGTGCTCGCATCGGCAGCCCGCCTGGTGCTCGGCCAGCTGGGGTTGGACGACCCGGTCACGGTGCCCCCGGCTGCGACCGACGCCGACCTGATCGACCTGGTCACCTCCGAATTGGGCGCGGACTGGCCACGTCTAGTGGCACCGGTCTTTGACGGCAAGAAGGCCGTGGTGTTCGACGACCGTTGGGCCAGTGCCCGCGAAGACCTGGTCAAGCTGTGGCTGATCGACGACGACGAGGCCAACGCCGACTGGGCCCGGCTGTCCGAGCGGTTTGAGGGCGCCGGCCACGTCGTGGCGACGCAGGCGACCTGGTGGCAGGGCAAGGCACTTGCGGCCGGGCGCCAGATCCACGCCTCGCTGTACGGCCGGATCGCTGCGGGCGCGGAGAACCCGGACAACGGCCGCTACAGCGACGAAGTCGCGGTAGTGACCGGAGCGTCCAAAGGCTCGATCGCGGCGTCGGTGGTCGCACGGCTGCTCGACGGCGGTGCCACCGTCATCGCGACGACATCCAAGCTCGACGAAGAACGGCTGGGCTTCTACCGGGCGTTGTACCGCGATCACGCCCGCTACGGCGCGGCCCTGTGGGTGGTGGCGGCCAACATGGCGTCCTACTCCGACATCGACGCGCTGGCCGAATGGGTCGGTACGGAGCAGACCGAAAGCCTTGGCCCGCAATCCATTCACATCAAAGACGCCCAGACCCCGACACTGCTGTTCCCGTTCGCGGCACCCCGTGTTGCAGGCGACCTGACCGAGGCCGGTTCGCGCTCGGAGATGGAAATGAAGGTGTTGCTGTGGGCGGTGCAGCGGCTAATCGGCGGCTTGTCCAGAATCGGCGCCGAGCGCGACATCGCCTCGCGGCTACACGTGGTGTTGCCCGGTTCGCCCAACCGTGGGATGTTCGGCGGCGACGGCGCCTACGGTGAAGCCAAGTCGGCGCTGGACGCCGTGGTGACCCGATGGCAGGCCGAGTCGTCGTGGGCGCAGCGCGTCAGCCTTGCACACGCGCTGATCGGCTGGACCCGCGGCACTGGGCTAATGGGTCACAACGACGCGATCGTCGCAGCCGTCGAAGAGGCCGGTGTCACAACGTATTCCACTGATGAAATGGCCGGCATGCTGCTCGCCCTCTGCGACGTCGAGTCCAAGGCGGCCGCCGCCTACGCGCCGATGAAGGTGGACCTGACCGGCGGCCTCGGCGACGTCGAGCTGGACATGGCTGAACTGGCCGCCAAGGCACGCGAGGATCAGGCGGCGACCGCCGCCGAAGACCGGGCCGGCGACGAGGACGCCGACGTGGACGGCACGATCGCCGCGCTGCCGTCGCCGCCGCGTGGCTACACCTCGGCCCCGCCGCCGGAATTTGACGACCTCGATGTCGATCCCTCCGATTTGGTGGTCATCGTCGGCGGCGCCGAACTCGGCCCGTACGGTTCATCGCGCACTCGCTTCGAGATGGAGGTCGACAACGAACTGTCGGCCGCCGGTGTGCTCGAGTTGGCCTGGACCACCGGGCTGATCAAATGGGAAGACGACCCCCAACCCGGTTGGTATGACATCGAATCCGGGGATCTGGTCGACGAGGCCGAGCTGGTCGAGCGCTACCACGACGCCGTGGTGGAGCGTGTCGGGATCCGTGAGTTCGTCGACGACGGCGCGATCGACCCCGATCACGCCTCGCCGGTTCTGGTGAGCGTGTTCCTGGACAAGGACTTCACGTTCGTCGTCTCCTCGGAGGCCGACGCGCGCGGGTTCGCGCAGTTCGACCCCGAGCACACCGTGATCCGGCCGGTGCCCGATTCCTCCGACTGGCAGGTTACCCGCAAGGCGGGCACCGAGATTCGCGTTCCACGCAAGACGAAGCTGTCGCGGACCGTCGGCGCGCAGATCCCAACCGGGTTCGACCCGACCGTGTTCGGCATCAGTCAGGACATGGCCACCTCAATCGACCGGGTGGCGCTGTGGAACATTGTCGCGACGGTCGACGCATTCCTGTCATCGGGTTTCACCCCGACCGAGCTGATGCGCTGGGTGCACCCGGGACTGGTGGCCAGCACCCAGGGCACCGGCATGGGCGGGATGACGTCGATGCAGACGATGTACCACGGCAACCTGCTGGGTCGTAGCAAGCCCAACGACATCCTGCAGGAAGTTCTGCCCAACGTCGTTGCCGCACACGTCATTCAGAGCTACGTAGGAAGCTACGGCGCGATGATCCACCCGGTCGGTGCATGCGCGACTGCAGCGGTCTCAGTCGAGGAGGGCGTCGACAAGATCCGCCTCGGCAAGGCCGAGTTGGTGGTCACAGGCGGATTCGACGACCTGACGCTGGAAGCGATCATCGGTTTCGGTGATATGGCCGCGACCGCCGACACCAAAATGATGCGCGACAGGGGCATCGCGGACTCGAAGTTCTCCCGGCCCAACGACCGGCGCCGGTTGGGCTTCCTCGAAGCCCAGGGCGGCGGCACCATCTTGCTGGCCCGCGGGGACCTCGCAGTCAAGATGGGATTGCCGGTGTTGGCTGTGGTGGCCTACGCGCAGTCGTTCGGCGACGGTGTGCACACCTCGATCCCGGCTCCGGGCCTCGGTGCGCTTGGCGCCGGCCGTGGCGGGAAAGGTTCTCCGTTGGCCCGCTCGCTGGCCAAGTTGGGTGTCGAGGCCGACGACGTCGCGGTGATCTCCAAACACGACACCTCGACGTTGGCCAACGACCCCAACGAGACCGAACTGCATGAGCGGCTGGCCGATTCGCTCGGCCGCTCGCCCGGTGCACCGCTTTTCATCGTGTCGCAGAAGAGCCTCACCGGCCACGCCAAGGGCGGCGCGGCGGTCTTCCAGATGATGGGGCTGTGCCAGATCTTGCGCGACGGGGTGATCCCGCCGAACCGCAGCCTGGATTGCGTCGACGAAGAACTCGCCGGCTCTGCACACTTCGTCTGGATACGCGACACGTTGCGGTTGGACGGCAAGATCCCGCTGAAGGCCGGGCTGGTGACCAGCCTCGGGTTCGGCCATGTGTCCGGCTTGGTCGCACTGGTGCACCCGCAGGCCTTCCTGGCCGCACTGGACACCGAGCAGCGTGCCGACTACCAGCGACGGGCCGATGCCCGGCTGCTGGCCGGGCAGCGCAGGCTGGCCTCGGCGATAGCCGGCGGTCGTCCGATGTACGAGCGGCCCGCGGACCGTCGTTTTGACCACGAGGTGTCAGAGAAACGGCAGGAAGCGGCGATGTTGCTCGATGCGGAAGCGCGGTTGGGCGACGGGGACGTTTACCGTCGGTGACCGTCCGATAGGTTCGCAACCCATGAGCATTGTCGGAGTGGGGATCGACCTTGTCTCCATCACTGAGTTCGCCGAGCAGGTCGACCAACCCGGAACCGTCTTCGCCGAAACGTTCACCCCGGGTGAACGGCGCGACGCCTCCGATAAGAGCTCGTCGGCGGCACGGCACCTGGCAGCGCGCTGGGCGGCCAAGGAAGCGGTGATCAAGGCTTGGTCCGGGTCGCGGTTCTCCCAGCGGCCCGTGCTTCGCGAAGACATCCACCGCGACATCGAGGTGGTGACCGACATGTGGGGACGACCACGGGTCCGGCTGACCGGCGCCATCGCCAAGCATTTGGCAGACGTGACGATCCATGTGTCGCTGACCCACGAAGGGGATACCGCCGCCGCGGTTGCCATCCTGGAAACCGAATAGCCTCGAGATCATGAGCGATCTCGTCGAACGCGTCCGCGAGGTACTGCCGTCGGTGCGCCGTGATCTGGAGGCACTCATACGCATCGAATCGGTCGGGGCCGATCCGGCTCGTCGTGACCAGGTGGACCGCAGCGCCCAAGCCACGGCGGACCTGTTGTCGCAGGCTGGTTTTGACGATGTACAGATCGTCAGCGAGGGCGGTGCACCCGCCGTCATCGCCCGGCATTCGGCGCCGCCCGGAGCGCCGACGGTGCTGCTGTACGCCCACCATGACGTGCAACCCGAAGGCGATCCCGCACAGTGGACGTCACCGCCGTTCGAGCCGACCGAACGCGACGGGCGACTTTACGGACGCGGCAGCGCCGACGACAAAGCCGGTATTGCAACGCATTTGGCGGCTTTCCGGGCGCACGGCGGCCAACCTCCGGTGGGGGTGACGGTGTTCGTCGAGGGTGAGGAGGAGTCCGGTTCTCCCTCGCTGGGCCGTCTGCTGGCTGCGCATCGTGACACGTTGGCTGCCGACGTGATTGTCATCGCTGATTCGGACAACTGGAGCACCGATGTCCCTGCGCTGACGGTGTCGCTGCGCGGGCTGGCCGACTGCGTGGTCGAGGTCGCCACCCTCGACCACGGCCTGCACTCCGGCCTGTGGGGTGGCGTGGTTCCTGATGCGCTATCTGTACTGGTTCGCCTGTTGGCCAGCCTGCACGACGACGACGGCAACGTCGCAGTGGCCGGCCTGCACGAAAGCACCGCCGCCGCAGTGGATTACCCTGCCGAGCGAGTGCGTGCGGAGTCGGGCTTGCTGGACGGCGTATCCGAAATCGGTTCCGGGTCGGTACCGCAGCGACTGTGGGCCAAGTCGGCGATCACCGTGATCGGCATCGACACCACATCCATTGCCGCATCATCGAACACGCTGATTCCGCGTGCTCGCGCCAAGGTCAGCATGCGTGTAGCTCCGGGCGGTGACGCAGCTGCGCACCTGGACGCGTTGCGCGGTCATCTCGAACAGCACGCCCCTTGGGGTGCACACGTGACGGTGACGCCCGGCGACATCGGCCAGCCCTACGCCATCGACGCCAGCGGCCCTGTCTATGACGCCGCGCGCGCGGCGTTCCGGCAAGCCTGGGGAACAGAGCCTGTCGAGATGGGGATGGGCGGGTCGATCCCGTTCATCGCCGAGTTCGCGGCCGCGTTCCCGCGGGCGGCCATCCTGGTAACCGGCGTGGAGGACCCAGCGACGCAAGCGCACAGCGTCAACGAGAGCCTGCACCTCGGTGTGCTGGAACGCGCCGCGACTGCCGAGGCGCTGCTGCTGGCGAATTTGGCCTAGACCGGTCGCCTTGAGCGTGGTGATTGACCGTCTGCGCGGCCATGCATCAAAATGCCTGCATGGGCGAGGTCCGAGCTAAGAGCCTGATGAGCCCGGACGAGACACTCGAGTTCCCAGGGATCAAGGTCCAGCAGGTCGACGTCGGTGATCTGACCATAGGACGGATCGTGACGCAGCCAGGCTGGCGATGGTCCAGCGACGTGCGTCCACATGTTGGCGGAGAGTGGTGCGAGGCTCGCCACGTGGGCATCGTGTTGTCCGGCCGATTCGAAATCGTGATGCGCGACGGCACCACGCTTCAGTTTGGACCGGACGACGTATTTGAGATCCCGCCCGGTCATGACGGATACACCGTCGGGGATGAGCCATGCGTCCAGATCGAGTGGTCCGGGTTGCGGGCCTTCGCGGGATTCCGTCATTTCGGCATACGCAACCGGGCGCTGGTCACACTGCTGTTCACCGATCTCGTTGACTCTACGGTGATGGCAAAACGACTCGGAGACGTCGCCTGGCGAGATGTGCTCTCCGCACACTACGAGGCGACGCGGGTCGCGTTGGAACGCCACCATGGCCACGAGGTCAACACGACCGGAGACGGCCTACTTGCGACCTTCGATGGGCCAGCCGCCGCCGTGCGCTGCGCGGCAGCGGTGGCCCGGGCGGCTGCACGAGAGGGTCTGCAGATCCGGGCGTCCGTCCATGTCGGAGAAGTGGAAGTAGTCGGGAGTGACGTGCGCGGCGTCGCCGTACATGAAGCGGCGCGGATCCTCAGCGCGGCGGCAGCCGACGAGATTCTGGTGTCGACGACGACGCGAGCACTAGCGGGCAACGCTGGTTTTGTGTTTCAGCCCCGCGGTACGCACAGTCTCAAGGGCCTGCCGGGCGAATGGGAGCTCTTCGCATGCTTCGAAGACGAGAAGCCCAAATTTCCGGAGGCGCGGCGGACCAGGGCGTGATCTCTGAGTTCATTTGGTGCATAAGCGAATTCGATCCCCGGTTGTGGGTCGGGGTGCGGCAGGTGCGTGTCCTTGCTAGTTCCCGACTTGGCCGAGAATTTGCTTGATCTTTGATGTCGTATGTGCGGCCTTGACGTTGTACTGCGCGACGGCGATCTTGCCCTTCTCGTCGACCACAAAAGTGGAACGGATCACCCCCTGCACGGTCCTGCCGTACATTTGCTTTTCGCCGTAGGCGCCCCAGGCCGTCAGCACCTTGCGGTCGGGATCGGACAGCAGCGGAAACGTCAGGCCTTCAGCGTCACGAAATTTGGCCAGCTTTTCCGGCGTGTCGGGGGAGATGCCGACGACGTCGAGGCCGGCGCCGTTGAGCTCGGCCAGGCTGTCGCGAAAGGCGCAGGCCTGTTTGGTGCAGCCGGGGGTTGATGCCGCCGGGTAGAAGTAGACGATGACCCGGCGGCCCTTGTAGTCGGCCAGCGACACCTTCTTCCCATCGGCGTCAGGCAGGGTGAAGGCGGGCGCTTTGTCGCCCGGCGCGAGGCGTGCGGTGTCGGTCAAGGAAGGTGCCTTTCTGTTCACCGGCACATTGGGATCGGCGCCGGCTGATCTAGGGTAGGTCGGCAGGCACCAACCTAGACCGAGCCCGGCCTCGGTGCGCCGACGACAGGGAGGACGAGAGTGGCGGAGCGGGATCCTGACACCATCAAGCAGGAGATCGACCAGGCTCGCGACCAGCTCGCGTCGACCGTGGACTCACTGGCGGTGCGGGCCAACCCCCGCCGACTGGCCGACGACGCCAAAGCCCGGGTGATCGGGTTCGTGAAGAAGCCTGCAGTAGCGGTTTCGTTGGCTGGGATCGCCGCGTTGACCGTTGCGCTGGCGATCCGCAGGTTCCGCAACCGGTAATCTGCCGCCCGTTGTCCTCGATAGACCGGTGGTCTAATCTATAGACCAGTGGTCTATAGAGGTGGATGGACGGCCCTCCGCCGCCACGCGTCAAGGAGCCCTACCATGCGCGCACCCGTCACGGCGATCGATCAACCGCAGCGCACTCGCTCATTCGCCCGCGTGCTCGGACCGTTTATCGCGGTGGTCCCCGCCATTGTCGCGATCCGAGCCGGAAGCATCGGGAACCAGTTGGCAAGCTTTTCGAAAGATCCGATGTGGCCGTGGGCGGTAGGCGCGGTGCTGTTCTTCTCTGGTCTGTTGGTGGTCGCGTTCCACCAATATTGGCGCAGCGCCGCCGCCGTGATCATCTCGCTGTTCGGCTGGTTCTTACTGCTGCGAGGTGTCGCGTTGCTCGCTATGCCGAAGCCGGTCGTCGACGCAGCCAAATCTGCCACCGAAACATCGGGTCCTGCTTTGGTCGCCGTGCGAATTGGTTTCGGCCTGATCGCACTGTGCGGTCTATATCTGGCGTATGTGGGCTGGGTGAAAAAGTCCGACTGAACGACGTCTGCCATGACACGTGTCGTCAAACCCAAGGATGTCCGGCAGGCCGAGGTGCTCGACCGGGCACTGGCGTTGTTCCTCGAACGGGGTTACGAGAACGTCAGCCTCAACGATCTGCTCGCGGTCGCAGGTACGTCGAAAGGCGCCTTCTACCACTACTTTCCGTCTAAAGAGGCACTGGTAGCCGCGCTTGCTCAGCGCAGTGCCATGCAAGCTTTCGAGGCCTTGCGTCCCGTCTTCGCCCAGCCCGGCAAGAACGCGCTCGAACGGCTCAATGCCGGATTGGCAGCGAGTTACCGGGTCAAGATGGCCATGGGTGCTCCCGAACAGATCGGCGCAATGACATCAATGCTGAAGCCTGAAAACCAGCCGCTGTTCCAAAGAATCGTCACCATCTGGGAGGACCTGTTCCGGCCCGTTCTCACTGAAGTCATCACCGAGGGAGTACGCGAGGGGGTCTTCGACACCTTCGATCCCGAAGGAGTCGGTGACATGATTCAGGGATTCGCCGCCAGCATGCAGACGAACCTCGTCAAAGTGCTCAATTCGCCCGATGCGAGATCGCGACGCAAGGCGATCGATGATTCCGTGCGGCGCCTCAAGCTCCATGGCATCGCGGTGGATCGGGTCCTTGGCCTACCCGACGGGACGACGACAGTGCTCGACCGCAAGCAAGTGGAGGCGATGGTTGCGCATGTGAAGCCGCGACGGTCCGGTTCGGCCAATTGCTAAGCGGCCCCACGGAGCCGGTGCGTCTCCGGAACTGGGATTGGTTGGTGCGCCGTCAGGGTTTCGAACCCCGGACCCGCTGATTAAGAGTCAGCTGCTCTACCAACTGAGCTAACGGCGCGTGGATCCTGCTGGACTGCGTTTGCGACAATAACAGCCATCGCGTCGGCGGGCGAAATCGCCAAGCCCAAGATTGACCGCTGGTCACAGTTAACAGTCGTCCACCCCCTAGAATACTCGCCAGTAACAGAGGGTTGCGGGTCGCAAGGGGGATCAACGTACGTGGCAGGTCGTCGCGTGGTGACACGTCAGCGCTGGTGCCGCCAATGGCTGGCCGCGCTGATGGTCCCGCTTGCCGTTTTCGGCGCGGGAGCCTGCGCCGGCGGCCGTGGAGCCCCGCCGCCGAAAGCCATCATGGACAAGGCCACGCCCTTCGGTGACCTGCTCGTCCCCAAGGTCAGCGCATCGGTGACTGATGGCGCCGTGGGCGTCGCGGTGGACAGCCCGGTAACGGTGACCGCCGAGGACGGCGTGCTGGCCTCCGTCGAGATTGTCAACGAGAACGGGCGCTCGCTGGGCGGGCAGCTCAGCCCCGACGGTGTGCGCTGGTCCACCACCGAGCCGCTGGGCTACAACAGGAGCTACACGCTGACCGCCAAAGCGCGTGGGTTGGGCGGCGTGGCCACCCGCCAGATTGCGTTTCAGACTCAGTCACCGCAGAACCTGGCGATGCCATATGCCATGCCGCACGACGGCGAGGTGGTCGGCGTCGGCGAGCCGCTGGCGATCCGGTTCGACGAGAACATCGCGAACCGCGCTGCGGCCGAGAAGGCCATCGTGGTGACCACAGATCCGCCGGTCGAGGGGGCGTTCTACTGGCTGAACAACCGTGAAGTGCGTTGGCGCCCTGAGCATTTCTGGAAGCCAGGCACCACCGTGAACGTCGCGGCCAACACCTACGGCGTCGACCTGGGCGACGGGGTTTTCGGCGAGGACAACCTGCACACCCACTTCACCATCGGTGACGAGGTCATCGCCACCGCCGATGACGACACCAAGATGGTGACGGTGCGGGTCAACGGTGAGGTGGTCAAGACCATGCCGACCTCGATGGGCAAGGACAGCACTCCGACCGCCAGCGGCACTTACATCCTCGGGGAGCGGTTCGCGCACATGATCATGGACTCGTCGACCTACGGCGTACCGGTGAACTCACCCAACGGCTATCGCACCGAAGTTGATTACGCCACCCAGATGTCCTACAGCGGTGTGTTTGTGCATTCGGCGCCGTGGTCGGTCGGCGCTCAAGGCCACACGAACACCAGCCACGGCTGTCTGAATGTCAGTCCCAGCAACGCGCAATGGTTTTTCGAGCACACCAAGCGCGGCGACATTGTGGAAGTGCTCAACACCCTGGGACCGCCACTATCGGGAACCGAAGGTCTTGGCGACTGGAACATTCCGTGGGATCAGTGGCACGCGGGCAACGCCAAGGAATGACGCCGGTTCGGGCCCCGAGGCGTGAGGCAGGAAGCGATCCGCCGATCAAGCGCCGCGGCTTCCCCGCGGCTGCCTTAGGGTGGCGAGATGACCGAGGCTGATTGGCCGCTGTGGGAGTACAAATGGTTCTTTTCGACGGGCGACGATGCCCTGAATGAAATGATGCGCAAAGCGAACGCGCTAGGCGAACAAGCATGGGAGATGGTCAACTTCGTGATTGACGCGGACAAACCCTTTACGGCCGCGTGCTTCTTCAAAAGGCCGCGGCTCCCGGGGGTCAAGCCCGAAGTGCCCGAACCGCCCCGGCGCTTTCTCTGAGCACCGGGATGGCCGCGCGAACCGCCCCGCCCCGCAATGGCGAAAGCGAGAGGGCTTGAAATGCCCTCTGGCTTATTCGGGGTGGCTGACGGGACTCGAACCCGCGACACCCAGGATCACAACCTGGTGCTCTACCAGCTGAACTACAGCCACCATCGCTGCCAGCTAGATCCATAAGCGGATTAGGCAGCGACGTCGATACTAGCCGTTCGGGTGTTCGGCAGCCGAATCAATTACCTCCGGCGCGGGCGGTTCGCCCCCCAGCTCGACGGCTACCGCGGCAATGTCGCTGGTGGCAGGCCCTGGCGGGGGCACGAACGCGGTGCGCCGGTAGTACTGCAATTCGCGGATGGATTCGTGAATGTCGGCCAGCGCGCGGTGCGCGAGTCCCTTAGCCGGCTGGCCGTAGTAGATGCGCGGATACCAGCGGCGACACAGTTCTTTGATCGAGCTCACATCGATCATCCGGTAGTGCAGATACGAGTCGAGGGCCGGCATGTCACGGGCGATGAATCCACGGTCGGTGGCGATCGAGTTGCCAGCCAGCGGTGCCGTTTTGGCTTGTTTGACATGTTCGCGGATGTAGTCGAGCACCATCGTCTCCGCAATGGCTACATCCACGGTGGACGCCCGCACCTCCTCGATGAGGCCGGAGTGAGTGTGCATTTCAGTAACGACGTCGATCATCGATGACAACGCCGCGTCGTCAGCGTGGATCACCACGTCAACCCCGTCGCCGAGGACGTTCAGCTCTGCGTCGGTGACCAGGACGGCGATTTCGATCAACTTGTCTGAGTGCAGATCCAGCCCGGTCATTTCACAGTCGATCCACACCAGTTCGTCCCGCACAGCGTTCACCCTAGGCAAAGTTGGCTGCCAGGCCCGCAGCCACCCCGCGACGGCACCCCAGCAAGTAAGGTCGTGCGTTGGCGGTACCACGAACCCACTACGGGAGAGGCAGGCGTCACGATGAGCTCCGAGTCGACACCGCGCAGCGCATCGGCAGGGACTCCAGCGGCTCCAGCGAAGCAGATCGCGGCCGGCTACGCCGTCGCGGGCCAGGCCCTGGAGCTGGGCACGGTCGTCGTCGACGGCACGACCGACCCCGCCGCGCAAATCCGCATCCCGCTTGCCACCATCAACCGCCACGGTTTGGTGGCCGGTGCGACCGGCACCGGGAAAACCAAGACGCTTCAGGTGATCGCCGAGCAGCTCTCGGCGGCGGGCGTGCCGGTGCTGATGGCCGACGTCAAGGGCGACTTGTCCGGCCTGTCGAAGCCCGGCGAGAGCGGTGACAAGATCACTGCACGCGCCAAGGAAACCGGCGATAACTTGGAGCCGCGCGCATTCTCCGTGGAGTTCTTGTCGCTGGGCACCAAGGGTATCGGTGTGCCGGTGCGGGCCACCATCGCCAGCTTCGGGCCCATTTTGCTGTCAAAAGTGTTGGGGCTCAACAGTACCCAAGAGTCGACGCTCGGCCTGATCTTCCACTGGGCGGGCCAGAAAAACTACGAGCTGTACAACCTGGCGGACTTGCGGGCGGTGATCAGCCACCTGACCAGCGACCAGGGCAAGGCCGATCTAAAGGATTTGGGCGGCGTCTCCGCGCAAACGGCGGGCGTCATCCTGCGTGCCCTGGTCAACCTCGAAGCCGAAGGCGCTGACACGTTTTTCGGTGAGCCGGAACTCGATCCCAACGATCTGTTGCGGCTCGACGACAAAGGCCGGGGGATGATTTCGCTGCTAGAACTCGGCGACCAGGCCGCCCGCCCAGTGCTGTTCTCTACCTTCTTGATGTGGGTGCTATCGAACCTCTTCACGGGCCTCAAGGAGGTCGGCGACGTCGACAAACCCAAGCTGGTGTTCTTCTTCGACGAGGCACATCTGTTGTTCACCGATGCGTCGAAGGCGTTTCTGGAACAGGTCGAGCAGACCGTCAAGCTGATCCGCTCCCGCGGCGTTGGCGTTTTCTTCTGCACCCAGTTGCCCACCGATGTACCCAACGAGGTGCTGTCGCAGTTGGGAGCGCGGATCCAGCACGCGCTGCGCGCCTTCACACCCGACGACCAGAAGGCGTTGACCAAAACCGTACGCACCTATCCGAAAACCGATGTCTACGATCTGGCTTCGGCGTTGACCTCGCTGGGCATCGGCGAAGCGGTCGTCACCGTGTTGTCCGAGCGCGGCGCCACGACGCCGGTCGCGTGGACCAAGCTGCGCTCACCACGCTCGCTGATGGCCGCCATTGGCGACGACGAGATCGACGACGCGGCCAAACGCAGCTCGTTGCATGACAAATACGGCACGACCAAAGACTCGGAATCCGCCTACGAGAAGATCGAAGCCGAAAAAGCGCAAGCTGCCCAGGCCGGTCCGCCCGCCGAGGCGGGATCCAAGTCGGCTCCCGCGCCTGCGAAGAAGCCAGGCTGGTTCAAGCGCTTCGTGAATAGCCGCGGCT
>NZ_JBAUZA010000116.1:0-1575 GCF_049585075.1 Mycobacterium sp.
CCAAGCGGTTCTGCAGGCGCTTCATCCACATCGGTGCCCACCAGCAGTCGTCGCCGAGCAGCTTCATCACCGACGGCACCAAGAACATCCGGACGACGGTGGCATCCAGCAGCAGGGCCGCCATCAAACCGAACGCCAGGTATTTCATCATCACCAGATCGGAGAACACGAACGACCCGGCGACCACGGCGAGCACCAGCGCGGCGGCGGTGATCAGACGACCGGTGGTCGCCGTGCCGATCCGGATCGCCTCGGCGGTGGACATGCCGCGCGCCCGGGCTTCCACCATTCGCGACACCAGGAACACCTCGTAGTCGGTGGCCAGGCCGAAACCGACCGCGATGACCAACGCAATGAGCACGACCATCAGCGGTGTCGGCGTGAAATTCAGCAGCTTGGAGAAATGACCGTCGACGAAGATCCAGGTCAGAATCCCCAGCGTGGAGCCCAGGGTCAGCGCGCTCATCACCGCGGCCTTGATCGGCAGCACCACCGATCCGAACGCCAGGAACATCAACAGCATCGTCGTGGTGAGCAGCACCACCAGCATCAGCGGAGCTTTGTCGAACAGGCTGTGGATGCTGTCCTGCTCGAGCGCGGGAACGCCACCGACCAACACGTTCAATCCCTTGGGTGGCGTGATCGATCGCAGTTCGGCGATTTTCTTAGCTGCGTCGTTCGACTTTGCCAGACCGTTCTGGATCACTCGCACCGTGTCGTCCTTGGGGTGGGTGGTCCCATTGGGTCCTGCGACGCACGGATTGCCCGCGACCGCCGGGCAGGCACGCTCCTGCCAGGTCTTGTCGGTGAAACCGTTGATCGATGCCGCATCGTTGCGGATTTCAGCGATCTCCTGGTCGGTGACCTTGCTGTGCTTGTCGCTGTTGATCACCAGCGTTAACTGGTTGGTTCGGTAGCCGGGAAAGAGTTTGTCGAAGTTCTCCTGCGCTAAGCGGACCGAGTTGTCCGGCGGCAGATACTTCTCGCTCATGCCGCCGAAAGAAAGATTGTGCAGGGGAATGACCAGCGCGATCATCGCGATGACGATGGGAATGGCGAACACCAGCGGGCGTTTCATGACGACGTTGACCAGCTTGCCCCAGAACCCGGCCTCGACCTCTTCGCGGGTCTTGGTCTTCTGCAACCGATCTGCGAGCCAGTTCAGGTAGACGCGCGACGGCTTCCAGTTGGCAAGGAAGGGGATGCGGAACAAGGTGCGCACACCCAGCGCGTCGACGTGGCGGCCCAGGATTGCCAGGCAGGCCGGCAGCAGCGTGATCGACAGCACCGCGGCCAGGGTGACCGAGATGATCACCGCGTACGTCAGCGACTTCACGAAGCCCTGCGGCAACAAAAAGAGGGAAGCCGCCGACACGGCAATCAGGACGGCGGAGAACACCACCGTGCGTCCCGCCGTCATCATCGTGCGGCGCACCGCGGCCTCGGTGTCGTACCCCTCGGCGATCTCCTCGCGGAAACGACTCACCACGAACAGCCCATAGTCGATCGCGATACCGAAACCCATCATCGACACGACTGGTTGGGCGAAGAAATGTACGGGTCCAAACATTGCGA
>NZ_JBAUZA010000117.1:0-3419 GCF_049585075.1 Mycobacterium sp.
CCGCAGGAGTTGGTGTTGTTCGTCGCGGGCCGCGACACCGCGCGCGTCGATTTCGCCGGCGACCCGCAGGCCGTCGCGGCCGTCCGAGCGGCACGCCGCGGCTTGTGATCAGCGGCCGAGCAGATGCCGCAGCGTCTGCTCGAGGGTTGGATGGCGAAACCGGTGGTCGAGTTGTTGTAGCCGGGTCGGCAGCACCCGTTGATTGGCGCAGGCCAATTCGCGAGCACCCTGCTCGCCGAGCAGCAGTCGCGGCCCCAGCGGCGGTACCGGCAACACCGCCGGACGGCGCAGCACCTTGGCAAGCGCTCGGGTGTAGTCGCTGTTGCGGACCGGATCGACGGCCACCGCGTTGACCGGTCCAGCCAGCGCGGTGTCCCAGAGTCCGCGGTGGTAGACGTCGACCAGGTCGTCGATCCCGATATAGGAGAACCACTGTTGACCATCGCCCACGCGGCCACCCATCCCCGCGCGAAACAGCGGCAGCAGCAGGCGCAGCGTCCCGCCGCTCGGGGATTGCACGATCCCGGTGCGCACCCGCACCACCCGGACTCCGCCGTCCTCGGCGGCCGTTGCGGCCCGCTCCCAGTCGCCGACCACATCGGCGAGGAACCCATCGCCGCGTTCGCTGTCCTCGGTCAGTGTCGCGTCACCGCGGTCGTAGCCGTAGTACCCGATCGCCGACGCGCAGATCAGCAGCTTTGGCCCGTCGGCTGATTTCGCCATCAGTTCAGCCAGGCGGCGAGTGGGGCCGATCCGGCTATCGCGGATCGCGGCTCGGTGTGACTCGGTAAACCGGCCCGCGATCGATGCGCCCGCCAGGTGAATAACCGCGTTGACCCCGTTCAGCAGATCCGGGTTAGGATCATTCGGATTCCATTGCCGCTCATCAGGTTTAGTCGCAGCGCGGCGCACCAGGTGGATCACCCGATGGCCGCCGGTGGACAGGAAGGCGGTCAACGCCGACCCGACCAGCCCGGACGATCCGCTGACCGCGACCGTCATCGGAGTCAAGCCCCGCGCGGCGGCAAGTCGATGCGCGGCGATGTCATCGGCCAACTGACGATGCCGGTAAGCGAACATCGCGCGCAGCGCGCGAGCGGGGACCGGTGTGGCTACGCGGTCGGTCACCCGCGTGCGCTCACCACTGAGCTCTTCGAATTCGTGGGTATGCCGCCAGCGAACCGCCAGCCGCACCGGCAGCGAGGCCAGGCCTTCGGAGCTGATCGAGTCGACGAAGCGTCGGGGCGGATCGTAGCCATCGGGTTGATGGTCGGCGACCCAGCGCAGACCGCCGGGAAGGCCGAGCTCAGCGCGTCCGTTCTGCAGCGAATCTGCTTCGGCGACGACCCGTACCGGCTGCCACGGTGGCGACAGTCGGGTGATGGCGCCCGGCCGGGTGTGCCAGTCGAACACTTCGTAGATTGGCGCGTCGACCACGCTCGAATACACAAGTCCCATTAAATCGACCGTACCTGCGAAGTTCGGTGGGTGGGTCGACTAGCGGTCCGGCAGCGCGTGCTCGACGATGGGCAACCGCGGCAGCAGCTGGCGTTCGCGGCGTTTGGCCGCCAGATACACCTGCGCGGTCTCGTCAGCGACGGTGTGCCAATCGAAATCAGCGGTCAGCCGTTCACGCGCGGCCCGGGCCCGGCGCTGGGCGCCGGCTGGATCGTCAAGCACCGCACGGACCGCTTTGGCTAGCCGCGTCACATCGCTTGGTGGACAAGATATCCCGGTCTCACCGTCGATCACCGCCTCGCCCAGCCCGCCGATGTTTGACGTCACCAACGGTGTTCCCGCCGCCGCAGCCTCCAGTGCCGCCAACCCGAACGGCTCGTAGTGGCTGGGCAGCACCGCCGCGTCGGCGCGATGCAGCGCCGCCAACAGCTCGTCGTGATCGAGCCGCCCGACGAATCGGGTTGCCTTGAGCACCCGATGTTTACGGGCCTGCTCGACGAGCCAGTCCAGCTGGGTCCCGTCGCCGGCGATCGTCAACGTGGTACCGGGATGGGCGCGCCGGATCCGCGGCAGCGCCGCGATCGCGTCGTGCACGCCCTTCTCGTATTCCAGCCGGCCAACGAACAACAGCTCCGGCGGGCTACTGGAAACACTGCGGCGTCGCCGCGTCGCGAACGGCCAGCGCGCCGCGTCGATGCCGTTGCGGATGACGGTGGATTCGGCCAATCCGGGTCCGAACAGCTCGGTGATCTCGTCGCGCATCGACGCCGAACATGTGATCAGCGAATCGGATTCGCGCACTAGCCACGACTCGACGGCGTGCACCTGCCTGCTCAGCGATCCGGAGACCCATCCGGAATGTCGACCGGCCTCGGTGGCGTGAATCGTGGAAACCATTGGCACGTCGTAAAACTCGGCTAGCGCGATGGCCGGATGGGCGACCAGCCAGTCATGCGCGTGCACGACGTCGGGGCGCCAGGGTTTGTCGCTTGAAGTGTCCTTTATCGACAATCCGGCGCGGACCATGGCGTGGCCCATGGCCAGCGTCCAGGCCATCATGTCGTGGGAGAAGGTGAACTCGTGCGGGTCTTGCGCGGCGGCGACGACGCGGACGTCCTCGTTGATTTCATCCGATAACGGGTGGGTGCTCGGATCGGTGCCCGTCGGACGGCGAGACAACACGACGACCTCATGCCCGGCGGCTGCCAGTGCCGTCGACAGGTGATGGACGTGGCGGCCGAGCCCACCGATCACCACCGGTGGGTATTCCCACGACACCATCAGAACTTTCATCGCGGCAGCCTGCGTGCATCCAGCGCACCGAACAGTCCGTCGGCGCGGTTCCAGCCGTCTGCCAGGCGCTGCGCGATCTCCCGGCGGCCCGACGCGAGCGCGCCGGCGATCTCGCGGGTGGCATGGGCGTGCAGATGGGCCCGGTACCGGGCGTAGTCAGCGGCCGAGTCCTTGCTCACCATGAACGGCCAATCACTGGACACCGTAAGCAATGTCTCGCGCAGAATCTGGTCGGCGATCTGATCGCGGGGGATCGGCCCGTCCAGGGATGCGGTCTGGGCCAGCGCCTTGTCGACGGTGGTCAGCGCGGTGTCGACGACTTCGTTGTTGAGTTGCACCAGATCGGCCACTTTGTCACCGGCCCACACCTGCCAGTCCTTGCCGGAACCCCAAGAGCTGGGCGGTAATTCGACCGTTTCGCCGACGAAACCCTCCGTTACGGCGTCGCTGAGTGTGCCGATGCGAACCCCCGCATCCGGCAGCGCTCGCAGCACCCGTTCCAGCCACACCGGTCCCTCGTACCACCAGTGGCCGAACAACTCGGTGTCGAACGCGGCAATCACGTGGGCCGGTCGTCCGATGCGTTCGGATTCGGCGAGCAGCCGGCCGCGGACCACGTCAACGAAATCAGCGACGTGGTTATCGATTGCGCGATCGGCGCGGTCGGG
>NZ_JBAUZA010000118.1:0-10935 GCF_049585075.1 Mycobacterium sp.
GAAGGAGGCCGGCATGCTGCGCGGCCTGGCGAACTGGGAGCGGTTGAACATCGTCGAGACCTTCGCGCCGGAGAATGCCGACGCGACCGACCGCAGCGTCGGCGAGGTCGCCGCCACCCGCGGGGGCGAGCCGTTCGACACGCTGCTCGACATTGTGATCGCCGACGAGTTGCGGACCGGGCTGACGCCGGCTCCGTTCGGCAACGGCGTTGCCGACTGGCGGCTGCGCGCCGAGGTGTGGCGCTCGCCGCATGCCGTCATCGGCGGTTCGGACGCCGGCGCGCACCTCGACATGATGTGCGGCGCAATCTATACCACGTCGCTGCTTGGCCACGGAGTACGCGAGCACCAGGTGGTGACGCTCGAGGAAGCGGTCCGGCTGCTGACCGATGTGCCGGCCCGGCTTTACGGGCTGGCCGAGCGGGGCCGGATCACACCGGGCTGGCACGCCGATTTGGTGTTGTTCGATCCGGCCACCGTCGACCACGGGCCGGAGCGCACCCGCTACGACTTGCCCGCGGGCGCTCCGCGGTTGGTCGCCGACGCGCGCGGCATCTCGTCGGTGTTGGTCGGCGGCGTCGAGGTGTGTCGCGACGGCGTCGCCACCGGCGCGCTGCCCGGGACCGTGCTGCGCTCCGGCCGCGACACTGCGACGGTCCCGGTCTCGTGAACCCGGCAATCGAGGATTTCGACCCGACCGAATTGCAGGGCGGGTTGCTCATGCAGGTGGAAAACGTGCACGAGCGGCTGCGCGAGGCGCGGTCGCGAAACCGTGTTATGGTCGGCAGTCCGTTCGCCGAAACCTCAAGCCAGACATTGGGTTCCGCCGGTGTGACGGTGCTCGGCTACGACGAATGCCAGACCGTGCTCACACACCCCGACACGTTCTCGTCGTCGATTTATTCTCAAGTCATGGGCCCGGTGATGGGCCGCACCCTGCTCGAACTCGAAGGCGCCGCCCACCGCGCCAGCCGGGCCTTGGTGTCACCGTCGTTCCGAGCCGCGTTGCTCGACCGCTGGCGCGCTGAGCTGGTGGAGGTGGTCGTTCACGAACTCATCGACATCATCGCGCCGCGCGGACGGGCCGAGCTGGCCCGCGATTTCACTTTCGCATTTCCGGTACAGGTCATCGCAAGAATCATGGGTTTACCGCGGCAGGATTACCCACGGTTCCAACGGCTTTCGATCGAATTGCTCAACGTTGTCTACAACTGGGATTGCGGAATTGCCGCATCCGCGGCGTTGAAGGCGTACTTCACCGAAATTTTGGCCGAGCGGCGGAGCAATCCGCAGGACGACCTGATCACGATGCTGTCGCAGTCCGAGATCGACGGAACGCAATTGACTGACGACGAGATTTTCGCGTTCCTGCTGCTTATCTTGCCCGCCGGAGTGGAGACGACCTACCGCGCTTCGGGCAACCTACTGGTCGCCCTACTCACGGAGCCGGACCAGCTCGATGCGCTGCGGTCCGACGGCGGCAAGCTGCACGGTGCGTTCGAGGAGGCGTTGCGCTGGGAGCCGCCGATCACCACGGTGATGCGGATCGCGGCCCGCGACTGCGAGCTCGGCGGGGTCGCTATTCCGGCCGGAACAAATGTCAGCGTCAGTGTCGCTGCCGCCAACCGGGATCCGAAGCGCTATCCAGATCCGGATCGCTTCGATCCCACCCGCAAGAACATCGCACACCTGACGTTCGGCGGCGGGCCGCACCTTTGCCTAGGCATGCACCTCGCGCGGATGGAGGCGGCGGTCGCGATCAGCGCGCTGCTGGACCGGCTGCCTGATCTGCGGTTGGATCCGAGCGCCCCGGCGCCGCACGTCACCGGCATGGCATTTCGATCCCCGGCGGCGTTGCCGGTCGAATTCGCCAGCTGCTAAACGAGTTTCGCGTCAGGTGCCCGGGACCCAATGCGAGATAGCGCGCGAAATTTCGATATAGACCGGGATCCCGATCGTGACGTTGTAGGAGAACGTCAAACCCAGGGATGCGGCCAGTGGCAGAGTCGGGCTCGCCTCGGGGATCGCCAGCCGCTGGACCGCGGGCACAGCGATGTACGACGAAGCGCCGCACAGTACCGCGAACAGGACGTAAGTCCCGGGCTCGAAATGGGCATGTGAGAAGTGCGCGTACGCATGGGCGACGATGAGCCCCATGGTGGCGAACACGTTGGGCGCCAAGAGGCCGAAAGCGATGAAGCCCGGACCCGCGCTCTTCAAGTCTTTTAATCGCCGAGCGGCGGTCATCCCCATCTCGAGCAAGAACAGGCACAGCACGCCTTGGAAGGCGGCTACGAAGACCTTGTCGTTGTCGTGCACGACCTTCATTCCCTGCAATCGACTGACGAGGCCGATGACGATGCCGCCGAACAGCAGATAGAGCCCAGGGTTGAGCAAGACCTCCCTCAGTAGCTTGACCGTGCGGGCGCCCGCCGTTGTGTCATCCAAATCGACGCCGTCACCGGCATGCGTGCGCAGTTCGAGCGCGATCTCCGTCTCCTGCTCGATCGCCAGCTCGCGTTCGTTGTCGAGTCGCTGCCCGCTAGCTGGCCGGGTGGCCGCACCGGGCCCGACCCTCGCCTGCAAGGTGTAGCCAGGCTCGCCCGGCATGTTCCCCAACTCGTCCATCCCCTTGTGCCGCAACCGCGCCGCCAAATACAGCGCCACCAGGCAGCCAGGCATTTCCATGACGGCCAACATCACCGACATGAAACCGTTGAACGCCATCCCCACAGTCGCAAGGACGCCGATGCAGGTGGCGAACGTGCCTGCCGAGTCTGACCCGTAGTAGCCGGCGACGGTCGCCCTGTCGATCCGCCGCATCTTCGTCATGCGGGTCAGGAGCATGTAAGCGATAAAGCCGATGAGGAAGTTGAGTAGGAATCCCACGACGATGAATCCGACGATGCTGCTGATGCTCCCTACATGGATCGTGGCGAGCTCTTCACCGCCCTTCCAGCCGATGGCCAGCAACAGGTACATCGTCACGCCCTGATAGATCACATAGGGAAACTCAAACTGCACCTTGAGAATCGGGATAAAGAAGCCGAGGTAGAAGAACAACAACAACGGCTTGAATAGGTTGTGCCGGAAGTTCTCCCAGAACTCCAGGAGCATCGCAAATCTCCCTTGGTGGGCACGGATTACTCAAAATCCGTGTGGGGGCTGTGAATTCCTTCAGAGCCTAACCAGGGGACGGCGCTAGATATATGACAGATCGCACTTGGACGCTGGGAATGCGCTGGGAAAGTGCTGGGAAAGTGAACGGCGCCTTACTTTTTGGTGCCAACAAGTGACGGCCGCACCACGGGCTCCTTAATACGGTGGGTAACCGACGCCCAGGCCGATGGCGAATAGTGCGTCGTTACTTCCTCGAACCCGTCGACCCGCGAAACGCTGAGTACGCCAGTTTCTTGATTGATGGTGAGCTTTTCGCCCTCGGTCGCGTGGACCTCTTCTCCGTCAAGCAGTCGGATGATGAACACGATGGTGTCCTCTCGTTAGAGTGCGGGCTGACCTGATCGTATGGTCGACTTCATCGATTGTGGAGCGCGGGCATTAACGGCCCGCAAACGCTCGATGACAACCAATCACCGGTTAGCCCGTGCTCACGGCGTATGGGCGGCGTGAGCTGTCGGTTAAAGTCAGGCGTACTAAAAGTGCTTCTGACCACGCGAGACGCGTCGCTTGGCCGAGGGAGAGTCCCGCCGTTTCATAGGTTAGGCTACATTTACTAACCGTGACGGAAGTCGGTGTCGAAACAAGCCCTGTAGGCACCCCGTCACTGTCTTTCCCACTGCCGACCCAGATCGCGCCGGCTGATCTGGCGGCCGAGCTGGCCGCGACGCTGCCCGAACGCGACGGCGAGGAATACCTGCTCTATGAGCATGACGGTCAGTGGGTGCTGGCGTTTGGTGTGCTGGCCATGATCGAGTTGGATCGCGACGAGCTGCGGATCATCCGCGACGGCGTCACTCAGCGACAGACGTGGTCCGGGCGGCCGGGGCCCGTCCTCGGCGAGGCCGTCGACCGGCTGCTTTTGGAATCCGATCAGGCCTTCGGCTGGATCGCGTTCGAGTTCGGCGCCTATCGATTCGGGCTACAAGATCGTCTGGCGCCGCAGACTCCGTTGGCGCGGGTGTTCTGGCCGCGAGCCCGCATCGTGGTCACCGACGACGCGGTCCAATTGTTCAACACCGACGAACGGCACCGCGACACGGTGGCCCGGCTGATCAGCGACGGTCTACCGGCCGTGCCGTCACCTTGCGCAATCGATGTCGGTGCCGACAGCACGCATTACCGCGCGCGGGTCGGCGAAGCGATCAGCGAGATCGCCGCCGGCCACTACCACAAGGTGATCCTGTCGCGGTGTGTCAATGTGCCGTTCTCGCTGGACTTTCCGTCCACCTATCGGCTGGGACGGCAACACAACACCCCGGCGCGTTCGTTTCTGTTGCAGCTCGGCGGTTTTCGGGCCCTAGGTTATAGCCCCGAGGTGGTCGCAGCCGTGCAGGATGACGGTGTGGTGGTCACCGAACCGTTGGCCGGCACCCGGGCGCTGGGTCATGGCGCCGTCCGCGACCGCCAAGCACGCGACGATCTGGAATCGGACAGCAAAGAGATTGTCGAGCATGCCATCTCGGTACGCAGTTCGCTGCTTGAAATCACCGAGGTTGTCGAACCCGGCAGCGCGGCCGTCGTCGATTTCATGACGGTGCGTGAGCGTGGCAGCGTGCAGCACCTCGGGTCGACAGTGACCGGTCGGCTGGAACCGTCCAAGGACCGGGTGGACGCGCTGGAGACGCTGTTTCCCGCGGTCACTGCCTCAGGTATCCCCAAAGCGGCCAGTGTGGACGCCATCCTGAGGCTGGATGAAAGCCCCCGTGAGCTGTATTCCGGTGCGGTCGTGATGTTTTCGGCCGACGGCGGGCTTGACGCAGCGCTAACGCTGCGGAGCGTCTACGAGCGTGACGGGCGAACCTGGCTGCGGGCCGGGGCCGGCATCATCGCCGCCTCGGATCCCGACCGGGAATTTGAGGAGACCTGCGAGAAGCTCGCCACGCTGGCGCCGCATCTGGTTGCCCGCGGGTAACTGGGCCAAACCGCCTTAGCCGACTTCGGTGTCCGGTGAGCGCTCCAGATAGTCGGCCAGAATACTGCTCACCAACGACTCGATGGTGGATTCGATCGACGACGCCAGGGTGGCCGTCACCGACGCCACGGCCTGACTACGAAACCGGACCAGCATGGTGATCAACTCGGCGATTTCGGTGTCGGCAGGTAGAGCTTCCCGCGGTTTGATCCGGTCGGCGACATGTTCGGCCCCGGCCCGGACCAGCATCTCGCTGATCTGGTCGACCAGCGGGACGATGTTCTCGTGCAGATCGATGAGTTTGTCCATGCTCACGCCGTAGCTACGCATCTCGTTGAACGTGTCGATCAGTTTGGGACGGGTGAGGGTAGCCTGGGCGCCGTCGAGGCGGATGACCTGCAGGCCCACCAGTCGATCGAATGCCTTGGCGTCGTGGATGAGTCGCTGCGCGTCGGCCAGCGGCATAGTCTGCGACTTCTCGGTGGTCCAAGTGCCCACGATTGCCGATTCCAGGCCGAGAACGTCGCCGAGGTTTTTACCTTCTTCCCAGGCGCTGAGCATCTCCCGGACGTGCGCGATGTTGTATCCGCGGTTGAGCATCGAAGTGATCAGCCGCAGCCGGGTCAGGTGGGTGTCGTTGAACAGCGCGATGCGCCCGACCCGCAGCGGTGGCGGTAGCAGCCCGCGGTCGCGGTAGACACGAACGTTGCGGGTGGTGGTGCCGGCCAGCCGGGCCAGATCGTCGATGCGGTATTCCCCGGATGTGGGCGCGCCGTGGGGGTGGCGGACCGCGGCGTCGAAAAGTTGCGCGACCGCGCTTTCGATCACCTCCCGCGATTGGCGCCGAACACGTTTGGGTGCGCGCCGCAGGTTAGCCAGGACCCCGGCGATGGTGCCGGTCTCTGCTCGTGGAGGTCGGTCGGGTGCCATCGTTCAGGCCTCCTCAGGCAGAGGTGCTGACGCGAATATCGGCGGTTTGAGCGACAGCGTCGTAGTCGGCGAATCGGAAGTCCCGCATCTGTCGAAGGTACTGGGTGGCGAAGCCGGGGTACATCGATGCGTTGAAACCGTCCTTGGTCAGATACCAACTGCTACAACCGGACATCCATGTCGTCTTGGTGAGTCGCTGCTGGATGCGGTTGTTGTAGCGGCGTTGAACCTCTTGACGGACGTCGAGATAACGCAAGTTGTTGTCGAGGATGGTGCTGACGCCGCGCACGACGTAGTCGAGCTGGCCCTCGATATACACCAGCAGCGAATTATGCCCCGGCCCGGAGTTAGGACCGGTCATAAAGAACAGGTTCGGATAGCCGTGCGCGCTGGCGCTTTTGTAAGCCTGTGCACCGCCGGCCCATTCGTCGCTCAGCGAGCGTCCACCGAGTCCGGTGACCGGGAACGGCGGTCCGGTCAGGTGCACGTCGTAGCCGGTGGCGAAGACGATGCAGTCCAGATGGTGCTCGACGCCATCGCTGGTGCGAATACCGACCGGACTCAAGGTCGCGATCGGCCAGTCGATCAGCTTGCAGTTGTCGCGTTGCAGGGCGGGGTAGTAGTCGCTGGAGACCAGCATGCGTTTGCAGCCGGGGGTGAAGGCAGGAGTCAGCTGGCGACGCAGCCACGGGTCTTTGACTTGGCGACGCAGGTGGGCGCGGCCCAGCCGGGCCACCAACGACGTCAGCGGGGTGTTCCACACAAGAGCGGTGGCGCTGGCTTCGTGCCCCCAGAACAGTAGTTGACGTGCAAGCTGTTGAACTGCAGGAGCTTTGGTAAACACGGTTTGCACAGCAGGCGGAGTGGCGATGTCCCAGCGCGGAAGCACCCAACCTGGCGTACGTTGGAAAACCTTGACGAACTCGGCTTGCTTCACCAGTTCGGGGATGATCTGGATGGCGCTGGCACCGGTGCCGATGACCGCGACCCGCTTTCCGGCGAAGTCGTAGGCGTGATCCCACCGGGCACTGTGGATCTTGTGCCCGCGGTAGGAATCGATGCCACGGATGTCGGGGAAGCTGGAGTCGGGCAGTGGCCCGGATGCCAGCACGACAGTGCGGGCCCGAAAACGCTTGCCGGCTGCTGTGGTTGCGGTCCACACGCCGGCGCCGTCGTCGAACGACAACCCGGTGACCTCATGACCGAACTGAATGTGGCGGCGGATGTCGAACCGGGTGGCCATGTCATCGAGGTGGCTTCGGATTTCGTCGGCCGGCGAGTAGGTTCGCGACCAGGTGGGGTTGCTGACGAAGGAGAACGAGTACAGCAGCGACGGGATGTCACAGCTGGCACCGGGATAGCTGGTGTCGCGCCAGGTCCCACCCACCTGGTCGCTGCGTTCCAGGATGACGATGTCGTGGATGTTGGCTTGCGCCAACTTGATCGCAGCGCCGAGCCCGCTGAACCCGGCCCCGACGATCAGCGTCGCGTAGGTGTGAGTTCTCGCCATGATCACGCCGCCGGCTCGTGGGTGATTTCTCGAACCCAGGTAGGTACCGCTGGCAGCAGCGGCCGCGGATACCGGTCGGAAAGCCACACCATCGAGTTGGCCAGAAGGTGGTACGGGTGGCGCGGATTTGTGACCACTCCGGCGTAGCGCCTCAGGAACCGATAAGTCGGTACCCGCCTGGTGTGTTCGCCGCGGTCGCCGAGCTCTTTGAATCGTTTCACCGCCTTGTAAAGGCGCTCGGGTTCCATACCCATGGCGGTGATCTCGTTGCGGATCCTGTTGATCAACGGCGCACCCATGATCGCGCCGATGATGAGACCCGGAGTGGCGTTATGTCCGACGAAGTCGATCAGCAACCGTCGGATTTTCGCGTGCCCAATCATGTCGAGAACTTCGAAATCGACGACTAGATGCCGTGATTCGTCATTGTTGATCTTCTCGAACACCTGGTGACAAACCGGATCGTGTACCTCGTCGAGGAGGAACTTCAACAGGGCGCCATCAAGCGCGACTTCAAGCATCGGGATGACGGTGCCGAGCAAGGACAGCGGCATGTCGTCGGCCCAACAGTCCAGCCAGTCGATGGCCAGTCGGATATTCACGTTCGGTTCGGGAACTTCACCGTCCTCGAGCATGCCCCAGCGCTTCATCAGCGCCAGTTCGGCGTTGGCGTGGCGCTGCTCCTCGGCGTGGAAGTAGCGGTAGATCTCGGCGATGGTCGGCGTGGGCGCCTTCTTAGCCAGCGCCGCGAAGCCTCTGGCGCCGATGTTCTCGATCCAACACAGGTCGGCCATGAACGCCTTGAGCTGTGGTCGCTGTTCGTCGGTGATCATGTCGGCGCCCGGTGCGTGCCAGTCGATGTCGGCAAGCGCCCATTGACGATCCTTGATCTTGGCCAGCATCGCTTCCATGTCGATAGTCATGTGCGCCACTCCTCTTGCTTGGTGCTATCAGAACGGGGCGACCCGGGATACCAGGCCCATTCCACGGGTGTAGGTGCCCGGGACCAAACGTTTGACGTTCCAGCCGATCTTGGCCTCGATCTGCGGCATGCAATACAGCTCACCGCGATCGTGGGTGTCCAGGCAGACGCGTGCAACCTTCTCCGGCGAAAGCCCGGTCCAGCGCATGATCCTGTTCGCGAATTGTGTTGTTTGCGCAGGCATACGGCCGGATTCGACGATGTTCGTCTTAACGAAGGTCGGGCACAGCACGGTAACGTTGACCGCGGTGCCGGACAATTCGGCCGCCAGGGTCTCTGACAGCGACAGCGTGCCGGCCTTGCTGACGTTGTAGGCCGCCATGCCGGGCGCCGCACCGAAGGCGGCGGCGGAGGCGACGTTGATGATGCCCCGCGGGCGATTTGATGGTTCGGCCGACCGCAGGATCGGGGCGAACACATGGCAGCCGTGAATTGGCCCCCACAGGTTGATGCCCAGCACCCAATGCCAGTCGTCAAGGGGGAGTTCACCGACGGGTGCACCACCGGAGCCGACACCGGCGTTGTTGATCACCAAGGTGGGCGCAGCGCCCAACCACGATTGTGATTGTGCGGCCAGTTCTTTGACGTCGTCGAACTGGGTTACGTCGCACCGGATTGCCAGGGCCGCACCGCCTTTGTCGGCGATCGTGCTGGCGGTTTGCGCTGCGGCGACTTCGTTGATGTCGCTGCAGACGACCCGACCGCCGCGGCGCGCGAGTTCGGTGGCGAACGCCGCGCCGATCCCGCTGCCGGCGCCGGTCACCACCGCAAGCGCGTTGTGACTCACCTTGTTTGACCTGCGAAGCCGCCCAAGCATTTAGCCTGCCTTTCCCGTCGTGCTTTCGAAGTCGGCTTTCAGCGATGCGTCGATGAAACGCGCAACGTGCGCCATGGCTTTGGCGGCTTCTGGTGATAGCCGGGGCAGCGCCTGAAACACGTGCACCTGATCCGGCCACACCTGGAGTTCGCAACTGCCGCCGCGGGCTCGGATGTCGGCGGCGAGGTGCCGCGCGTCGGCGACCAGCATCTCGGCGCCACCTGCCTGGATGAGTGTCGGGGGTAGCACAGGACCACCGGCAACGTCGAGTTTCAAGCGCCGGTGCGCGGGATCGATGCTGCCGCTGTACAACCTGACCAGTCGAGCGGCGTCGACAGCGCGAATCGCGGGGTCGCGGCGCAATGCCTCGCGAGCGGCAGCGGAGGCGAAGGTGAGGTCGATCAGCGGCGAAAACAGGACCAGCGCAGCGGGTTCGCTGACGGCGACATCGGGTTGTAACAGCAGATCCACCGCGAGGTGTCCGCCAGCCGAATCACCAGCGATCACAATGTGTTCCGGCGCGTGCTGGCGGGTTAGCCAGTCCCAGCCCGCGCGCACGTCGTCGGCGGCGGTGGGGAAGCGGTGCCGTGGCGCGAGGCGGTAGTCGACGGCGAATACCGGCAGCCCGGTCAGCCGTGACAGCCACGCCGTCAGCCGTCGGTGCGTTCGCGGCGAGCACAGGGCATACCCGCTGCCATGAACAAAGTAGATAGCGCCCTGTCGCGCCGAAGCGCCGGGCGCACGCACCCATTCGCCGACGACCCGATCGCCGTCGGGGTGCAGGGTGTCAATCGGTTCGACGCTGATGCTGGCCAGCGACGGCCCGAAGGCGTCCATGATGCCGGCCACGATCCGGCGGGAGAGCCATAGCCCCCAGGCCCGCTCGGGTGGCAGCACCGCGCTGATCTGGCGCAATGTCAACGTACTGACCAGGGCCGCACTGCGTGAGCGGAGCGATCCGCGGGCCGGCACAGCGTCCGTCATGCGACTCAGTCAACATCAAATGGTGACATTGGTCAATGGCAAGGTTGTCTGGCGCGTCCGACTCGGTCTATCAGTGACCGCGTGCCGAGAACGATCGCGAGGGCTGAAGGCTGCTTGGTCAGAGATCGACCGGTGATATTAATGACACTCGACGGAGCGCTGTTGCAGGGCGGTCTGCAGGATCGAACTGGCGGTAAGGAACGCCGGTTTGGCTTGGTCGGCCGGATCGATGGGCAGGTCAGCGGCGCGGCGTAGCACCATCAGTGCAAGCGCACTTTCGGTTGTGTACGGGATTATCAATAGATTGGCGCGAGCTTCTCCGCCGTTGAGCGTCATCACATGCTGGCGCTTATGTTGCCACCCGGGCCAGTTGAAGTCGGGCGGCCGTTGTAACGGTGGCCAATTGACGTTGATCGACGTGATGTCTCCAAGCAGCGGGATCAGTGTCGCGATAAGGCCAGGCAATTCGTTCGTGATGCGATCTGCGCGTGGCCACCACGCCCCGTCGATGTCGCGGCCCAACTCCCGAGCTAGGCATAGCCGTACAAGATTGTCTGGGCGCCGCTGCCGCAGTGGATAAGGCATCAGACGCTTCTGGCAAGTCTTCGGCGATCCACGGG
>NZ_JBAUZA010000119.1:0-39253 GCF_049585075.1 Mycobacterium sp.
GTTGGTGGGCGCGGCGGCGTCGGCGCTACTGGTGAGCGACTGGTCGTCGCTGAACCGCGGCTGGTCACTGATCCGGTCCCGGTGGGGCAAATGGATAGCGCGGCTGCTGCCGGTAGTCGGCCTGGCGCTGTTGGGGGTCGCCACCCACTTCGCCACCGGCAGCGCCCGCGAGTTCCACGAAGGTCTGCTGATTGTGGTGGCCATTGCGGCGGTGCTGGTGATTGCCCCGGTGGCGCTCGACCAGCGCGGACCTGTGGCCGTTGCGCTCGCGTGGGGTCCGGTGGCGTGGCTGGGCACTATCTCGTACGGCGTCTACCTGTGGCATTGGCCGATCTTTTTGGTGCTCAACGGTGAACGGACCGGGTGGTCAGGGCTGTCGTTATTCGCTGTCCGGTGCGCCGCCACGCTGGCGGTTTCCATCGTGTCGTGGTGGGCGATCGAAGGGCCCATCCGGAGATGGCGACCGGTGCGGGTGCCGTTGTTGCCGCTAGCCGGGGCGACCGCCGCGACGGCCGCCGCGGTGATCTTGCTGGTTGTTCCGGTTTCTGCCCGGCCCGGCGGCGGGCCGCTTGCGGGCAGCCTGCCGCCTGGCGTGTCATCGGTCGCGGTTGTTTCGCCGTCTCCGCCTAGGGCATTCATCCCTGCGCGCGCCGTGGGGCAGCGTGATCCACGACGACCGTTTACCGTGTCGGTCTTCGGCGACTCGATCGGCTGGACGTTGATGCATTTCCTTCCGCCGACTCCGGGGTTCCAATTCATCGACCACACCGTGATCGGTTGCAGCTTGGTGCGCGGCGGCCCGTACCGCTATTTGGGCGAGACGCTGGATCAGAAGGGCGAATGCGAATCGTGGCCGAGTAGATGGAGATCAGAGATCGCGATAGACCAGCCCGACGCCATACTGCTGATCGCCGGCCGCTGGGAGACGGTCGATCGAGTCAACGAGGGTCGGTGGACTCACATCGGTGACCCGGCCTTCGACGCCTACTTGACAGCTGAATTGGGCAGCGCGGTAGACATTCTCAGCTCCAGCGGCGCGCCATTGACCGTGGCTAATCTGCCCTACAGCCGGCGGGGTGAACGTCCGGATGGCAGCTCGTGGCCAGAGGATCAACCCGAGCGGGTGAAGGAATGGAACAAATTGTTGAGCGTGACCATCGGCCAACGCACAGGCGTGCGGATACTGGACCTGAACAAGAAGCTGTGCCCGGACGGGGTCTACACCGCGAAAGTTGATGGCATCCAAGTGCGTAGCGATGGTGTACACCTGACCGCCGAAGGCGTGCAGTGGCTAACGCCGTGGCTGGAGAAATCGCTGAAATAACCGCAGCTAATTGCCGACGCGGCAGCTGATCTCCATGCTGTCGCTTTTGCGGGCGGCGAAGTTGACACTGACATAGCCGTTTTCAACGTTGCGGACATAGTCGAGGTACGGCTGTGTGTCCGCCATCTCCGTGTTGTCGGCGACGACGAGGGCTCCTGGCGACAGATGTGGCTCGAGCAGCTTGACCACCGGGAGGTACAGCTCCTTCCAGCCGTCGAGCAGCACCACACCGACGGGTCCGTCAAGGTCGGCAAGCGTGGAAAGGGCGTCGCCCTCGAGAATGGTGATCAGGTCGTCCAACCCGGTGTCGGCAAAGGTCTGCTTCGCGGCGGCGATCTTGTCCGCGCTGAGTTCAGTGGTTATCACTCGCCCGGTACCGTTGTCGCGCACCGCTGCCGCCAGGTGAAGCGCTGAAATGCCCAACGACATACCGAATTCCACGATGGTCGCGGGTCGCATAGCCCGAACCAGTGAGTACAGCAATCGGCCGGCCTGCGGGGTGACCGGGATGTAGAAAGCACTCATTGCGTCGGCACGCTCTTGTGCGGTCTTAGCAGTAGACAGCTCGTCTTGCATATCGCGCAGCCGCGGCATTTGTTCGTTCGCCTCGGCGTACATCCTGTCCAGGGCTGCTGCGACTCGTTGGTCGTGCAATGTGGTGGGCATACCGCCGAGCCTAGGCCGCCCGGACGGCAATGCGTCTGCTCCCCGCGGACTGGAGGCACGGCGCTGACCGCGAACTAATTTCCGATAACGTTTGACCTGCACCGCGTGCGGTGCCAGGATGGACTGGCAAGCACCTCGGTAGGTGAGGCGTCTGCACGGATATAGGCCACTGACCCCGAACGTCGAGAGACGCCCCGGGTCAGGACAGCTCCTCCCGGCTTAAGGGTTGAGCCCAAGTGGCTTCCGGAAGAAGCTCCGGATACGCCGTGCAGTGCCGAAGCTCCGACGAGAGGGGTGCGTCGCCGTCGGCGTCAAACCCCTTATGCGCGCACCTGGTGACACCCCCGTGTGTCCTGGCCGTGAGGAGGTGATGGGCGAGATGAGTCCGAGCGACAGTCCGCATCCGTATTCGAATTTCGTTTCGTCCCGATCCGGTAGCGGCATTCCTTCTGCCGTCTGAGCCTTTTCGGACGCTACTTCGGGTGTGCCTGCGCGTATTTAGTGCGCGGGGCAATGAGGTGTGCCCGAAACGCGTTCAGCGGTTGTCATGGCGCTAGGTAATCGGGCGGGCGCTCCCACAGGAGACGACATCATGGAATTTCTTGTTGCACAGCAAAATCGAGGAGGTAGCGATGGCCCGGCCTAACCCGGAGCGCCAGATTCACCGGGCATGCGGAGACGTGCGTGCTGCCCTTCTCGAGGCGCTGGAGTTGCTTTCGGAAAGCACTGTCCCCGATGCCGGCTGTGATGACATGTTCAAGGCCTTCAGCGACCTAGGGCGCGTTCAGCGTCATGTCGCCGTCGCGCTGCATGCCACCAACTTGCTCGATCAGATGGTGGGAATTCCGGAGGAGCAGCGTCCACCCTGGTCGTATTACCGTAGCCGAATTCGCAAGAAGCCGTTGTATGTCCTGGATTCCGCCGACGGTGATCACGGCTTCGCAAGGCGGGCGTCCGCCTCCTAGCGACAGCTGCTGCTGACACGCCCGACGCCGGCGCGCTGCGTCGTGCGTTGGCTCCGGCTGCCCTGGCCTCATTCCTGACCGTCCCACTAGCAGGTGCATCGATTTCCAGAGAGCGAGAAGCCAATGACTTCCATCTCCCCCCAAGCCACCGTCGGCATTCCGACGACTCGGCAGGCCACACCGTCCGAGTCGGCGGTGCTGGATTCGGCGCACGTCGGCGACATCGTCGGCGCCTTCGGTCGTATCCGGATGGATGCCGCCGCCCCGGGTCGTAGTTGGTGGCAACGGCTTCGGATGTTGTTGGTCATCACCGGACCCGGACTGATCGTGATGGTCGGCGACAACGACGCCGGTGGTGTCGCGACGTACACACAGGCCGGGCAGAACTACGGCATGAAGCTGCTGTGGACGCTGGCGTTGCTGATCCCGGTGCTCTACGTCAACCAGGAGATGGTGCTCCGGTTGGGCGCAGTAACCCGGGTCGGCCATGCGCGGCTGATCTTCGAACGTTTCGGCAAATTCTGGGGCGCGTTCAGTGTTGGAGATCTGTTGATCCTCAACGCTTTGACGATCGTGACCGAATTCATCGGAGTATCCCTGGCGCTCGGATTCCTGGGCTGCCCGAAAGTGTTTGCGATACCGGCAGCCGCCGTGCTGCTGTTCGCGGTGGTGGCGGGCGGTTCGTTCCGTCGTTGGGAGCAGCTGATGTTCGTGTTGATCGCGGTGAACATCGTGGTCTTCCCGCTTGCACTGTCGGTCCACCCAACCGTCGGCACCAGCGTGCAGGGACTGATTCCCTCGCTGCCGGGCGACCACGACTCGGTCGTGCTGATGGTCATCATGGCAATCGTGGGCACCACGGTGGCGCCCTGGCAGTTGTTCTTCCAGCAGTCCAACGTCGTCGACAAGCGCATCACTCCGCGCTGGATCCCCTACGGACGAGCCGATTTGGTCATCGGAATCGTCGTCGTGATGTGCGGGGCGTTCGCGCTCATGGCAATCACCGGATTCGGGCTCGGTGGGACCGCGGCCGCGGGCAACTTCACCGACGCCGGCGCGGTCGCCATGCACCTGTCGAATCATGTGGGGCACACGGTCGGCGTGCTGTTCGCGATCATCTTGTTGGACGCATCGTTGATCGGGGCGAACTGCGTCGGGCTGGCCACCACATACGCGCTGGGCGATGCGATGGGCAAGCCGCACTCGCTGCACTGGAAGATCACCGAGGCCCCGCTGTTCTATGGCAGTTACGCCGTGCTGCTTGCGGTGTCGGCCGCCGTCGCGTTCAGCCCCGATCACGTCCTCGGTCTGATCACTCAGGGGGTGCAGGCGCTGGCCGGTGTGCTACTGCCTTCGGCGACAGTGTTTTTGGTGCTGCTTTGCAACGACCGCCCGGTGATGGGTCCGTGGGTGAACAGCTTCCGGCAAAACGCCCTCGCGTGGATGATCGTGTGGTCGCTGGTGGTGCTGTCGCTGATGCTCACCGCGGTGACGTTCTTCCCGAACCTATCCACCGCGACTCTTGCGACCGGGCTCGGAATCGCTGCCGGTCTGGGCGTTCTGGGTGGCGCGATCATCTACGCCGCCGGTTGGATCGCGCAACGCCGCGAAGCGGAGAACACCGTGCCGTTTGGTGCGTTGGACCTGGATCAGGTGGAGGAACTCGACGAGCTCCCCAAGCTGACACGTAAGGAACTGAAAGCCTTCCGCCACCAGGTCCGTGCACGCTGGACCACGCCGGCGCTGGCGACCCTGGAGCGACCGGCCATCTCGCCGCTGCGACGTGCCGGGCTGCTGACGCTACGCAGCTACCTGGTTATCGCGGGAGTGATGGTGGTGGTCAAAATCGTCCAGGCCGGCATCGGCTAACCGAATCTCAGGGCAGTAGAACGATTTTGCCGTGGGTATGCCGCTGCTCGAGTTCTGCGAAAGCATCGGCGACGCGGTCGAGCGGGTAGGTTGCGGCGACGTCGAAGTCGATTGCGCCGGAAGCGACCAAGTCGGCGATCTCTTTCAGCACCGCCGGCGTTGAACCCGCGGCGCTGCCTTCGGTCTTGGCGCCGACCTCGGCGGCCTTCGCGAAAGAGATGATGGTGTCGATGCGCTCGGGCGCTACGCCGAGGTCGACGGCGAGCTGAACGTAATCCGCTCCGAACAGATCGATGAAGGCATCGATGCCGTCCGGCGCGGCCTCTCGCAATCGCTGGGCCAACCCGTCGCCGTATTCGACTGGGATAGCACCGTGAGCGCGTAGCCACTCGGCATTGCTTGCCGACGCGATGCCCAGCACCCGCACGTTGCGAAGCGCCAACAGCTGCACGACCACGCTGCCGACTCCGCCGGCCGCGGCGGAGACCGCGACCGTCTCGCCCGGCTGCGGCGCGACAGAGTGAACTGCCGCGTAGGCGGTGGCGCCGACTACGTAGAGAGATCCGGCGACCTCCCAGCTCAGCTGCGCGGGCTTGTGGATCAGCTGATCAACCGGGACAACGGTGTGCGTGGCGTGGCTGGATCGCTGAAAGCTGAACCCGAGCACCTCGTCCTCGACGGCGAAATCGCTTACCCCGTCACCGACCTCGACGACAACGCCGGCCAGATCGCTGCCCTCGCCGGAGGGAAAGGTGGTGGGGAACTGCTCGTGTAGTGCGCCGGCGCGGATGGCCGCCTCGCCGGGATTGATCCCGGCGGCGCGAACCTCAACCAGCACTTCGCCTTTACCGGGTGCGTGCACATCGACATCGGCCAAGTACAGGACATCGCGCCCGCCATAGTGGTCGAAACGGACCGCGCGCGCTTTGGTAGTTGTCACGGGAGCACCTTTCGTCGAAGCCGTCTTAGGCGCAAACTCGGCGGCTCCCCCGCCTCTTCCACATGCGGGTGTGACCGTCGCCACAACCGGGTGTCGTCAGATAAGGCGCACGTCGGGCCGCTACGACACCACGTTGATCGGATCACCGATGTGGACGGTGTTGAAATACCACTCGGCGTTGTCCGGGCTGAGGTTGATGCAGCCGTGGCTGACATTCGCATAGCCCTGCGAATCCACCGACCAGGGCGCCGAATGCACGTAGACACCGCTCCCGGTGACCCGTACCGCCCACGAGGCGACGATGTCGTATCCTTCCGGCGAGCTCAGCGGGATCCCGATCGTCCGCGAATCCATCCGGACAGTGCGCTCTTTGGACAGCGCGGTGAAGTTGCCCATCGGCGTGGGGCGGGACGGTTTACCCATCGACGCCGGCATCGTGCGCAGTACTTCGCCGTTGACGCTGACGGTAAAGGTGTGCTGGGAAATACTCGCAGTGCCGACTACCTGGTCGCCCGTGTCGAAGCCGGTTGACAAGGCGTGCACGGTAACACCGATGTGGCTGTGGGCGGGCCAGTAGCCGTTTGGAATCCATTGCACGACGTTGTTGTCGACCCAATCGAATCGCCCGGTCATATGGTTCGGATCGGTGATCTTGATCGTGCGTTCGGCGCCTGCCCGGTCACGGACTGGCTCGGTGAACGTGACGATCACCGGATGAGCCACACCGACGACCGCGCCGTTCGCCGGTTGGATCGAGGTGACGCCCGGGGGCGGCTCCGGGGGCGCGATCGCTGCCATGCTCGGGGCGCCCGATCCCGCGATGGCCAGCGCGGCAACTGCTCCCGCGAGCCATATCTTTCGAACCGCTGTACGCACGGTGTCCACCTCCGAGATGGTGCAAGCCCCAAGTGCTTACATTCTGTATCTCAATATGTACCCTATCCAGCATCCAGCAAACGGATCGTTAAACGCGCAAGTCGCGGCTAGATATGCGAAATCGTTATCAGCTGACCTGGTCGACGCCCTAAAGCGACCTTCGACGTGATCTCAAACTCGTCGGGCCACTCGTGCCTTGGCAAGCGAAGATCGCTGTGTTAAACCAAAGGCTATGTCGGATCCGTACACCCGGCCGCTGCCCGACTCGGCGGCACTCGTCCTGATCGACGTCCAACGCGACTTCTACGCCGACGACGCTCCGCTGCCCATCGAGGGCACCAAGGCGGCGATCCCGGCCATGGCTTCGCTGGTAACCGAATTTCGCGCCCGGGCAAGGCCGATCGTGCACGTCGTGAGGCTCTACCGTCCGGACGGGTCGAATGCGGACATGGTGCGTAAGCAGGCGATCGAGCAGGGTGCGCGGTTCGCTGTCCCGGGTAGCGCGGGCTCGCAAATCGCAACCGAATTGCTGCCCAATCCTGTTGAGCTGGACCATGAATCGCTCCTCAGCGGTGAACTCCAGCAGATCGGCCCGCGCGAACACGTGATGTACAAGCCGCGCTGGGGTGCCTTCTACCAGACCAACCTCGAGCAGCATATTCGCGATATCGGCAGCAACACTCTGGTTTTCGCCGGCTGTAACTTCCCGAACTGCCCCCGCACGTCTATCTACGAGGCCTCCGAGCGCGACTTCCGGATCGTGCTGGTATCCGATGCGGTGTCCGGGCTTGACGACCGAGGCATCAACGAATGCGGGGCGATAGGCGTCGACGTTCGAGATCTGTCGGCGACACTTGCGTGGCTGAGTCAGGGATAGCGCCCGACCCTCAGTTCGACGATTTCACCCGGGCGGCAGCGGATTCCGGCATCGGTTCGTACCGGGCAAAGGAGCGGGTGAACGAGGCTGCGCCGTGTGACAGCGAGCGCAGGTCGATGGCGTACCGAGTCAGCTCCACTTGCGGCACTTCGGCTCTCACCAATGTGCGGTCGTTGCCGGCGGTGTCGGTGCCCAGTACCCGGCCGCGACGCCCGGATAGATCACCCATCACCGCACCGACCAGATCATCGGGGATGAGCACCGAGATCTCGTCGATCGGCTCGAGCAGAGTCACCTTGGTCGCCGCGGCGGCCTCCTTCATCGCCAGGGAGCCGGCCATTTGGAAGGCGAAATCCGACGAGTCGACGCTGTGCGCCTTGCCATCGAGCAGCGTGACGCGGATGTCGACCACAGGGTAGCCGGCATGCACGCCCTTTTCCATCTGAGCGCGTACTCCCTTTTCCACGCTGGGGATGAACTGTCGCGGCACCGCGCCACCGACCACCTTGTCCACGAACTCGAAACCGGACCCTTCCGGTAGCGGCTCGACTTCGATATCGCAGACCGCGTACTGGCCGTGTCCACCGGATTGCTTGACATGTCGACCGTGGCCTTTTGCCTTGCCTGCGAAGGTTTCCCGCAGCGGTACCCGTAGCTCGACGGTATCCACGGCGACGCCGTAGCGGTTGGCCAGCGCGTCGAGTAGTACGCCGGCGTGCGCCTCACCCATACACCACAGCACAACCTGGTGTGTCTCCGGATTCTGCTCGATGCGCAGTGTCGGATCCTCAGCCGCCAGCCGACCCAACCCGACTGACAGCTTGTCCTCGTCGGTCTTGGCGTGTGCCTGAATGGCCACCGGGAGCAGCGATTCCGGCATGACCCACGGTTTGAGCACTAGCGGTTCGCCCTTGTCCGACAGGGTGTCTCCGGTTTCCGCCCGGCTCAGCCGGCCGATCGCACACATGTCACCCGGCAGCACTACCGACGCGGGCCGCTGCTGCTTGCCCAGCGGGAAGGACAGCGCACCGATGCGTTCATCCTCATCGTGATCGACGTGACTGTGGCCGGTGCCGTTGCTGGCCCCGAAGAATGACGAGAAATGGCCCGACACATGAACCGTCGTGTCGGGCCGGATGGTGCCCGAGAAAACCCGGACCAGGCTTAGCCTGCCGACGTAGGGATCTGAGGTCGTCTTCACCACCTCGGCCAGCAGCGGCGAATCGGAGCCGCAGGTCACCTTGGTGAACACCGCACCCTGCGGCGTAAAGACATCGGGCAGCGGGTGTTCCGCTGGAGACGGGAATCCGCGGGTAGCGACCTCTAGCAGTTCCAGGGTGCCGACACCGGTGCTGCTGCACACCGGGATCACAGGGAAAAACGAGCCACGGGCAATTGCTTTCTCCAGATCGTCGATCAACACTGATTCGTCGATTTTTTCGCCACCCAGATACCGCTCCATCAACGATTCGTCTTCGGACTCTTCGATGATTCCCTCGATCAACGTGCCACGCGCTTCTTCGATTTGATCGGCGTACGACGCATCGGGCGAATGCGTGCTCCGTCTCCCGTCCTGGTATTCGTAGTGGGTCTGCGATAGCAGCCCGATCAGTCCGTCGCCGACAGGCAGGTAGAGCGGTAAAACCTTGTCGCCGAACGCATTTTGGGCCGTCGACAGCGCATTCTGATAGTTGGCTCTGGCGTGGTCGAGTTTGGTGATCACCACTGCCCGCGGCATGTCAACCTGGCTGCACTCCTGCCAAAGGGACTTGGTCGGTTCGTCGACGTCCTCGTTGGCCGCGATGACAAACAGGGCGCAGTCCGCGGCGCGCAGCCCGGCCCGCAGTTCGCCGACAAAATCGGCATACCCCGGAGTGTCGACCAGATTGACCTTGACGCCGTCGTGCAACAGCGACGCCAAGGCCAGACCAACGGACCGTTGCTGGCGGATCTCGGCCTCGTCGTGGTCGCAGACGGTGTTGCCGTCGGCGACGGAACCCGGTCGCGACAACACGCCGGCGGCGACCAGAAGGGCCTCCACCAGTGTGGTCTTGCCGCCGCCGGACGGACCGACCAGCACCACGTTGCGGACCGCGGCCGGATCATCCACGGCGGGGGCGGCTCCTACGGTTTGGGAAGCATTGGACTTGTCTGCCATGACGTGTCTCTCCTTTGAGCCCGCATCGGTTTGCTGACTCCCGCGCGGGGGGCAGCGACCCTGGTAGTCACCTTTCCCCTCGCTCCCGCCTAGCACAAGAGTGAACAGGACAGTAACGGCGGATTTTGCTAGGGATTCCAAGGGGGACGGCCGCGCTCAGGCGTACCAGCTGCTCCAACGCTGGACCGCGACCGCAATCACCGGCCCGTTCAACGGAACCGATTGATACTGAGCGTATTTCGCGCGCAACAGGTCGTGCCCTGCCTGCAGGGTATTGCCGTCGCGGTGTATCGCGGCGATGCCGTCGACACGGACCCACCACAACTGTGTCCAGTCATCGGCGTAGTGATCGACCAGCAGGCTCACCTGCGGGTGCCGTTCGATATTGGCCAGCCGTCGCAGACGTTGGGTGGTCTTGGGCTTGGCGTCCACAGCGGTATAGACGACGTCGTCGCGAACCGCAAACACCACTGGCACCAGGTGCGGCGTGCCGTCGGGGCTGACGGTGCCCAGCCGGGCTACCGACGCGTGAGCGAAGCTGGCTTTGGGGTCGAAGTTGACCACAACGCTGAGCCTATTAGGTGATCGTCAGGCCGCCGTCGACGACGATCGTCTGCCCGGTGACATAGCCGCCGGCCGCTGATGCCAGCCACACCGCAGTGGCGGCGAGCTCGCGCGGGTCACCGAGCCGGCCCAGCACCAGCCGATGCGCCTGGTTTTCCAGGTACCCCGGCTTGTACTCGTCAGTCATCTCGGTCCGAAAGAATCCCGGCGCCAGCGCGTTGACTCGGATTCCCTTTCGCGAGCCCCACTGCTGGGCGAGATCTCGAGTGAGCCCGATGATCGCGGCCTTGCTGGCGCTGTAGGCGGCCTGCGGCAGATCGGCAGTGGTGATGCCCAGGACACTGGCGATGTTGATGATCGAACTCCCCGGTTGCATGACCCGCCCGCTGGCCTGTGCCACCCAGTAAGCGCCGTTGAGGTTGACGTCGATCACCGAGCGGAACTGCTCCGGCGTCTCGCGGGTAGCCGGGTGCGCGGACCCCACTCCGGCGTTGTTGACCAGCACGTCGACCCGGCCGAAGGTTTGCATCGCGGAGTCGATCAGTGCTTGGCACTGTTCGGGCACGCTGACGTCGGTGGCCACCGGCAGCGGCTTGCGGCCGGCGGCTTCGACCAGTTCGGCAGTCTCGGCCAACCTGTCGACGCGACGCGCACCCAACACGACGTCGGCGCCGGCTTCGGCGAACGCCTGGGCGAACGCTACGCCGAGGCCCGACGACGCACCGGTCACGACCACCACTTTGTCGTCAAGTCGGAATGAATCAAGCACGCTCATGGAAAAGACACCTTTGCAGCTACCGGTCGGGCCAACCACATCGGGTGGGGAACCGCGAGATCAGCGCCGGTTTGACGCTACGCGCTCGGGGACTCCCGCGCCTGGTCGAAGCGACCGGGATGCCCGATGAGCAAACCCCGGTTACGGTGTAGTGAACAAAATCGCGCGAAGGAACCCCGACGCTGCGACAATCCGAGCTTGATCGAGCTGGAACCGATGCAGGAGGTAACGGGATGAGCAAATCGCACCGCCCAAGACCACAAAGGTCGCGGATGGAACTGTGGTTGCTCAGTCTGATCGCGGTGGTAGCGCTGGGTCTGGGCGCCGCGCCCGTGCACGCCTCGCCATTGACGCCGCCGGCGCCGCAAGACGCGCTGGCGGCCGTTGGGCAGGTGGGCCCGACGATCGTCGACATCGACGCCAAGCTCGGATATCAGAGCGCCGTGGGCGCCGGAACTGGCATTGTGATCGGTCCCAGCACGGTACTTACCAATAACCACGTGGTCGCAGGCGCTACGCAGCTGACCGCGAGGTCCATCGCCAATGGTCAGACCTTTCCGGCCACGGTGATCGGCTTCGACCGCAGCCATGACATCGCGGTACTGCAGCTTGCCGGCGGCGGCCTGCAACCCGCCAATATCGGTAACTCCGACACGATCGCCGTCGGCGAACCGATCGTCTCGCTGGGCAACGCCGGTGGCGTCGGCGGAGCGCCCAGCGCGGTGGACGGACGCATCGTCGGGTTGAACCAGACGGTGTCCGCGTCCGACGCCCTGACCGGCAGCACTGAGACGCTGGATGGGCTGATCCAGGTCGACGCCGCGATCCGGCCCGGTGATTCCGGTGGGCCCACCGTCAACGCCGCCAACCAGGTGATCGGCATGAACACCGCCGCATCCGACAACTACCACCTGGGCCGCGGCCAAGGTTTCGCGATCCCGATCAACGAGGCGATGGCCATCGCCGCGCAAATTCAGGGCGGTGGGTCGCCGACCGTGCACATCGGTCCGACGGCGTTCCTCGGCGTCGGTGTCAACGACGCCGCCGGCGGCGCGGGGGCGATAGTCAAGCAGGTGATTCCGACCGGTCCTGCCGCTGGTGCGGGGCTGGCCCCGGGTGATGTGATCACTTCGGTCAACGGCCAACCGGTCAACTCGGCTACCGCGCTGACGAACATTCTCGATCAGCACCACCCCGGCGAAAACGTCACCGTGGGGTTGGAGAGTCGCACCATCAACGTGACGTTGGCGGACGGTCCGCCGGGCTGACCTGCACGCCGCAGCTCGCTGAGCTGCGCTCAATTCGTTTGGCGTGCATATGGTTTGCGCTGTGATGCCTCGGGTACGTGTAAGATCGTGAACTTGACGAGCGACAGAGACGAGCCCCCTGAGACCGTTGCGCACGATCCTGCCGAGGGAAGTCACGTCGAAGCGGGCGTGGTCGAACATCCCAGCGCCGACGATTTCGCCGACGCCCGGGAATTGCCCGCCGATTCAACGTGGTTCAAGCACGCGGTTTTCTACGAAGTGTTGGTTCGAGCGTTCTACGACTCCAACGCCGACGGATTTGGTGACCTACGGGGCCTGACCGAGCGGATCGACTATCTGCAATGGCTCGGTGTCGATTGCATCTGGCTGCCGCCGTTTTACGATTCGCCGTTGCGCGACGGCGGCTACGACATCCGCGACTTCTACAAGGTGCTGCCGGAGTTCGGCACCGTGGACGACTTCGTCGAGCTGGTCGATGCTGCGCACCGGCGGGGTATCCGGATCATCACCGACTTGGTGATGAACCACACGTCGGATTCACACGCCTGGTTCCAGGAGTCGCGGCGCGACCCCGACGGACCATACGGCGACTACTACGTGTGGAGCGACACCAGCGACAAGTACACCGACGCGCGGATCATCTTCATCGACACTGAAGACTCGAACTGGACGTTCGACCCAGTCCGTCGCCAGTTCTACTGGCACCGGTTCTTCGACCACCAGCCGGATCTGAACTACGACAACGCGGACGTTCAGGAAGCAATGCTCGACGTCATGCGGTTTTGGCTCGACCTCGGTATCGACGGGTTCCGGCTGGACGCCGTGCCCTACCTGTTCGAACGCGAGGGAACCAACTGCGAGAACTTGCCCGAGACGCACGCGTTTCTCAAGCGCGCCCGCAAGGTCGTCGACGACGAATTCCCCGGTCGTGTGTTGCTGGCCGAGGCCAATCAATGGCCAAGCGATGTCGTCGAGTATTTCGGTGACCCCGAAACCGGTGGCGATGAATGCCACATGGCATTTCACTTCCCGCTGATGCCGCGCATTTTCATGGCGGTGCGCCGCGAATCGCGTTTCCCGATCTCGGAAATCATGGCGCAAACACCGCCCATCCCGAAGATGGCGCAGTGGGGCATTTTCTTGCGCAACCACGACGAGCTCACCTTGGAAATGGTCACCGACGACGAGCGCGACTACATGTACGCCGAATACGCAAAGGATCCGCGGATGAAGGCCAATGTCGGCATCCGCCGCCGGCTGGCCCCGTTGCTGGAGAAAGATCCCGATCAGATCGAGTTGTTCACCGCGTTGCTGCTGTCGCTACCTGGTTCACCGGTCATCTACTACGGCGACGAGATCGGTATGGGCGACGTGATCTGGCTCGGCGATCGCGACGGAGTTCGCACGCCGATGCAATGGACTCCGGACCGCAACGCTGGATTCTCGACGGCCAATCCCGGTCGGTTGTACGTGCCACCCAGCCAGGATCCGATCTACGGCTACCAAGCCGTCAACGTGGAGGCCCAACGCGACACATCGACCTCGCTGCTCAACTGGACCCGCACCATGTTGGCGGTGCGCCGCAGGCATGACGCGTTCGCGATCGGTACGTTCGAGGAAATGGGCGGATCCAACCCGTCAGTGCTGGCCTACGTGCGCGAAGCCGACCACGATGTGGTGCTTTGCGTGAACAATTTGTCGCGATTCCCGCAGCCCATCGAATTGAACCTCCAACATTGGAGCGGCTACACGCCGATCGAACTGACCGGTCAAGTCGAGTTCCCGCGGATCGGCCAACTGCCCTATCTACTGACGCTGCCAGGACACGGGTTCTACTGGTTCGAGCTGGCTGAGTCAGAGGAGACGCAATGAACTTGCCGTGGTCCGAATGGCTTCCCCAGCAGCGCTGGTATGCCGGGCGAAGCCGGGAACTCGCCACCGCCGAGCCGAACCGCGTCGTCGCCCTGCGGGAAGGGCTTGACCTGGTATTGGTCGACGTCAGTTACACCGACGGCTCGGCAGAGCGCTATCAGGTGATCGTCAGCTGGGACACTGCGCCGCTACCCGAGTACACCACCGTCGCCACCATCGGCGCCGACGAGGACCGCACCGCCTATGACGCGCTGTATGAGCCCCCGGCGGCGCAATTTCTGCTGTCGCTGATGGACACGGGTGCCGTCCGATCCGACGTGACGTTCGCCAAGGAGCCGGACGTCACCCTGCCGCTGGAGGCATCGCCGCGGGTGTCCGACGCCGAGCAGAGCAACACCAGCGTGATCTTCGAGCGCTACGCCATCCTGAAGGTGTTTCGCCGCGTCAGCGCCGGCATCAACCCCGATATCGAGCTGAACCGGGTCCTCGGCCGGGCCGGTAACCCACACGTGGCCCGTCTGCTCGGCAGCTACGAGCTGACTGCGCAGGGCACCGATACCGACGCCCCCTGTCCGCTCGGTATGGCGACCGAGTACGCGGCTAATGCCGCTGAAGGCTGGGCGATGGCCACCGCCAGCGTCCGCGACCTGTTCGCCGAGGGTGACCTGTATGCCCATGAGGTCGGCGGCGATTTCGCTGGCGAGTCCTACCGGCTCGGCGAAGCCGTCGCCTCGGTGCATGCCACGCTCGCCGACGCCCTCGGAACGTCGCAGGCCCCCTTCCCGGTCGACACGATGTTGGCGCGGTTGTCGTCGGCGGTCGCGGCGGTGTCCGAGCTGGGGCAGTACGCAGAGGCGATCGAGCAGCGGTTCGGCAAGCTGGCGGAGCAGACGATCACCGTCCAGCGGGTGCACGGCGACTTGCACCTTGGCCAGGTGTTGCGCACACCGGAGTCCTGGCTGTTGATCGATTTCGAAGGCGAGCCCGGTCAGCCGCTGGACGAGCGCCGCGCGCCGGATTCGCCGTTGCGCGACGTCGCCGGTGTGCTGCGCTCCTATGAGTACGCCGCGTACGGACCACTGGTCGATCAGGCAGACGACAAGCAACTCGCCGCACGCGCCCGAGAGTGGGTGCAGCGCAACCGCACTGCATTCTGCGATGGCTACGCGGCCGCATCCGGTGTCGATCCGCGCGATTCGGCGCTGCTATTGGCGGCATATGAACTGGACAAGGCCGTGTATGAGACCGGTTATGAGGCACGGCACCGGCCCGGTTGGCTGCCGATTCCGCTTCGGTCGATAGCAAGGCTGGTTAACAACTGATATGAGTGCCGTCTGAGTTACCGTTGCCGCACTGCGAGTGTTGCGGTTGTGATGAAAGCATGGCTGCATGCTGCATGAGACATTCGACAGTGAAGCGCGGCTGTCGTGGGTGCTGGCCGCGCTGGCCGGCGTCCTGGGAGCGACGGCCTTCACCCATTCCGCCGGATACTTTGTGACGTTCATGACCGGGAATGCGCAACGCGCTGTGCTGGGATACTTCCGGGACGACGTGCTGCTCTCGGTTACGGCTGGCCTGCTCATGGTGGCCTTCGTCGCCGGTGTGGTGGTTGCGTCTGTGTGCAGGCGCTATTTCTGGGTCGCGCATCCGCACGGGCCGACTGTGCTCGCTACGGTCAGTCTGGTGGCCGCCACGGTGGTGGACGTCATCGATGAAGGCTGGGAAGAAAACTTTCTCGACTTCGCGCCAATCTGGTTGGTGGCCTTCGGCATTGGCGCGTTGAACACGTCCTTCGTCAAGGATGGCGAGGTATCGACGCCGCTGAGCTATGTGACCGGCACGCTAGTCAAGATGGGCCAGGGGATCGAACGCCATATCGCGGGTGGAGACGTGTCGGATTGGCTCGGCTATTTCCTGCTGTTCGCCAGCTTCGTCGTCGGCGCCACGGTCGGTGGCGGAATTAGCTTGGTGGTCAACGGGACCGGGATGCTGGTCGCTGCATCGGTGGTGTGCGCGTTGGCAACCGGATACACCTACTTCCACCAGGACCGCCGGGCCTTGCTGGACTAGCGCCCGTTTAAATGCATCGGCAGCAGCGCTGGGGGCACGCTGCTGCCGATGCGTCGGAGGGTAGATCAGGTGGCGGCTGGGCCGCCGCTTAGCACCCGCTGAATGTCGGGCTTCATGGCGACCAGCTGCTGGTTCCAGTAACCCCAGTCATGGGTCCCGTTGGGCGGGAAGTTAAACACACCGTTGTTGCCGCCCGCGGCCACGTAGTTGTCGCGGAACTGCTCGTTGGTGCGCAACGTGAAACTCTCCAGGAACTTGGCCGGCATGCTGTCGCCGCCAAGGTCGTTCGGAGTGCCGTTACCGCAGTAAATCCAAATGCGGGTGTTGTTTTGCACCAGTCGAGGGAGCTGGACCATCGGGTCGTTGCGCTTCCACGCCGGGTCGCTGGTCGGACCCCACATGTTGGTGGCGCTGTAACCGCCCGCATCGCCCATCGCCAGGCCGATCATCGTCGGCCACCAGCCCTCGGACGGGTTCAAAAAGCCCGACAGCGATCCCGCGTAGGAGAACTGCTGCGGGTAGTAGGCGGCCAGGATCAGCGCGGAACCACCCGACATCGACAGGCCCACTGCGGCGTTGCCGGTCGGGGCGATGCCCCGGTTGGCCTGCAGGTAGGTCGGCAGCTCGCGGGTGATAAAGGTTTCCCACTTGTAGGTCTGGCAGCCGGTTTTGCCGCACGCCGGCTGATACCAATCGGTGTAGAAGCTGGACTGTCCACCGACCGGCATGATCACAGACAGGCCCGACTGGTAGTACTCCTCGAACGCTGGGGTGTTGATGTCCCAGCCGTTGAAATCGTCCTGAGCGCGCAACCCGTCGAGCATGTAGACCGCGTGTGGTCCACCGCCCTGGAACTGAACCTTGATGTTGTGCCCCATCGCCGCCGATGGCACTTGCAGGTACTCGACCGGCAGGCCCGCCTTGGAGAACGCACCTACGGTCGCCGAGCCGCCGACAGCACCGACCAGACCGGCCAGCAAGGCCGCCCCAACGGTCGCGATTGCCAGTCGGCGCGGCAAACGGGCCGCCGCGCCGTGCAACTTCTCAACGAACTTCATAGCTCTAACCCCATCCCAACTTTCTTTTGCCGCATAACGCGGTCGAATAGCTGTCGGAGGCAGTCAAACACGGCGTGCGGCCCACTCCCGTTTGACGCTTCGGGGTGTGACGTCGCGGTTGGCTAACGATTAAGCGTCGGCGCGGACTCGAAGATAACGATTGGGACTCGTTGGCCTCGTGACGTCGGTATTTGCACTGCCGCAAGGTAATTCGACAGACCTACCGCTGGATGCGGTGCAGGACAACGTCGGTCAATCGCCCGTCGACGGTGCTCGCGGTCATGTAGGTGCAAGCCGGTTGGCGGCGGCGATCGGTCGGCGACCCGGGATTGAGCAGCCGCAGCCCGGTACTCGTCGTGCTATCCCACGGGATATGACTGTGGCCGAAGATCAGCACGTCAGTGTCCGGGTAGCGCCGCGACAGCCGCGCCTCGCGGCCGGCTGCCGCGCCCGTTTCGTGTATCACCGTGAAATGCAACCCGTCCAGCTGCACGTCGGCGCGTTCCGGTAGTCGCGACCGCAACACTGGGCCGTCGTTGTTCCCCCAGCAAGCCACCAACCGCGAAGCTTTCGCCGTCAGGTTGTCCAGCAACTCTGGTGTCACCCAATCACCGGCATGAAAGACGACGTCGGCGTGCGTCACCTCTTCCCATACCTGGCTGGGTAGATCGCGCGCGCGTCGCGGAACGTGCGTGTCGGCAAGAAGCAGGAGCCTCACCTAGTCATCCTGCAACAGGCTTAGCTTTCGGTCTGCGGTCTGGCAGAGGTGGGCGCCCCCGGGCGCCGCTGCGACGAGCGCGGCACTATCGTCTGCACCTAACCAGAGGAGAACACAATGCGCACCTTCGACTCAGTTGCCGACCTCGCCGCCATCCAGGGGCAAAGCATCGGACAAAGCGACTGGGTGACCATCACCCAGGAAGACGTCAACCTCTTCGCCGACGCGACCGGTGATCACCAGTGGATCCATGTGGATCCCGAACGGGCGGCGAAAGGGCCGTTCGGCACGACCATCGCCCATGGCTTCATGACGCTGGCTCTGCTGCCCCGCCTCCAGCATCAGATGTATACGGTCAACGGCATCAAGCTCGCCATCAATTACGGCCTGAACAAGGTTCGCTTCCCCGCGCCGGTGCCGGTCGGGTCAAAGGTCCGTGCGCAGAGCTCGTTGGTCGATGTTAAGGACCTGGGCAATGGCGCGGTGCAGGCGACGGTGTCGACCACCGTGGAGATCGAGGGGTCGGAAAAGCCGGCGTGTGTAGCCGAGAGCGTCGTTCGCTACATCTCGTAGGCTCAGGCCGTGGACGCTGAACTGGCATCCTGGCTAGCCGCCGGGCAGCACTTCGACTACCTCGGCTTTGACATCTTCTACCGCCGCGAAGGCAGCGGACCTCCGCTGCTGCTGATCCACGGTTACCCGTTCAACTCCTTTGACTGGGCACCGATCTGGCCAACGCTGACCCAACGTTTCACCGTCATCGCACCCGACATGATGGGCATGGGCTTCTCAGCAAAGCCCGTCGCTTACGAATACTCGGTGCACGACCACGCAGACATGCACGAGGCTTTACTGGCTCGCCTGGGAATCGGTAACGCGCACATCCTGGCCCACGACATCGGTGACTCCGTGGGCCAGGAACTGTTGGCCCGTCACGAGTTTGGTCAGCGTGCGTATGGCGAGTTGAGCATCGACTCGATCACCTGGCTCAACGGCGGTATGTTCGTCGAGACCTACACGCCGCGGGCGGCGCAGAAGTTGATGTCCCGGACTCCGTTGGGTGACATCTTCAGCCATCTGCAGAACAGCCAGTTATCTCGTCGGCTGCTGGAACCGACGCTGCGCGAGATGTTCGGTCCTAACACCAAACCCACACGGCACATGATGGACGTGTTCAACCAGATCTTGGATTACAACGACGGTCGTCGGGTGCTGCACAAAGTTGGCCGCTTCATCAACGACCGCTATACGCATCGAAATCGGTGGGTGCGTGCTATGCGCCAGACTGCGGTGCCGATGCGGTTGATCGACGGGCCAATCGACCCCAACTCCGGTGCGCACATGGCGCGCCGCTACGCCGAGGTAATACCCCACCCCGACGTGGTGATGCTCGCCGACGACATCGGGCACTGGCCGCAACTCGAAGCGCCCGACGCCGTGCTGACCCATTTTCTGGCCCACATCGACCGCGTCACCGCCGGTAGCTAGAACTCCGCGACAGCGTGTTCTAGGCGCTCGGCCAGCCTGGCCTGTGCCTCCGCGCGCCGGGTGGGTATGTGCTGGGACGGGAAAGGTGTCGTCACCGGCTCGTACTCGCGCAGTGTTCGACGGGCCACCGTCATCTTGTGCAGCTCGGTGGCACCGTCGGCGATGCCCAGCGACTCGGCGGCCACCATCATCTTGACGAACGGCATCTCGTCGGAGACACCGAGCGCGCCGTGCAGGTGCAGTGCCCGCTGCGCGACGTCGTGCAGCACCTGGGGCATGGCGACCTTGACCGCGGCGATGTCGCGGCGCACCTTCTGGTAATCGTGATGCTTGTCGATCAGCCACGCGGTACGAAGCACCAACAGCCGGAACTGCTCGATCTGGATCCAGCTGTCGGCGATCTTCTCCTGGGTCATCTGGAAGTCCGAGAGCGCGCCGTGCCGGGTCTTGCGTGACACGGCACGCTCGCACATCATGTCGAAGGCCTTGCGCGCCAACGCGATTGTGCGCATCGCGTGGTGGATGCGGCCACCGCCGAGGCGGGTCTGCGCGATCATGAACGCCTGGCCCTCACCGCCCAGCACGTGGTCGGCCGGCACCCGGACGTCGCGGTAGCGGACGTAGCCGTGCGAGCCGTGCTTGCTCGACTCGCCACCGACCCCGACGTTGCGAATGATTTCGATGCCCGGCGTCTCGCCCGGCACGATGAACAGCGACATCTTGTCGTACGTGCGGGCGTCGGGCTTGGTCACGGCCATCACGATGAAGAATGACGCGTGCCTGGCGTTGCTGGAAAACCACTTCTCCCCGTTGATGACCCAGTCGTCACCGTCCCGGGTCGCTGTCGTCACGAACATGCCGGGGTCGGAGCCGCCCTGCGGTTCGGTCATGGAATAGCAGGAGGTGATCTCGCCGTCGAGAAGCGGCTGCAGGTAGCGAGCCTTCTGCTCGTCGGTGCCGAACATCGCGAGGATCTCGGCGTTGCCCGAGTCGGGTGCCTGGCAGCCGAACACCGACGGCGCCCAGCGAGACCGGCCGAGGATTTCGTTGAGCAGCGCGAGCTTGACCTGGCCGTAGCCCTGGCCGCCCAGTTCGGGCCCCAGATGCGCGGCCCACAATCCCTGGTCCTTCACCTGCTGCTGGAGCGGGCGCAGGATGGCAGAAGTTTCGGGGTTTTTCTTGTCGTACGGGTCGAGCGCGACCAGGTCGAGCGGCTCGAGCTCGTTGACCATGAACTCTTCGACCCAGTCCAGCTTCTCCTGGTAGTCAGGGTCCGTTTCGAAGTCCCACACGGTGGCATCTCCCGGGATCGTTGTCATTGCGACGCTACCGCCACAGTGCCGAAACGTGGATGACTAATCTGGCCATCAATGACGATCAACGCGAATCCTGCCCGCAGGGCTGACATCGGCGAGCTGTCCCAGGTGCTCGGCCGCGCTTTCTACGACGACCCGGTCGCCATGTGGATCATGCCCGACGACAGAACACGGGCGGCGCACCTGTGGCGATTTTTCGGTGCCGTTACCCGGCATCATCACCTGGCCGGTGGCGGTGTTGAAGTGGCCACCGATGGTTCTATCGGCGCGGCAGCGCTCTGGGATCCGCCGGGGCGCTGGAAGCAAACGGCCACCGAACAACTGATGATGGTGCCGTCGTTCATCCGCGGATTCGGTTTGCGTCCATCAGTTGGCCGCAAGTTTGGCGGACTGCTCGAGCTGATGAAGCGCCATCACCCCGAGGAACCGCATTGGTATCTCGCCGTCATCGGCAGCGATGTGACCGTGCGCGGCAAAGGTTTCGGACAGGTGCTGATGCGCTCACGGCTTGATCGCGTTGACGCGGAACACGCCCCCGCGTACCTCGAATCCAGCAAGCGCGAAAACGTCCCTTACTACGAGCGGTTTGGCTTCGAGGTGACCGGCGAAATGGTGGTGCCCGGTGGCGGGCCCACGCTATGGCCGATGTGGCGGGCGCCGCGGTAGCGAGGGTAAACCCACCAGTGGCGGCGACAATCGCGTTACCGTTGCCAGATGCGGTTTTCCGGAAAGACCGCGGTGATCAGCGGCGGCGCGATCGGGTTTGGTCGGGCCTTCGCGCAGGCGCTGATCGGTGAAGGCGCCGCCGTCGCGATTCTGGACGTCGATGTCCCGTTGGCCGAGCGCACCGCAGCGGAACTGACCGGGCAAGGAGCCCGGGTGATCGCGGTACCCTGCGACGTGGCCGATGAGCAGCAGGTGGACACCGCCGTCGGCGTCGTGATCGAAAAGCTCAGTGGCGTTGACGTCTTGATCAACAACGCCGGACGCCATCTGACGAAGTACAACCAACCCTTCGGCGTGCTGTCCCGGTCCGACATCCGTGGACTGTTCGACGTAAATGTTATGGGCGTCATCAATTGCACTCTGGCGTGCCGTGATTCGATGCGAGATCGCGGCGGCGGTGTGGTGCTGAATATCTCCTCAATGGCCGGCTTCATGAATATCACCCCGTATGGAGTGTCCAAGCTGGCGGTGCGTGGGTTGACCGTGGCGTTCGCTTCGGAGTTATCGGGCGATCGGATCCGGGTCAATGCCGTCGCCCCCGGGCTGATGAACACCGAGAACGCGCTTGCCGACCTGCCGCACGCCCTGGTCGACGACATTGTCCGCGAGCGCCAGCTGATCCACCGGCTCGGCACCATGAACGACGTGGTCGCGGCCATGCTGTATCTCTGCTCCGACGAGGCGTCATTCATCACCGGCGAAACCCTCAAAGTCAGCGGCGGCTACCCGCTGGATTTCTAGGCCCGGACGGGGTGTTTAACAGCCCGGGCGCAAGGGCAACCGGTTGGCTATGGCTAGCGACGATGTCGATCCCCAAGCGGATTACACCCTGAGCCCCAGTGAGGCCACCGACTCCGACGAGGTGCGCAACAACGACGGCGACGTCGTCGTCGACCCACCGGACGACTGGAGCGGGGCTGACAAGTTCGGGGTGACCGCACGCGAAGAGCAAGAGGGTGAATCGCTGGACGACAGGCTTGCCGCCGAGGAACCCGATGTGTTGGACGATCAGGCCATCGATCAGGAGCGCCCGAGCCGGGTGCACCGCGGGCAGATCGACGGAACCCCCGAAGACGGTGAGTCGCTGTTCAACGTCGACGAGTGACCCTCGTAGTCGTGTCACGCAGCGTCGCGCGGAATTGCATTGCCCGGTAAGGCCATCCGCGCGCGGTGTGCCACTGTGACACCATCAGGCCGACGCCGCCGGCGACGTTGAGCCTCGAACCCGCAAGGACGTATCCGCCGTAGAGCTGCGCGACCCGGTTGTTGGCGTGATCCTCGGCGTCCCACTCACACCCGACCACCGGGACCTGCAGCGGCGCGTGGTGTATTGCGGTGGGGGAGTTGATGACTCGATAACCCAGGGCGTACTTCGAGGACAGAAATCCGCCCAGGATCCATTTGCCGTTTGCCAACCGCCGTAGCGACAGCTCGCCCCAGGTTTCACCATCGGGCGTCAGTGGGGTCGGTTCCTTGCCCCACGACCAGCGACCGTTGGTTCGCCCCCACCCGGAGTACCCGTTCACATCGCCGATGTTCTCCGGGCGGACTCGCCGTAGGATGAGTCCCTTGTCACGCTGAAAACCAGTGGAGACAACGTAGATCCAGCCGTGGGCCGGGTCGTAATCCCACGACCAGCACTGGGCGTGACCGTTGTGCAGTTCGGCCGGAAACTTCGCGCTTTCGCCCAGGTGCCGCCACGAGACACCGCTGTCGTCGGACTTCCAGATCTCGGTCCAAACCACGTTGCCGAAGCCCCGGTTGACGATCGCGTGCAGATAGAGCGTGTCGTCGACCCGCAGCAGGTCGGACGGAATCACCGTGCTGATGCCGCGGCGTGGCCGACCGGACGCGACAGTGCGATGCGAATAGCGCCACAGTTGGTGTGCGTACTCGGGGTCGTCACCGCCGGCGCGTTGGTAGATGATCGGGTGATTGGCGTCGCCGGTGCCGATGAGGATCACCGGCGAACGCCAGTCACCGTCGCCAACCCTGTAGCCCGAGAAGGTATCTCCGAACACCGACACCAGCGATCCGTTCGGCGCGATTATCGATGCGCCCAGGTCGGTGCACGTAACACCCCACCGGTCGGTGATGCCGGGGCCGGTGATGTCGGCCAGCTTGCCTTCTTTGCGACGCGAGGTAGCCAATGCCGTCAGCGCCCGCCTTCGACGATGACGTCCACGCGCTCGTTGAAGAACGCGACGCGGTCGGTGACCGGTTCGGCTTCGCGCAGCGGCTGGTGGTAGGTCCACGCCACATCGGCCGGACCATCGGGCACCGAGAAGTAGGACGCCCGGCCCTTGTATGCGCAATAGCTGACGGTGTCCGTCGGCTCGAGATCAACCACGACGTCGGCGCGGGGCAGGTAGTAGCGGACCGGCAGCAAGGTTTCGAACAACAGCAGCGGCCGGGATGACTCGGCCAACAGTCGGCCTTCCCACTCGATCCGGACATGTCGGCTGCTGGCGAGCATGTCGATGCGTTTGAAGGGGTCATGCGGGTGGGCGACGATCGGCTCGTCTTCTTCGCGCCAGTCGAACGCGCTGAAGTCGAACGTGAGGTAACCGGCCAGGTCCGGGTCGTCCGGCCGGAACGCCGCCGACGGGCGCCTGGCCGCGCCGACGGTCACGTCCAACACCTCTCCGGTACAGCTGTGCGTCGTGAACGGGTTGGTCGGGACCAGGATCGGCAAGTCGGCGAGGTCGTCAACCCGGCCTGCGGATTCCAGCCGGGCCGAGATATCGCGCTCCGGCACCGCATAGGTCGGGACCACCCGCCGGGGTTCCCAAACCAGCAGCCCGTTGACGGTGTCGGCGACGGACTCGCCGTCCAGGTAAATCCGAAGCCGCTTTTCGGTGGGTTCGTAGCGCAATGACGGCAACGCGCCACCGAGCAGATCTCGCATTCTGATGCCCATGGCACCATCATTGCGCCGCGGCTTACGGGGTGCTGCGCCAGCCGTTGATGCCGATCACAATCATCCGCAGCTGCTTGACTGCGGTCCGCCGGATCTCTTCGATCGCCTCGGTGGATTGGGCGTCTTCGAGCGCTTCGGCGATCACGATCATCGAGTTGACGAACAGAGCAGCCAGCACGTTGAGATCTTCGGTGCTCCAGGTGTTCAGGCCCGGGAACCGGGCCAGGTCGGTGGCCAGCTCCGAGGTGAGCAGCCGGAACTCGGTGCGAATGGCATAGCGCAACACGGTGACGCCGCTGGAGCGCTCGCGCCCGATGAAGCGCCAGTGCTCACGACGCTCGGTGACGCTGGCGACAACAATCTCGACCGACGACTCGATCACCCGGTTCGGGTCGAGCTTGCCGGCGCGGGCACCGCGCAGCATGTCACGCAAAGTTCGAAAGGACTCGTCGATCAGGACCAGCCCGAGGGCCTCCATCGATTCGAAGTGCCGGTAGAACGCACCCGGGACGATCCCGGCCTCACGGGTCACCTCACGCAGGCTCAGGCCGCTGAAACTGCGGTCGTCGAGCAGCTTGAGCGCCGCGGCGATGATCGCTCGCCGAGTCGCCTCTTTGCGCTCCTCCCGGGACGGGCTCTCCCGGGTACGCCCGCGACTCGACCGGTGCGAGCGTGAGCTAGGCGTACGGTCGTTCACTATGTGAACCCTACCACAGAGCTGCGGAAACCCTTGACGAACTGGGGCATGCCGTTGCACGGTATACATATGTTCACCCAAACTTTGAGAGAGCGGGTGCTGGGTTCCGACCTGATCAACCTGCTCACCGGCCCGCACGGCGTCGACCGGTACACCGAACTGCTGGCCCCCACCTGGACGCGCGGCGAGGGCCGCGCGAAGGTCGTCGAGGTACGGCGGACCACCCCGCGCAGCGTCACCCTCGTGCTCGCGCCCAACGACGCGTTCAGCGACACCGGTCGCGGCCTTCGCGCGGGGCAGTACGTCAACCTGACCCTTGAGATCGACGGTCGCCGGCACACCCGATGCTATTCACCGGCCAACGCCGAAGGCAGCTCAGATCTCGAGCTGACGATCGGACATCACGACGGCGGGCTGGTGTCGACCTTCCTGTACGAGCGAGCCCGGCGCGGCATGGTGGTCGGGCTCAGCGGCGTCGGCGGCGACTTCGTCTTGCCGGCACAACCACCCCGCCGGATTCTGTTCGTCTCCGGCGGTAGCGGCATCACGCCGGTCATGGCGATGCTGCGCACGCTGGTCAACCAGGACCATTCCGGCGAAATCGCGTTCGTGCATTACGCACGCACCCCCGCAGAGGCCTGCTACCGGCACGAGCTCGCCGAGATGGCGGGCGTACGGGTGCTGCACGGCTACACCCGGTCGGCCGGTGGCGAGTTGGAAGGCCGGTTCGGGCCGGAACACCTGGCAACGGCGATGCCGTCACCAGATGCCGTATTCGTCTGTGGCCCTGCGGCTTTAGTCGACGCCGTCCGTGAGCACTGCGAGAACGTGTACTCGGAAAGCTTCGTCGCACCGGCGCTCGAGCTGCCCGCACAGCCTTCGGGTGGGCGAGTGTGGTTCGAGGACAGCGCCGTCGAGGTGGTTGACGACGGTCGCTCGCTGCTGGAGCAGGCCGAATCAGCCGGCCTCACCCCGGAGAGCGGATGCCGGATGGGCATCTGCCACACCTGCACCCGCCGCAAAACCTGCGGTGTGGTGCGCAACCTGACCACCGGCGCGGTGTCGACCGCACCCGACGAGGACGTACAGATCTGTGTGTCCGTACCCGTCGGCGACGTCGATATCGCCCTCTAGAGAAGTTGGAGAAGTCCATGACACAGCCCAACATCGCCCTGACGCCCGAGCAGGCTGACGCCTTCGGCCGTGAACTCGACGCCATCAAGGAACGCGTGATGGCCGACCTCGGCCAGCGCGACGCCGACTACATCCGCCGTGTCATCAAAACGCAGCGTGCACTCGAAGTCGGTGGACGCGCCCTGCTGTTCGCTGGGATCCTGCCGCCGGCGTGGTTGGCGGGTACTGCGATGCTTTCAGTGGCGAAGATCCTCGACAATATGGAGATCGGCCACAACATCATGCACGGCCAGTACGACTGGATGCGTGACCCCGCCATCCGTGGCCGCGACTTCGAATGGGACACCGCGTGCCCGGCCGATCAATGGCGGCACTCGCACAACTACATGCACCACACCTACACCAACATCGTGGGCATGGACCGCGACATCGGCTACGGCATTCTGCGAATGAGCGAGGATCAGCGTTGGCAGCCGTACTTCCTGGGCAACCCGGTCTACGCCTTTCTGCTAATGGTGTTCTTTCAGTACGGGGTGGCCTTGCACGAAATGGAAACCGAGCGCATCAAGGCCGGTGAAATCCGGCTGGCTGACAAACGTGAGGTCTTGCAAGGCATTTGGCGAAAGACCCGCAAGCAGATGCTGAAGGACTATGTGGCCTTCCCGCTATTGGCCGGGCCGTTTGCGCCGTTTGTGTTCGCCGGCAACCTGTCAGCCAATCTGATCCGCAACGTCTGGTCCTACATGATCATCTTCTGCGGGCACTTCCCTGATGGCACACAAGAATTCACTGTCGAAGAGACCCGTGACGAATCCCGCGGAATGTGGTATTTCCGTCAGATCCTCGGGTCGGCGAACTTGACCGGCGGCAAGCTCTTCCACTTGCTGTCCGGCAACCTTTCGCACCAGATCGAGCATCACCTCTTCCCGGATATGCCGGCTCGGCGCTACGCGGAGGTCGCCCCCGAGGTGCGCGAGATCTGCCAGCGTTACGGCATCCCGTACAACGCGGGCTCGCTGCCAAGGCAGTTCGCCACCGTCGTGCGCAAAATCGTCAAACTGGCTCTGCCGCTGAAGAAGTCCGGCGCCGCCGAAATACACGAGTTGGTCGCCGCCTGAGTGCACTGACTGGTTGCCCCAGCTGAGGGTCATCACCCCAACTCGTAGGACTCCGGCGACACGCGGAAAAAGTGTCCGGTGCTGGCGTCGATGCATTTCACAGCCGACTGATCGCTATCGCAGCCGATCGCTCCCGCAGTAACCGGTTGGTCGTAATTCACCGGCTCGGTGGCCGCCAAGGTGCCCGGACTGTAGCCCAGAACTGGCAACTGGCCGCGCATGAGTACGAAAGTGACGGTGGCATCAGCCCGCCCGGCCGGTGGCGGTCGCGGAGGGACCCAGGTCTGGTTAACGACGTCGCACTGCGCAAAATTCGTTGGGAGCGAATGAGTGTCTTGAGGCGGGGCGTTAACCACGCTGCAGGTGATGTCTCCCGACGGCGACTGGAACTGCAAGGAGAAGGGGTTGGCGTGCGCGCGTGCCGCCGAGCCGATCGTTCCCCCCGTGATTGCCGTGCATACTCCCGCAACTACGGCCAAAAGTGCCCACCGCGCGAGACGTTCGTCGCTTGTTGATATACGACGATTGAACACACTTCGAGTGTATCGGCGACAGTTTCGCTTCCGTTGCTAAATTGTCAAGCCATGGTTAAACTGCCCGCCCTGGATGGCGTCGAGATGCTGCGCCATCCGGCGAAGGTGACCGGGTTTTCGGGCTCAATACCGCGGTGCCATATGTGACGCGCGATCTGTCGATGGTGCGCAACATCTGGCGATTCTGATACCAGATCCCGATGTTGTTGCCAGTGATCGGTCCGCGCCAGACGGGTGCGCTGGCTGCGCGGCGAATTCAACGGTGTCCCAATCGATCTCCTGGTCCGCTGGCGAAGTGGCACCCAAGACCCAGTGCTCACACCGGATCTGCTGAGCGGATATGCCGAGCACACAAGCGATTTCGAAGTCGAGCTGGTCGACGGCGTCGGTCACTGTATCGCCGGTCAGTCCACGCCGATGGTTACCTCGGTGGCCTTGATGAACACCGTCGCGGGTTGGCCGACCTTGAGGTCGAGGCTGAGCGCCGCATCTTTGGTGATCGACGAGGTGACGACCTGATCGCCGCCGTCGAGCCGCACCTTCACGATCGCCATCACGCTGCCGACGTCCACATCGGAGATGGTCCCGCTGAGCTGATTCCGTGTCGATAGCCGCATCGCATCAGCCTAGGCCGATGAGCCGGTCGGCGGTGAGGTTCGAGGGGCGGTAGCCGAGCAGTGCCACGGAGGCATGCACAGCCGGCTCGACAATCTCGCGCACGCTGTGCCCGTCTTCAACGGCGAGTGCGGTCAGTTCATGCAGACCGCCTACCAGGATCACCGCTAGCGGCCGGGTCAGCGGCGGCAGGCCGACCTTCTGAAACCCCGGGCTGGCGCTTAGGCCCATCAGCAAGCTGGTCAATAGGTGCACACCGCGACGCTGGTATGGCCGCGCCGCGGCGGCTTCCATCGACGGCAGCTCGCGGATCCAGCTCAATGTGATGGCGGGCTGGGACGCGATGTGGTCCACGTAGGTCTCTACGGCCTGACGAATCTGAATCTGCCAGTCCGCATCCGGATCGACGGCGGCGCGGATCTCATCGGCCAACCTTTCGACGTCGGCATGCAGCAACTCGAGGAAACACTGCTCCTTGCTGGGGAACTGGCCGTAGAACGTGCGCTTCGACGTGCGCGCGTGACGGACGATGTCGGCGACGGTGGTGGCGTGGTAGCCACGCTCGCCGATCGAGGCCGCGAGGCCGTCGAGCAACCGGCGTCGGAATGGGTCGATATCGACGGACTTATCGACGGACTCCGCCGAAGCCGCATCGTCAGCGACGGTTGTACCCACGTCGCCTCCTTCCGCCGAATCCCGTTCGTGCCTGCCCTTGCCAGCGCTTGGTACTACAGGGTACCGTACCGGAATACGCCCTTGGTACGGTGCAGTACCAGACCGATGTTGGGAGTGCACAGCGATGAGCACCATCGACACCCAAGCGGCCGCCGCGCCGCCCGCCCTCAAATTGCCTCCAGCGCCGCGGATGCCGAAGCCCATTCAGGGCGTTGCCTTTTCGATCTCGCGACGGTGGGCTGCGCAGTACATGACGCGTCGCCACGGCGACGCCTTCATGCTTACCGTTCCGGTGTACGGCCGCATCGTGGTGGTCGCCGATCCGCAGTTAGCCAAGCAGATTTTCACTACCAGTCCAGAGGTGCTCGGCAACATCCAGCCCAACCTGAGCAGGCTGCTCGGGTCGGGCTCCGTGTTCGCCCTCGACGGTGATGACCACCGCCAGCGCCGCCGGCTATTGGCTCCGCCCTTTCATGGCAAGAGCATCAAAAATTACGAGAGCATCATCGAAGAAGAGACACTGCGCGAGATCGCCGGCTGGCCTGAGGGCAAGATGTTCGCGACCCTGCCGTCGATGATGCGGATTACGCTCAACGCGATCCTGCGCGCTGTCTTCGGGGCCGAGGGCGCCGAGCTTGACGAGCTGCGCCGGATCCTCCCACCGTGGGTCACGTTGGGTTCCCGGCTGGCGATACTGCCCAAGCCGCCTCGGACTTTCGGCCGCTACTCCCCATGGGGCCGGCTGGCGGAGTGGCGGCGTAAATACGACGTCGTTCTCGACAGGCTGATCGCAGCAGAGCGGGCGGACCCGCACTTCGAGAATCGCAACGATGTGCTGGCGCTGATGCTGCGCAGCACGTACGAGGACGGTTCAGCCATGTCGCGCAAGGACATTGGCGATGAGCTGTTGACGCTGCTGGCGGCCGGACATGAGACCACCGCGGCCACCTTGGGCTGGGCGTTCGAGCGGCTCAGCCGGCACCCCGACGCGCTCGCGCCGCTGGTCGCCGAGGCCGACACGGACCGCAACGAACTACGGCAGGCGACCATTCTTGAGGTACAGCGCAGTAGGACAGTCATCGATTTCGCCGGCCGCCATGTGTATACGCCCCTCTATGAACTCGGCGAGTGGGTCATACCCCGCGGGTCTTCGATCCTTGTCAGCATTGGGCGAATGCACGCCAATCCCGAGGTATTTCCCGACCCGGACCGCTTCGACCCGCGGCGGTTCATCGGCACGAAACCGCCTAGCTTTGCGTGGATCCCGTTCGGCGGCGGCGCCCGTCGTTGTGTCGGCGCCGTGTTCGCCAACATGGAGATGGATGTCGTGCTGCGAACGGTGTTGCGCCACTTCACGATCGAGACCACCACCGCGCCAGGAGAGAAGTACCACTCCCGAGGGGTTGCCTACACCCCGAAGGACGGTGGAAAGATCGTCGTCCACCGGCGTTAAGATCGGCGGTCATGACTGCCAGCGACGGTGGGGCCAACCAGCTCGTGGACGGGATGAACGGCGCCCTGGAATCGACTATCCCGATTGCGCACAAGATGGGCGTGCAGGTCGTGGAGGCTCGGCGCGGTTTTGCCGCCACGACCGTCCCTGCCGAAGGCAACGGGAACCACTTCGGCGTCATCTATGCCGGCGTCCTGTTCACCGTGGCCGAAGTCCTCGGCGGGATCATTCCGCTGATCACGTTCGACACCGCCAAGTACTTCCCGCTGGTCAAAAACCTCGACATCCAATTCGTTGCGATGGCGAAATCCGATGTGCGCGCGCAAGCCAGCCTCGACGAAGAGGCGATCGCGCGCATCGAGACCGAGGCTGCCGAGCGGGGTAAGGCCGATTTCACCCTGGAGGCAGTGGTGACCGACGCTGACGGTCAGACGGTGGCCACCACCCGCGGCCTGTATCAGCTACGCGCCTTCGGCAAATAGGTAGCGCGGCCTGCGCTCAGCGATCGGCGGCGGCCCGTCGTGGCAGCTTCCAGTCGGGCCGGATGAAGTGGCAGGTGTACCCGCTGGGGTAGTGCTCCAGGTAGTCCTGGTGCTCGGGTTCGGCCTCCCAGAAGTCGCCGGCGGGGCTGACTTCGGTCACCACCTTGCCGGGCCACAGGCCGGACGCCTCGACGTCGGCGATGGTGTCTAACGCAACGCGCTTCTGCTCGTCGTCGACGTAGAAGATCGCGGAACGGTAGCTGGTTCCGACGTCGTTGCCCTGACGGTTCTTTGTGGTCGGATCGTGGATCTGGAAAAAGAATTCGAGGATCGTCCGAAAGTCGGTGCGCGCCGGGTCGTAGATGATCTCGATGGCTTCGGCGTGCGTGCCGTGGTTGCGATAGGTCGCGTTGGGGACATTCGGGTCGCCGGTGTAGCCGACCCTGGTCGACACCACCCCGGGCTGCTTGCGGATCAGGTCTTGCATGCCCCAAAAGCAGCCGCCGGCCAATATCGCCTTGCTGTTATCCGTCATCTTCTCGATTATCCATGCGTCTTGCGGAGAATGGCGTGGCAGATGAAACTGGTGCCGACCGGTTGTGCTCGGCTGGGAGAGACCTCATGGCGACCGTGAGCGTGCGTTACATCGTCAACGACGTCGACCAGGCGATCGATTTCTACTGCCGTCAACTCGGCTTTCACGAGGACATGCACCCGGCCCCGACGTTTGCAATGCTGTCCCGCGGTGACCTGCGGCTGGTGCTCAGCGCCCCGGGCGGTGGTCCCGGTGGCGGTCAGGCGATGCCCGACGGCTCGTTGCCCACGCCCGGCGGGTGGAACCGGTTCAGCGTCGAGGTCGAGGATCTGGACGCCTTCGTTGCGCAGCTGCGCGCCGGTGGTGCGCACTTTCGCAACGACATCGTGACCGGTGTCGGCGGCAAACAGATCCTGCTCGAGGATCCTTCGGGCAACCCGATCGAACTGTTCGAGCCGCTGATCCCGGAAGCAAAGCTCTGATCCCGCCGATCCAGGCTCGACAAACATCAATAGAACGTGTTCTAGTTTTTCCGTGACGACTCGCATCTTCACCCGCGATGAGCTTGCCGCCGCGTTCGAGACATTCGAGCAGACCGTCGCGCGCGCTGCCGAGACCAAAGACTGGGACGCCTGGGTCGAGCATTACACGCCGGATGTCGACTACATCGAGCACGCGGCGGGCACGATGAAGGGCCGTGACCAGGTGCTGACCTGGATCCGCAAGACAATGTCGACCTTCCCGGGAAGCCACATGACAGCCTTTCCGTCGCTGTGGTCGGTTATCGACGAGCCGACCGGGCGCATCATCTGCGAACTGGACAACCCGATGCGCGACCCCGGTGACGGCACCATCATCAGCGCGACGAACATCTCGATCATCACCTACGCGGGCGATGGCCAGTGGTGCCGGCAAGAAGACATCTACAACCCGCTGCGCTTTTTGCAGGCCGGCATCAAGTGGTGCAAGAAGGCCGAAGCGCTGGGCACCCTCGACGGCGACGCTGCGCGGTGGATGCGCCAATACGGAGGCCAGCAATGACTACCGCACCCAAGCTGGTCATCGGAGCCAACGGGTTCTTGGGCTCGCATGTCACCCGCCAACTCGTGGCGACCGGCGCCGACGTGCGCGCGATGGTGCGCGATGGCGCCAACACCCGCAGCATCGACGATCTCGACGTCACCCGATTCCATGGTGACGTCTTCGACACCGCCACCGTGCGCCAGGCGATGGACGGTTGCGACGAGGTGTACTACTGCGTGGTCGACACCCGGGCGTGGCTGCAAGACCCGGCACCGCTGTTTCGCACCAACGTCGCTGGTTTGCGCAACGTCCTTGATGTCGCCGTCGAAAACCCAATCGCCGCAAAGCTGCATCGTTTCGTGTTCACCAGCACCTATGCGACGGTGGGTCGACGGCATGGTCATGTGGCAACCGAAGATGACCAGATCGACCGCCGTGCGCTCACCCCTTATGTGGAGTCGAGGGTCCAGGCCGAGGACATGGTGCTGCGATACGCATCGGAAAAAGGTCTGCCCGCGGTCGCCATATGTGTCTCGACCACCTACGGCAGCGGTGACTGGGGCCGCACGCCGCACGGCGCGTTCATCGCCGGCGCGGTCTTCGGCAAGCTGCCTTTCCTGATGGATGGCATCCAGCTGGAGGTTGTCGGTGTCGACGACGCGGCAAGGGCGATGTTGCTGGCCGCCGAGCGCGGCCGCAACGGCGAGCGCTACCTGATCTCTGAACGCATGATTCCGCTCAAAGAGGTCGTCACGATTGCGGCCGCCGAAGCCGGTGTGCCGCCGCCGCGGCGGTCCATCTCGGCGCAGGTGCTCTACGTTCTGGGCGCACTAGGCAGCCTGAGAGCCCGGTTGACCGGTAAAGACGCCGAACTCAGCCTGGCCTCGGTGCGGATGATGCGCGCGGAAGCCCCCGTCGATCACAGCAAGGCCGGCCGCGAACTGGGTTGGCAGCCAAGGCCAGTCGAGGAATCCATCCGAGAGGCCGCGCGATTCTGGGCCGACCTTAAAAACATCAGGCAAAACAGTAAGACCGCGCCGTCCGAGTGAGCCGGAATCGCGCTTAACTTAACTGCGCGGGGCCCCGCGTGTCTTGTGTAACTGAAGTGATTTTTGCTACATAGTGTGACGCATGGTGTATGTGTGGCGCCCCCGCACTGAAGCACGTCCACCCTCAATCCGTCGTGGCTATCGCGTTCGTGCGCCGAGGCCGCGGTGACGACGACAGCGCCGCCGCGGCTCGCCGACTATGTACGTGATCAACTCGAGCCGCCACTGGCGACGGTCGGCGGCTTTGCCCGGATGTGCGTACTGGCTGGAAAAGCATTGTTCCGCAAGCCATTTCACTGGCGCGAGTGCATCGTTCAGAGCTGGTTCATCACCAGAGTCGCGATGCTACCCACCATCGCGGTCTCGATACCGCTGACCGTTCTCATTGTCTTCACGCTCAACACCTTGCTCGCCTCGTTTGGCGCCGCCGATATCTCCGGCGCGGGTGCGGCGCTGGGTGCCGTCACTCAACTAGGCCCGCTGACCACCGTGTTGGTGGTGGCCGGCGCCGGGTCGACCGCGATTTGCGCCGATTTGGGTGCGCGCACCATCCGCGAGGAAATCGACGCGATGGAGGTGCTCGGCATCGACCCCATCCACCGGCTGGTGGTGCCGCGGGTTGTGGCGGCGACCGTCGTCGCCACCTTGCTCAACGGGACCGTCATCACTATCGGTTTGGTCGGCGGCTTCATCTTCGGCGTCGGTCTGCAGAACGTTTCGGGCGGCGCATATCTCGCGACGCTGACGTTGGTAACGGGTCTGCCCGAGGTAGTCATTGCGACGATCAAGGCGGCGATATTCGGAACGATCGCAGGCCTGGTGGGCTGCTACCGGGGGCTGACGACAAAAGGCGGTCCCAAAGGAGTCGGCGTCGCCGTCAACGAAACGTTGGTGTTGTGCGTGCTTGCGCTGTTCGCGGTCAACGTGGTGCTGACCACGATCGGCGTGCGGTTCGGGACGGGCCATTGACATGGCTGATGTTTCGGCAGCTGCCGTGTTACGTGCGCGGTATCCACGCGCGGTCGCAAACTTCAATCACTATGTCGGCGGCACCCTGCGGGCGGTCAACAAGGCCGGGCACCTCACCAGGTTCGCCGTTATCGGTGGTTGGTCGATCGGGTGGGCGCTGCGTCACTATCGCAGGGAGACACTGCGACTGATCGCCCAGATCGGCATGGGCACCGGTGCGATGGCCGTCGTCGGCGGCACCGCCGCGATCGTCGGTTTCGTAACGCTCTCCGGCGGCTCGCTGATAGCCATCCAAGGCTTCGCATCGTTGGGCAACATCGGCGTCGAGGCATTCACCGGGTTCTTCGCCGCATTGGCCAACGTACGCGTGGTCACCGCCGTGGTGACCGGCGTCGCGCTGGCGGCCACCGTAGGTGCCGGCGCGACCGCCGAGTTGGGCGCCATGCGGATCAGCGAAGAGATCGACGCACTCGAGGTGATGGGTATCAAATCGGTCGCGTTCTTGGTGTCAACGCGGCTGATGGCCGGGCTGGCGGTGGTCGTCCCGCTTTATGCGATGGCACTTGTCATGTCGTTCGTGTCCGGGCAAGTCGTCACCACGCTGTTTTACGGACAGTCGGTAGGCACCTATGAGCATTACTTCCAGACCTTCTTGCGAACCGAGGACGTGTTTTGGTCGGGCGCCGAGGTCATCGTGATGGCGGTGATCGTGATGATCACCCACTGCTACTACGGATATAACGCCAGCGGTGGCCCGGTCGGGGTGGGAGAGGCCGTCGGCCGATCAATGCGCTTCTCGCTGGTTTCAACGGTGATCGTCGTCCTGCTGACGTCTCTTGCGCTCTACGGCGTCGATCCGAACTTCAACCTGACGGTGTAGCCAACGATGACGAACGCCGTGACGAAGAAGAAGGAACGCAAGCCCAGGACTTGGCCGGACACCCTGGCGGCAGTGGGACTGTTCCTGGCATGCGCGCTGGTATTTGCATTGGTATACGCGCAGTTTCGCGGGGGCTTCACCGCCAAGACCCGGCTGACAATGCTGGCAGCGCGTGCCGGTCTGGTGATGGATCAAGGCTCGAAGGTCACCTACAACGGGGTGAGCATCGGTCGGGTGGCCGGCATTTCCGAGGTTCAGCACGACGGCAAGCCGGCGGCCAAATTCGCACTCGATGTAGACCCGAAGTACGTCAGCATGATTCCGGCCAACGTGATAGCCAAGATCCAGGCGACCACCGTGTTCGGGAACAAGTACGTTTCGTTTACTTCTCCGGAAAACCCTTCTGCACAACCGATTACATCGCAAACGGTAATCGACGCGACATCGGTCACGACGGAGTTCAACACGGTGTTCGAGACGCTCGTGGAGCTTTCGCAGAGCATCGATCCGGTCAAGGTGAACCTTACGCTGAGCGCAGCGGCGCAGGCGTTAACTGGATTGGGCGATAAGTTCGGGCAGTCGATCGTCAACGGCAACAAAATTCTCGACCACCTGAATCCGCAAATGCCGATGATCCGCCACGATATCCAGCAGCTTGCGGCTCTCGGCGACGTCTACACCAAAGCTGCGCCGGATCTGTTTGACGCGCTTAAGAATGCGGTTACTACGGCACGCACGCTCAACCGGCATCAGGCGGAACTTGACGCCGCGTTGCTGGCCGCGTCCGGCTTCGCCAGTACCGGGGAAGAGGTTTTCACCCGCAGCAAGCCGTACTTGATCCGCTTGCTCGCCGACCTCGTGCCGACCGCACGTCTACTCGACACCTACAGCCCGGAGGTGTTTTGCACCCTGCGAAACTTCGCCGACCTTGCCCCCAAAGTCGCGGTGCTGGAAAGCGGTAACCACTATTCCGCGCAGCTCGGCGTTGCGCTTGCCGGAACCGAGAACCCGTATGTGTATCCGGACAATTTGCCGCGGGTAAATGCGCGGGGCGGACCCGGCGGAGGGCCCGGATGCTGGCAGCCGATCACCCGTGATCTGTGGCCGGCGCCGTATCTGGTGATGGACTCCGGCAACAGCATTGCGCCGTATAACCACTTCGAGCTCAGCCAGCCGCTCGCCAGCGAATACGTCTGGGGGCGCCAGTACGGGGAGAACACGATCAACCCATGAGAATCACCGGTACGGTTATCCGGCTCGCAGCTGTCGCATCCGTGCAGTTGTTGTTCACCGCATTCATCGTGGTGGTTTTCGGTCAAGTGCGCTTCGATCAAACCAACAGCTACTCCGCAGAGTTCAGCAATGCCAGCGGTTTACGAGCCGGTCAGTTCGTCCGGGCCTCCGGCGTGGAGGTCGGCAAAGTCAAAAAAGTTGACCTGGTCGAGGGCGACAAGCGGATACGGGTCGACTTCACCGTCGACCGCTCGGTGCCGCTGTACCAGTCGACGACCGCCGAGATCCGCTACCAGGACTTGATCGGCAACCGCTATCTGGAAATCGACCGCGGGACAGGGGAAAACGCCGACCGGGTGCTGCCGCCGGGCGGATTCATTCCGCTATCACGCACCGAGCCGGCTCTGGACCTCGACGCCCTCATCGGTGGCTTCAAGCCGCTGTTTCGCGCTCTGGATCCGCAGAAGGTCAACAGTATCGCCTCATCGATCATCACCATCTTCCAGGGCGAGGGCGGCACCATCAACGACATTCTCGATCAGACCGCGCAGCTGACTGATCGGTTGGCCGAAAGCGACCAGGCGGTCGGTCAGGTGATCGCCAACCTGAACACGGTGCTGGACACCACAGTTCGGCACCGGAAACAGTTCGACGAGACGATCAACAAATTCGAGGTCCTGATTACCGGTCTGAAGGGCCGGGCCGCCGATCTCGCTGACGGCACCGCGCACATCAGCAACGCCGCCGCAACGGTGGCCGACCTGCTGGCCGACAACCGGGCCCTGCTGCACGACACGGTCGGCCGCCTGGAAAACGTCGCCGGGCCACTCGTCGAGCAGCACGACAAGCTCGGCGACCTGCTGGGAAAGCTACCTAACGCGTTCAACATCATCGGACGAGCCAGCGGCATCTACGGTGACTTCTTCAACTTCTACCTCTGCGACCTCGCCATCAAAGTCAACGGGCTGCAGCCGGGCGGCCCGGTTCGTTCGGTCAAGCTCTGGGCGCAGCCGTCGGGCAGGTGCACGCTGCAATGAGATCGCTGCAACCCGCCAACCGGGTGCGTGTCGGAGTGCTTGCCATCGCCGTGGTGGTGCTCGTTGTCGGTGTGGGACAAAGCTTTAGCAGCCTGCCGATGCTGTTCGCCACCGCGAGCTACTACGCCCAGTTCAGCGACTCCGGCGGATTGAGCAAGGGCGACAAGGTTCGCGTCCTCGGCATGGACGTCGGAACGGTGCAAGATCTCAAGATCGACGGGGACCACGTCGTGATGAAGTTCTCGACCGGCGCACGCACCATCGGTACCGAGAGCCGGCTGGCGATCCGCACCGACACGCTGCTGGGCAAGAAGGTGCTCGAGATCGAGCCGCGAGGTACCCAACCGCTGCGGCCAGGTGCGGTATTGGCACTGGGGCAGAGCACTACTCCGTATCAGATTTATGACGCGTTCTTCGACGTCACCAAAGGCGCTTCGGGATGGAACATCAACACCGTCAAAAGATCGCTGAATGTGTTGTCGCAGACCATCAACCAGACCTCCCCGCACTTGAGTGCGGCCCTCGATGGGGTGGCCAAGTTCTCCGACACCCTCGGCAAGCGCGACGAGCAACTCAAACACCTGCTCGCCGACGCCAGGAAAGTGGCCAGTGTTCTCGGTGACCGCAGTAAACAGATCAACGCGCTGCTCCGAAACACCCAGGAGTTGCTGGCAGCGTTTAACGAGCGTGGACGAGCCATCAACGCGCTGCTGGCCAACGTGGCGGCCTTCTCCGCCCAGGTGCAGGGTCTGATCAAGGACAACCCGAACCTGCACCACCTACTTGAGCAGCTGAGCACCGTCACCGATCTGCTGGTCGAGCACAAGAAAGACCTTGCCGCCTCGCTGACTACCCTGCGCAACTACACCGCGGCGTTGAGCGAGGCGGTCGGCTCCGGGCCCTACTTCAAGGTGATGATCGGCAACTTGCTGCCGTACTGGATGCTGCAGCCGTGGGTGGACGCCGCATTCCAGAAACGCGGGATCGACCCGGAGAACTTCTGGCGCAGCGCCGGCCTGCCCGCCTTCCGGTTTCCTGACCCCAACGGCACGCGGTTCACCAACGGTGCACCTCCGCCTGCGCCACCGGTACTCGAGGGCACCCCGGATCACCCAGGACCCGCGGTGGCGCCGGGCACGCCGTGTTCCTATGTCCCGCCGGCAGAACTCCTACCGCGGCCGGATAACCCGATGCCATGCGCGGGCGTCGATCAAGGACAGGGTCCCTTCGGGCCCAACGGACCATACCCGGTGTTGCCGGATGTGCTCTCGTCACCGCCGAAGCCGAAGGGTCTGCCGCCGACGCCGGGGATCCCCGTCGCCGGACGCCCCGCCGAGCCGGCGCCCGATTTGCCGGGCACGCCCGTGCCC
>NZ_JBAUZA010000120.1:0-3917 GCF_049585075.1 Mycobacterium sp.
ATGTTTTCCCTGCACGACGTCGTGCCCAGCCCGTTGCGCATCGGTGTGGAAATGATTGCCGTCCAGGCCGGCGCGGAATTGGAACTCGATCTACGAGTCGAGTCGGTGTCCGAAGGTGTGTTGGTGACCGGGACGCTGACCGCACCCACCACCGGCGAATGCTCCCGCTGCCTCACGCCGGTGAGCGGACGCGTAGAAGTTGGCCTGACCGAGCTGTTCGCCTATCCGGACAGCATCACCGACGCGACCACCGAGGAGGACGAGGTCGGGCGGGTCGCCGGTGACTTCGTCGATCTCGAGCAGCCGATCATCGACGCTGTCGGGCTGGAGCTGCCGTTCTCACCGGTGTGCCAGCCGGACTGCCCCGGGTTGTGCCCGCAGTGCGGCGTCGCGCTGGCAACCGCCGAGCCCGGTCATCACCATGATGAGATCGATCCGCGGTGGGCCAAGCTGACTGCCATGTTGCCACCCGACAACGACGGGGGACGGAGTGAATGAGCTGCTCGACGCGCTCGGCGTCGAATTGCCCGATGAGCTGCTGACCTTGGCGCTGACCCACCGCAGCTACGCCTACGAGAACGGCGGTCTGCCCACCAACGAGCGCTTGGAGTTTCTCGGCGACGCGGTCCTGGGCCTGACCGTGACCGACGAATTGTTCCACCGACACCCCGACCGCTCGGAGGGCGATCTGGCCAAACTGCGGGCCAGCGTGGTCAACACCCAGGCGCTGGCCGAAGTCGCGCGGAAGCTGACCGGGGACGGCCTCGGCGCATATCTGCTGTTGGGGCGCGGCGAGATCAATACCGGCGGGTCCGACAAATCCAGCATCCTGGCGGACACCATGGAATCGCTGCTGGGAGCGATCTACCTGCACCTGGGCATGGACGGCGTGCGGGAAGTTATTTTGCGGCTGTTCGGGCCGCTGTTGGACGCCGCGCCGACGCTGGGCGCCGGACTGGACTGGAAGACCAGCCTGCAGGAGCTCACCGCAGCTCGCGGCCTGGGCGCGCCGTCGTATCAGGTCACCTCGACAGGACCTGACCATCACAAAGAATTCACCGCTGTGGTGACAGTGGCCGACACCGAATACGGGTCGGGCGTGGGCAGGTCCAAGAAGGAAGCCGAGCAGCATGCCGCCGCGGCGGCGTGGAAAACGCTGAGCGTGCTCGACAGCGCGTGATGTAGATATGCCCGAACTACCCGAGGTTGAGGTGGTGCGGCGCGGCTTGCAGGCCCACGTGGTGGGCCGGACCATCACCGCCGTCCGCGTGCATCACCCCCGCGCCGTGCGCCGCCACGAGGCGGGCCCCGCCGACCTGACCGCGCGGCTGCTGGACGCCCGGATCACCGGCACCGATCGGCGCGGGAAATACCTGTGGCTCATCCTCGACGAGGGCGATTGCGCGCTGGTCGTCCATCTCGGCATGAGCGGTCAAATGCTGCTCGGGACCGTGCCGAACGCGGGCCACCTGCGGATCGCGGCGGTTCTCGACGACGGGACGACGCTGAGCTTCGTCGACCAGCGTACGTTCGGCGGGTGGCTGCTGGCTGAGCTGATCGACGTGGACGGCAGCGTGGTTCCCGTGCCCGTCGCTCACCTGGGACGCGATCTGCTCGACCCGAAATTCGACATCGATGCCGTGGTAAATATGTTGCGGCGCAAGCATTCTGAGATCAAGCGCCAGCTGTTGGACCAGACCGTGGTGTCCGGGATCGGCAACATCTACGCCGACGAAGCGTTGTGGCGGGCCAAGGTGAACGGCGCGCGGCTTGCCGACACCTTGACCCGCAAGCAGCTCAAGGCAGTGCTGCACGCGGCCGCCGAGGTGATGCGCGACGCGTTGGCGCAGGGCGGCACGTCGTTCGATTCGTTGTACGTCAACGTCAACGGCCAGTCCGGCTACTTCGACCGGTCTCTCGATGTCTACGGCCGGGAAGGCAAACACTGCCGACGCTGTGGCGCGGTGATCCGCCGGGAGAAGTTCATGAACCGCTCGTCGTTCTACTGCCCGCGCTGCCAGCCGCGGCCGCGGCGGTAATTGGGTCTGGCTCTGCCAACCCCGCCGAGATCGACGCTAGTGCCGCGCTCGGCCGGGTTTTTGGCGCTGGCGTCGATCTCGGTGTGCACCAGACCCGGTAGAAAGAAACCCATGACGGAACTGTGGGTGGAACGCAGCGGGGTGCGTCGCTACACCGGGCACAGCTCGCGCGGCGCGCAGGTACTGATCGGCTCCGAGGACGTCGACGGCGTATTCACCCCCGGCGAGCTGATGAAGATCGCTCTGGCCGCGTGTAGCGGGATGTCCAGCGACCTGCCGTTGGTACGTCGGCTTGGCGACGACTATCAGGCGACCGTGCGGGTTTCCGGCGAGGCCGACCGTGACCAGGAGCGTTATCCGCTGCTGCAAGAGACCCTCGAGATCGACCTGTCAGGCTTGAGCGACGACGAGAAGGCACGGGTGCTGACCGTCGTCGAGCGCGCCGTCGACCAGGTGTGCACCGTGGGTCGCACACTCAAATCAGGTACCACAGTCAGGTTCGAGGTAGCCGATGTCTCAAGAAACCCAACCTGACGCCCGGTTGACGGCTTGGGTGCACGGTCGCGTGCAGGGCGTCGGATTTCGATGGTGGACCCGAAGCCGTGCGCTGGAGCTAGGCCTGACCGGGTACGCGGCTAACCGGCCAGACGGACGCGTCCAGGTCGTCGCGCAGGGCTCGCGTGACGCATGTGAACAGTTGTTGCGCGTGTTGCAGAGTGGAAAAACACCAGGCCACGTCGACAACGTAGTTGCCGATTGGTCGCCGCGCGGCGAACCGATCAACGGCTTCACCGAGCGGTAGTCTGGCACGCCGTGTACCTCAAGAGCCTGACGCTGAAGGGTTTCAAATCCTTCGCCTCGCCGACGACTCTGCGGTTCGAGCCGGGCATCACCGCAGTGGTCGGACCCAACGGGTCGGGCAAGTCCAACGTGGTTGATGCGCTGGCCTGGGTGATGGGGGAGCAGGGCGCCAAAACGCTGTGCGGCGGCAAGATGGAAGACGTCATCTTCGCCGGGACGTCGTCTCGGGCCCCGTTGGGCCGCGCCGAGGTCACCGTCACAATCGACAACTCCGACAACGCGTTGCCGATCGAGTACTCCGAGGTGTCGATCACCCGCCGGATGTTTCGCGACGGCGCCAGTGAATACGAAATCAACGGCAGCAGTTGCCGTTTGATGGATATCCAGGAGCTGCTGAGCGACTCCGGCATCGGCCGTGAAATGCATGTCATCGTCGGGCAGGGCAAGCTCAACGAGATCCTGGAATCGCGGCCGGAGGATCGTCGGGCATTCATCGAGGAAGCCGCCGGTGTGCTCAAACACCGCAAGCGCAAAGAAAAAGCCGTTCGCAAGCTGGAGTCGATGTCGGCGAACCTGGCCCGGCTCACCGATCTGACCACCGAACTGCGCCGCCAGCTCAAACCGCTGGGCCGGCAGGCGGAGGTGGCCCGTCGCGCCCAGACCATTCAGGCCGACCTGCGCGACGCCCGGCTGCGGCTGGCCGCCGACGACGTGGTCGCCCGGCAGGCCGAGCTCAACGACACCAACCAGGCCGAGGCGGCATTGCGCCGCGATCACGATGAGGCTTCGGCCCGGATGGCGGTCGCGTCCGATGAGCTGGCTACAAATGAAGACGCCTTGGCCAGCCTTTCTGAGCGCGCGGAATTGGCGCAGCAGACCTGGTTTCGGTTGTCCGCGTTGGCCGAACGGGTGAGCGCGACCGTGCGCATCGCCAGCGAGCGTGCTCAGCACCTGGACGTCGAGCCGGCCACGACCGGCGGCCCTGACCCCGACGCGTTGGAGGCCGAGGCGCAACAGGTTGCGGCCGCCGAGCAGCAGCTGCTGGCCGAGCTGGCCGCCACCCGCACCCGGCTCGAC
>NZ_JBAUZA010000121.1:0-26871 GCF_049585075.1 Mycobacterium sp.
ATAGTCCGCAGACCCTGAACGAGCAGCTGGGTGTGGGTCCACGGGCCCATGGTCAGCGCCACGTCGACGCCGCGGTCGCGAAGGTGCCGATACTGATGCAAGGTCTGCTGCAGGAAGATGTCTTGCCAGCCGCCGATCAGCAGCACCGGCACCCGCACCCGGTCGAGTGCCGCGCCGAATCGCATCGTCTCCCAGAACGGCGCGTTGTCATCGGGATGGTCCAGCCACGACTCCCACCACGGCGCGCCGGTGCCCAGCAGCTCGCGCCCGGCCGCTCCCAACGGCAACTCAGCGGCGGCGCGGATCACGCTCTTCTGCGCCCGCAGCTGACGGATGCCGGCGCGGATCCGCCCGGGATCTTCCTGGTGGGCAACCAGATGGCTCCAGCCGAGGAAGTCGTTGACGGTGAACGAGCCGGTGCCCCAAGCTGATTCGCTGAAGTCGTGCGGGCCGGCGGTGATGACGGCGGCGGCCAACTCGGGTGGCGGATCCTGCAGCAGCGCCCATTGGGTGAACCCGAGATAGGAAATCCCGATGGTGGCGAAGCGGCCGGTGAACCACGGCTGCTGCCGCAGCCATGCGACGGTGTCGGCGCCGTCGTCTGCTTCGTGAGCCATCGGGGTGAAGGTCCCGCCCGAGCCGAACGTCCCCCGCACGCTTTGCATCAGCACGTGGTAGCCGCGGGCGGCGTACAGCGCGCCGTACAACAGCGAGAACGGAAACCCGCGGCCATAGGGTCCGCGCAGCAGCAGGGTGCCGACGGGTTCTCCGGCGGGCACGTAGTGGTCGGCCACCAGTTCGACGCCGTCGCGCATCGGAATCGCGACGCGGCTGACCGTGTAGCCGGTAGTCCGCGCGGGCAGTCGCAACGCCCGGCCGAGGGCCCGGCCGGCAAGATCCCTGGTTAATGAACGCAATGTCGACCCAGCAGGCTGGGCGGATGTGGTGGTCACGTGATCAGGTTATGGGCGCAGCAGCGAACGCGGGCTCAGAACTTGTAGTAAGGCGAAAGATCGTTGGCCCGCTGCAGGTTGGTGGACGGGCAGTCCACCTCGGGGTTGGAGTAGACCGTCGAGTAGAACAGCGACTGCTGGATGATCCCGTAGCTGGTCTTGAAGATCACCATGCAGGACATGTACCAGTAGCTGTTGTGATACGTGGGCTTGAGGTTCCAGTACTGGGCGACACGGTGGCCGTTGACCGTGTTCTCGACGGCGTCGGCCGGCAGGGACTGCTCATAGGTGCGCCAGATGATCGGCTCGACGGCCACCTGGTAGTTGCCGGCGTCGTACTGGCAGCGCAGCCCTTCCTGAGGCTCTGGGGGAGTGAAGCCCAACCCCAACCGCTGCACGACGTCGAACGGGATGTCCTGACACGGGTTGAACGGGCTGGGATCGGTGGTCGCGACGATCGGGCTCTTCATCGTCGTCGGCGGATCCATCGGTGCGGCAGTGGACCGCAGTTGCACCTTCGGGCCAGCGACGGTGACCGGCGGTGCACTCTGCCACACCATCGCCAGCGCCGTGACCAGGGCACCGAGCGCCGCAAGCAGTCGCAGCTTGGCGACCATCACACCCCCTCGACCGGATTACCTCTGCCGGGAGTTTACAAGTCGCCTCCGCGGGATCACAGGGTAAACGAGAACCTGTTCTAGTACTGCTGCGCGGCATCCGCCGAGACGCTCGTTAGGCTGGGGAGTCGTGGCAACACAGGAAAGGCAGCCGACGCTGTGGGCGGTGTCCGACTTGCACACCGGCCATATGGGCAACAAGCCCGTCACCGAATCGCTGTACCCGTCGTCGCCGGATGACTGGCTGATCGTCGCCGGCGACGTCGCAGAGCGCACCGATGAGATCCGCTGGTCGCTGGATCTGCTGCGGCGGCGGTTCGCCAAGGTGATCTGGGTGCCCGGCAACCATGAGCTGTGGACCACCAACAAGGACCCGAAGCAGGTGTTCGGCCGGGCCCGCTACGACTATCTGGTCAACATGTGCGACGAAATGGGCGTCGTGACCCCGGAGCACCCGTTTCCGGTGTGGACCGAGCGGGGCGGCCCGGCCACGATCGTGCCGTTGTTTCTGCTCTACGACTACACGTTCTTGCCGGCCGGCGCGACCACCAAAGCAGAGGGGCTTTTGATAGCGCGCGAACGCAACGTCGTGGCCACCGACGAGTTTCTGCTTTCACCCGAGCCGTACCACACCCGCGACGCGTGGTGCCGTGATCGCCTGGCCACCAGCCGCAAGCGGCTCGAAGACCTCGACTGGATGACGCCGACGGTACTGGTCAACCATTTCCCGATGGTGCGGGAACCCTGCGATTCGTTGTTCTACCCCGAGTTTTCGCTGTGGTGTGGAACCACCGAGACCGCCGACTGGCACACCCGCTACAACGCGATCTGCTCGGTGTACGGTCATCTGCACATTCCGCGCACCACCTGGTATGACGGGGTGCGCTTCGAAGAGGTGTCGGTCGGATACCCGCGAGAGTGGCGGCGGCGCAAGCCTTTCAGCTGGCTTCGCCAAGTGCTGCCCGATCCGCAATACGCGCCCGGCTATCTCAATGACTTCGGCGGCCATTTCGTGATCACCCCCGAGATGAAGGCGCAGGCCCAGCAGTTCCGAGAGAAACTGCGCCAGCGGCAATCGCGATGACGCTGAGCAAACTGATGTCGTCGGTGTTGCCCAGCACGGGAACGAGCGTCGAGAACCTGGCCTCCGCCGAGTTGTACGACGACCCGCCCGGGCTGACGCCGCTGCCCGAAGAGGAGCCATTGATCGCGCGGTCAGTGGCCAAGCGGCGCAACGAGTTCATCACCGTGCGGTACTGCGCTCGTCTCGCCCTGGGTGAACTCGGGTTTGCGCCGGTACCGATCCTCAAGGGGGACAAGGGCGAACCATGCTGGCCCGACGGTGTGGTGGGTAGCCTTACCCACTGCACGGGCTACCGCGGTGCGGTGGTCGGCCGCGGGGCCGTGGTGCGCTCGGTGGGCGTCGACGCCGAGCCGTACGACGTGCTGCCGGACGGTGTACTGGACGCAATCAGCCTGCCCGAGGAGCGCCGCGAGATGACCGCGCTGCCGACCGGTGTGCATTGGGACCGAATCCTGTTCTGCGCCAAGGAAGCGACCTACAAGGCGTGGTTTCCGTTGACGAAGCGCTGGCTTGGCTTCGAAGACGCGCACATCACGTTCGGCGTCGACGACTCCGGCACCGCGGGCACCTTCGAATCGGCGATCCTGATCGACGGCGACACGCTGAATGGGCCTCCGCTGACGACACTGGCCGGAAGATGGTCAGTTGAACAGGAATTGGTGCTGACGGCGATCGTGCTATGAACGCCGGACTCGTCGTCGTCGACAAGCCTGCCGGAATGACGAGCCACGACGTTGTCGGGCGTTGCCGGCGCATCTTTGGCACCCGGCGGGTCGGTCATGCCGGAACGCTCGACCCGATGGCCACCGGCGTGCTGGTGATCGGGATCGAACGCGCCACGAAGATCCTGGGCCTGGTGAGCGGCGCGTCGAAGTCGTATGCGGCCACCATCCGACTTGGTCAAACCACCTCCACGGAGGACGCTGAAGGCGAACTGCTGCATGAGGTTCCGGCCGAGCGTCTGACCAACGCGAGCATCGCCGCTGCGGTCGCCAGGTCGCGCGGCGACATCATGCAAGTGCCGTCGACGGTCAGCGCGATCAAAGTCGGCGGCCAGCGGGCCTACCGCCTCGCTCGCGAGGGCCACACGGTCGAAATACCCGCCCGCCCGGTGCGCATCGACCGGTTCGAGATCCTCGCGGCCCGTCGCCACGATCACCTGATCGATCTCGACGTCACGGTGGACTGTTCGTCCGGGACCTACATCCGCGCGCTGGCCCGCGATCTCGGCGCCGCGCTCGAGGTCGGTGGTCATCTGACTGCGTTGCGGCGCACCCGCGTTGGCCAATTCGACCTAAACCAGGCCCACTCGCTGGAGCAGCTGGCCGAACGGCCCCAGCTGAGCGTCACTCTCGACCAGGCATGCCTGCAGATGTTCGCCCACCGGGATTTGAGCGTCGAGGAGGCCGATGCGGCGGCGAACGGCCGCGCACTCACGCCTGCCGGCATCGACGGCGTCTACGCGGCGCGGGACGCCGGCGGCCGGGTGATCGCACTGCTGCGCGATGACGGCCCGAAAACCAAGTCAGTGGTCGTCATTCGGCCGGCCACCCTTTGATGGCTTGATTCCCTCCAACGCTCGCTCCGCCTGGTCGACTTCGCTGAGCATCACCGACGCCGCGGCGTCGTCGAACGCGGCCTGCTGCAGATGGGTGAGCAGAACGCTCACCAGCCGGCGACCTCGCCCCGCATGGTCGGCCAGCGAACCCCAGTCGGGTGCAGCAAATTTCGACGACACGAACGGCTCCCACACATCCTCGGCGTAGGTCCGCAGGATCACGTCGGCGATGCGGCGCTGGTGCCCGCGGACGTCAACCAACGTGGCAACCATCCGCTCCAGCGCTACGCCCATGTTGGTAAGGCCTTCGATCAGGTCCAGTGTCTCTGCGTCGCGCACCGATACCGGGTCACTGTCGGCGTCGGCGACCAGGCCGAGCTTGGCCAGCTGCGCGGCAGCGCCGGCGCCGAGTCGGTTGTCGAGCTCTGCTCGGCTAATGGTGATGGGGCCGGCCGTGCTGAATGGGGCGAGCACTTCGGCCGCCAGGTGCCGGATGTCGCTCTCGTTGCCGATGCCGGTGTCGATCATGCGCCGGATCAAGTCGAGCGGGAAGCCTTCGGAGTGCAGCTGCTGCACCCGCCTGATCCGTGCGACGTGCTCGTCAGAATAGATCCCCACGCGACCGCGGCGGGTAGGCGGCGGCAGCAAACCCTGGCGCTGCCACTCCCGGATATTGCGCGAGGACATGGAAACGCTCTGGGCAAGCTGGTCGATCGTCATCTCCATACGACGCTGATCTTAACCCCATTGTCTGTTACAGAAATAATTGTTACGGTCACGAGTGTATTGGTTGGGCGGATGGAGGAACCGTGACCCTCAAGTACGACCTCCGGTTGGCAACTTCGATGGCGCGGCCCTTCGCGGAAGGTCTCTACACCAACATCACCACCGATCTGGGCGCCATGCTCAAGCGCCGCGAGTATCCGGGCATCCACGAGACATCGTTTGACCCGTTTGATCCGGTGACCGCTGCCGATCCTTATCCGGGATACGCCGAGCTGCTGGCCGGCTCGCGGGTCCGATACAGCCGCAAACGCAACATCTTCATCCTCAGCCGCTATGACGACGTGCGCGCCGCGGCCCGCAACGACGCGATGCTGTCCAACGCCGAAGGCGTGACGCGGTCCCGCGCCGAAATCCCGGTGCTGCTCAATCTGGATCCACCGCGGCACACCGAATTACGGCGCAAGGTTCAGCCCGCGTTCGCGCGTGGCGCGCTGTCCGGATGGCAGGAGACCGTGGATCGTCTTGCGCGCGAACTGGTCTCGGAGTTACTGGCCAATCCGGGATCAGACGTCGTGCAACGGCTGGCGGTGCCGTTGCCGATGCGGATGATCGCGCACATTCTCGGCATTCCGCCGAAGGACGAGGAGTTCTTCCGCTATTGGTCCAACGAGGCCGTGCGAGTGGCCAATATCCAACTGACACCGAAGGGGTTGTGGCAGATGGTGCCCACCCTCAACGGCGTGCGCCATCTGCATTCGTACTTCTGCAGTCGGATCGAAACCGGCGAGCTGTTGGCGCGCGACACTCTGCTGGGCCGTTTGGTGGCCACCGCGGACGACGGCGAGATCAGCCGCGACGAACTGTTCTACTTCGCCTTGCTGCTCCTGTTGGCCGGCAACGAGACCACCACCAACCTGCTGAGCACGATGTTCCTGACGTTGTCGGAATACCCCGATCAGTTCGAGCTGATCCGGCAGGATCCCGACGCGCTGATTGGCAGCGCGATCGAAGAACAGCTGCGCTTCTCGTCGCCGATTCAGGGCTTCTATCGCACAGCGAAGACCCCGTACCAAGTAGGTGACGTGACAATTCCAGCCGGTGCGCGGGTGACGCTGCTGTGGGGTGCGGCCAACCGTGACCCGCGGCAGTTCGACAACCCCGACGCATTCGTGGCAGCGCGCAATCCGTCTCACGTCGCGTTCGGGTCGGGAATTCATTTGTGCCTTGGCGCGAGCCTGGCGCGGATGGAGACTAGAGCGGTGCTGTGCGAACTCACCGAGCGGGTAGAGCGCATCGATGTGATCGGCATACCGGAGTGGACGACCAATAGCTCGCTGCGCGGTCTGGCCCACATGCGGGTGGCGCTGACGCCGCGCGCGCAGGCATCGGCCTCGGGGGCCTGATGCGCCGCGCGCCGAGGGTCCTGATCGTTGGCGCCGGGATGTCCGGGCTGTGTCAGGCGATCCTGCTCGACCGCGCGGGCTTTCGCGACGTCACTGTGCTGGAGAAGGCCGACCGGCTCGGCGGGACCTGGCGGGACAACCGCTATCCGGGGCTGACCTGCGATGTGCCGTCTCACCTGTACCAGTATTCGTTCGACTTGAATCCGTCGTGGAGCCGGGTCTTTTCGCCCGGCCCGGAGATCCAGAACTACTTCGAAGAATCGGCGCGCCGGCACAACATCGAACGAATGATCCGCTACCGCACCGAGGTTGTCGACGCCAACCACACCGGGCAGCACTGGCGACTGACCACCCATGACGGAGAAACTCTGGACGCCGACTTTGTCATCCTCGCGACCGGCTTTTTGCACCATCCCCGCGCGCCGCGCTTCGCGGGTATCGGCGACTTCGGCGGCCAGATCGTCCATTCGGCACGGTGGAGCGATGACATCGACGTGTCCGGCAAGCGGGTCGCCGTCATCGGCAACGGCTCCACAGGTGTGCAGCTGATATCGGCGGTAGCCGGGGTGGCGGCTCACGCCACGCTCTTTCAGCGCACCCCGCAATGGGTCGCCCGGCTGCCCAACCCGTCGATACCGCCTGCCGCTCGCGCGTTGCTGAGCCGAAGCCGGTTGCTTAGCAGGGCGCTGCGCCGGGCGGAAGACGAATCGTTCAAGGTTTTCAGCGTCTTCCTCACGCGGCCCGGATTGCGCCGACGCTTGGTCAACAGGGGGTGCGAACGCAATCTCGCTTCGGTCGCCGATCCGGTATTGCGCGCCAAGCTCACTCCGGACTACCGGCCCGGGTGCAAGCGGCTGATCATTCACCCGGACTTCTACCGCCAGGTGCAGCGTCCCGACGTGACCGTGGAGACGACGGCCATCGAACGGTTCGTGGAGCGCGGCATCCGGACCACCGACGGCCGTCTGCACGAGGCCGACATCGTCGTGCTGGCAACGGGATTCAACGCACACGATTATGTGCGTCCCGCGACGGTCCGCACCCACGACGGCCAGACGCTGGATGACATGTGGTCAGCGGGTCCTCGCGCCCACAAGAGCGTCGCCGTCCAAGGCATGCCGAACCTGTTCATGCTGCTTGGTCCGCATTCCCCGATCGGGAATTTCTCGCTGGTGCAGGTTGCCGAAGCGCAGGCGGCCTACGTGCTCAGGTGGATTACACGCTGGGCTGCGGGGGAGTACGACACCCTACGACCCACCGCAGCTGCTATCGACTCCTACGTTGAACACATTCGGCGTGGGCTGCCCGGCACGGTGTGGACGACCGGTTGCAGCAGCTGGTACCAGGGACCCGACGGGTCGCCGGAACTGTGGCCATATCTCCCACAGGACTATCTGCGGCTGCTCAGCGAGCCCGATGATCGCAGCTACGTCATGGACAGCGGTGTCGGTGGGCGCCGCGACTCAACTCCGTCACCGATGCGGTAGTATTACATTCCCAGTTGAATGTATCTCTACTTCGAAAGGTCGTGCGGTCGCGATGGCGGCGGAAGTCAACGGACAGCGTGTGCGGCGCACTCAGGCGGAGCGCACAGCCGCCATGCGGACGCGACTGCTGGACGCCACCATCGAATGCCTGGTGGCTTACGGCTACGCGGGGACCACCACCCAGCGGGTAGTCGAGCTTGCCGGCGTTACCCGGGGCGCGCAAATCCACCACTTCCGGTCGAAGGAAGATCTGGTGGTCGCGGCCATCGAGCATCTGGCTCAACAGCGTGCGCAAGGCGCGATTCGCGAACTTGGACGTGTTCAGAGCAGCTCCGATCCCGTATCGGCGATGCTGGAATTTCTGTGGGAAGCGCATCAGGGCCCGATGTTCGTTGCGACGCTGGAGCTTTGGGTCGCCGCCCGAACTGATCCGGTGCTGGCCGAACAGGTCGAGCGGGTGGAGCCCGTCGTCAACAGCACGCTGATCGCCGCGATCGCCCAACTGCTGCCGGAGCACCCCGCGCAAAAGGAGCTCCGCAACGTCGTCTACACCGCGATGGACGCGCTGCGGGGAGTCCTTGTGGCGAGCTTTGTCGACCGGGATTCACAGCGTGCACGACGCCGATGGGACCGCGCGTGCGTGCATCTGCGCGCGATCGCCACCGCCGCGCTGGCGTCAGCATCGTTGGGCTGAGCCGGCGAGCGAACTACCGAAGCACGCTGCGGCGGCTGCGAGTACCCCTTATCGCTTCCCAGATCGCGATGAGGACGACGGCAACGCCGACGCCGACGAGGAATGGAATCCACGCGATTCCACCGTTGGCGTTGTGGTAGGCGAAGAACTTTGTCACCACCCATGATCCGATGAAGCCACCAAGGGCGCCGAGGACAATCGTCATGATCATGCCGATGTCTTGTTTGCCCGGCATGACAAGCCGCGCCACCAATCCGATGAGCGCGCCCACGATGAGGGCGAGGACTATTGATCCGGCCATTACAGCTCCTGTCGTAGCGGCGCCCCCAGTAGGCGCCATCTGCGACTGCGGGTACCCGCGACGGACGTCTTATAACGCACACGTTGAGCGGATCAGTGGCCAATCGAATGACGTTCTATCCAGTCGACAGCACGCAGGCTTTTGCTAGATACGTTCCGTAATGTATGTTTGTGGGACGGTACTGGAAGGAGTGACATGGCGGACAAGGTCTACGTTGTCGGCGTCGGGATGACGAAGTTCGAGAAGCCGGGACGGCGCGAGGGCTGGGACTACCCCGACATGGCCAAAGAGTCGGGCACCAAGGCGCTCGAGGACGCCGGCATCGACTATACCGAAGTCGAGCAGGGCTACGTGGGGTATGTCTACGGCGAGTCGACGTCTGGCCAGCGGGCTCTCTACGAGCTGGGCATGACCGGCATTCCGATCGTCAACGTCAACAACAACTGCTCGACCGGGTCGACCGCGTTATACCTTGCGGCCCAGGCGATTCGCGGCGGTTTGGCCGACTGCACCATCGCGCTCGGATTCGAGAAGATGAAGCCCGGCTCGCTGGGGACGATGTACGACGACCGCACCCAGCCGATGGACAAGCACGTGATGGCGATGGCCGAAATCTCCGAGGTGCTCTTTCCGGCGGCGCCGTGGATGTTCGGGGCCGCCGGTCGCGAGCACATGAAGCAATACGGCACCACCGCAGAGCATTTCGCCAAGATCGGCTACAAGAACCACAAGCACTCGGTGAACAACCCGTACGCGCAGTTCCAGGAGGCGTACACACTGGACGACATCTTGGGCTCGCGGATGATCTACGACCCGCTGACCAAGCTGCAGTGCTCGCCAACTTCTGACGGATCGGGTGCGGCGATCCTGGCCTCCGAGGCGTTCGTCGACAAGCACGGCCTGGCCGGGCAGGCTGTGGAGATCGTCGGGCAGGCCATGACCACCGACTTCGCCAGCAGCTTCGACGGCACCTGCAAGGGGCTCATCGGCTATGACATGAATGTGCAAGCTGCGCACCGCGTTTACGACCAATCCGGCCTCGGGCCCGAGGACTTCCAAGTCATCGAGTTACACGACTGCTTCTCGGCCAACGAGCTGCTGCTCTACGAGGCGCTCGGTCTTTGCGCCGAGGGCGAGGCGGGCAAGCTGATCGATGGCGGCGAGACCACTTATGGCGGCCGCTGGGTGGTCAACCCGTCCGGCGGGCTGATCTCCAAAGGACACCCGCTCGGCGCCACCGGCTTGGCGCAGTGCGCGGAGCTGAACTGGCAGCTGCGCGGCGCGGCCGACAAGCGGCAAGTCGACAACGTGTCGGCGGCGCTGCAGCACAACATCGGACTCGGCGGCGCAGCTGTCATCACCGCGTATCAGCGGGCCGAACGTTAAACCGGCCGCACAACTCAGGAGGGACCACCCGTGGGACACATTGAAGCGACCAGAGATCTGTCCGCCAGCCCCGAGGCCTTATGGGGAACCGTCAGCGACCTCGCCAACTGGGACAAATGGTTCACCGTCCATGAGAAGTGGCTTGAGGAACCACCCGCCACGCTCAGCGAGGGAGCGAAGCTGACCGCCAAGATCGTCATGCTGGGGATGGCCAACAAGATCCAGTGGACGATCGAATCGGTGGACGCGCCGCGCAGTCTCGTGCTGTCCGGCACCGGGATGGCAGGCGTCAAGGCGCAATTCACCTTCACCATCGAGCCGGCCGAAAGCGGTTCCAATTTCACCGTGTTCGGTGATTTCGACGGCGCGATGATCAAGGGCGCGTTGGGCAAGGCGGTGGAGAAGGACGGCGTCAAGCAGCTCGACAAGACGCTCGACCAGCTCGACGCGTTGGCCTCGGCGGCGCCCACCGAGGCCTAGCATGGCGACTGAGCAGCTGGAGTTCGATGACACTGGGCTGAACCGCTGGACCGACGACGAGCGCTTCGAGGTCACCAGGGAGCGGCTGGCCGAGTACGCGGCGGCCACCAACGACCCGATCGAGGCGCACCGTTGTGGGGACATCGCGCCGCCGGTGTTCGCGATCGTTCCGGTTTTCGAGGCATTGCTGATGCCGGCCGTTGATGTGATGCCGATCGAGGCAATCCCACGAGTCGTGCACGGCGAGCAGGACTTCCACTTTCATCGGCCCATCCGACCCGGAGACAAGCTGGTGTCGCGCGGCAAGATGATCGGATACCAGGGATTGGAGAAAGGTACCCGCGCCGCGATCGTGCTGGAATGTCGCACCGAGGACGGCGAGCTGGTCAACGAACAGTACGTCACGACCTTTGTCCGGGGTTTGAACGTCGGTAAAGCGGTCGGCAAACTAAGCCCCGAGCACAAGTTCGACGAGAAGCTGCGCGAGCGGGCGCCGTTGGCAAAGGTTGTGCAGCACATCGACAGCGACCAGACGTTCCGTTACGCGCCGGCCGCCGGCGATCCGATGCCGATCCATCTGGATGAGGAGGTGGCCAAAGACGCCGGGCTGCCCGGAATCATCGCCCACGGGTTGTGCACGATGGCTTTCACCTCGTGGGCGGTGCTCACCGAGCTTGCCGGTTCGGATGTGAACCGGCTCAAGCGATTCGCGGTCCGCTTCTCCAAACCGGTGCTGCCCGGCGACGACCTGGAAACCCGGGTCTGGGACGTCAGCAGCGCCAGCGGAGCTACCAGCTACGCGTTCGAGACAGCCAAAGGTAATGATGCTGGCGAGGAATGGGTCATCACCGACGGGCTGGCGGTAATCGCCGACTGAGATCGAGGAGTCCTATCAATGGGTGCACTGGAAGGCCGCGTCGCGGTGATCACCGGCGCGGGCCGTGGCATCGGCCGCGAACACGCTCTGCTGTTCGCCAGGGAAGGCGCGAAAGTCATTGTCAACGACCTCGGCGGCGACAACGCGGGCAATGGCTCCGACAGCAGCCCGGCGCGTGAGGTGGTCGACGAGATCACCGCCTCCGGTGGCAGCGCCGTCGCCAGCACCGAGAATGTCGCGACCTGGAGCGGCGCGGAAAGCATTGTGCTGCAGGCTATCACCGAGTTCGGCCGGCTAGACGTCTTGGTCAACAATGCTGGAATCCTGCGGGATTCGTTCATCGCCGGTATGGAGGAATCCCATTGGGATGCGGTGATCGCCGTGCATTTGAAGGGTCACTTCGCGATGCTGCGGCATGCCGCAGCGTATTGGAAGGCGCAGTCGAAAGCCGGTGACCAACCCAACGCGGCGGTGATCAACACCGCGTCGGGCTCCGGGGTGACGCTGCCGAATGCCGGCCAAGCCAACTACGGTTCGGCCAAAGCGGGCATCGCGGCGATGACGCTGATCGCCGCCGAGGAACTAGAGCGCTACGGCGTGCGGGTGAACGCGATCGCACCGATCGCCCGCACCCGGCTCACGCTGGCCACCCCGGGCATGGGTTCACTGATGGCCGAACCGGAGGAGGGCGAACTCGACCTGTTCAGTCCAGCGAACATCTCGCCGCTGGTCGCCTATTTGGCGACGGAGAAGTGCCCGATCACCGGCAAGGTGTACGCGGTTCAGGGCGGGGCGATTTCGGCGCTGTCCGGCTGGCACGACGTCGAGACCATCGAGACCGACGGCCCGTGGCTGATCGACGACATCGCCGCCCGGCTACCGCAATAAACAGGAGCAGCTGATGTTTGAATGGTCTGACACCGACCTGATCATGCGGGACGCGGTGCGCGGGTTCATCGACAAGGAGATCCGGCCGCATCTCGACGGGTTGGAAACCGGTGAGCTTTCGCCATATCCGATCGTGCGCAAGTTGTTCAGTGAGTTCGGCTTGGATGTGCTGGCCGCCGAAGCGGTCAAGACGATGCTGGACAAGGAGCGGTCCAGCGGAGGTGAGACCGAGAAGCGCGCGTCGACGGGGTTTGGAAACCTGGGTGCGCAAGCGTCGATGGCCGCGGTGCTGGTGTCCGAACTCGCCGGGGTCAGCATCGGATTGCTCAGCACAGTCGGCGTCAGCCTCGGCCTCGGTGCGGCGACAATCATGAGCCGCGGCACGCTCGCGCAAAAGGAGCGCTGGCTACCGGAGCTGATGACGCTGGAAAAGATTGCGGCGTGGGCGATCACCGAACCCGACTCCGGCTCGGATGCGTTTGGCGGGATGAAGACCACGGTCAAACGTGACGGCGAAGACTACCTGCTCAACGGACAGAAGACGTTCATCACCAACGGCCCGTACGCCGATGTCCTGATCGTCTACGCCAAACTCGATGACGGCTCGGTCGACCGGCGCAACCGGCCGGTGCTGCCGTTCGTGCTCGATTCCGGCATGCCGGGACTGACCCAGGGTAAGCCGTTCAAGAAGATGGGCATGATGTCATCGCCGACCGGCGAATTGTTCTTTGACAACGTCCGGCTCACACCTGATCGGCTGCTCGGCGAGAGCGAGCAGCACACCGGCGGCGACGGTCGGGAAAGCGCGCGGGCGAACTTCGCCGCCGAACGACTCGGCGTCGCGCTGATGGCGTTGGGAATCATCAACGAATGCCACCGGCGCTGCGTCGACTACGCCAAAACCCGCACCCTGTGGGGCAAGAACATCGGTCAGTTGCAGCTGATCCAGCTCAAGCTGGCCAAGATGGAAGTCGCCCGGATCAACGTGCAGAACATGGTGTTTCAAACGCTGGAGAAGATGCAGGCCGGAAAGGTGCCTTCACTGGCGGAGGCTTCGGCGATCAAGCTGTATTCGTCGGAGGCTGCCACCGACGTCGCGATGGAGGCCGTGCAGCTTTTCGGCGGCAACGGCTACATGGCCGAGTACCGAGTCGAACAGCTGGCCCGCGACGCGAAGTCGTTGATGATCTACGCCGGCAGCAACGAGGTCCAGGTAACCCATATCGCCAAGGGCCTGCTCACCGGATGACCCTCCAGAGGACGGCAAAAAGTCTGCGGCGCAGCTCAATCGCTGCACTTGACCGGCTGTCCTATATTCCGGTTACCGGGCTGCCCTTCACCATCATTCTCAACGTGTTGCTCTCCCAGCGGTGGCTGTTTGCTCGAATCCGCCCGGCGGCCGACTATCTGATTTCCCGCACCACCCCGGTGGTTCCCGGCATCCGGATCAAACCGGTTTCCGCAGCGGTGCGAGGGGAGTGGGTGTGGGACCCCGAGGCAGACGACGGCGTCGGGGTGATCCTGGTGCTGCACGGCAGCGGCTACCTGATCTGCTCGTCGCGCACACATCGCGGGTTCGCGTCGCATCTGTCCAAGTTCTCCGGCATGCCGACATTCGCCATTGATTACCGGCTGGCACCTGAGCATCCTTTTCCAGCAGCCGAAGACGATGCATTCGCCGCATACCGTTGGCTGCTTGCGCAGGGCCACGACCCGGCCAGGCTCGTCGTCGCCGGGGACTCGGCCGGCGGGCACCTCGCGGTCGCACTTGCCTTGCGGCTGCGCAACGAAGGGCTGCCCGCCCCGGCTGCGCTCGCTTTGTTCGGGCCGCTGATCGATCCGGCATACCGAGCCTGCATTGCCGACTCGCGTCCCCGGCAGCAGCCACTCGATCCCCGTCTGGCCGCACGCGCAGTCGCATTGTATGTCGGTGCCCACGATGTCGCGGACCCGCGGCTGTGTCTGCTCAATGCCGATCTCTCCGGTCTGCCGCCGATCCAGATACATTATGGAACAAGGGAAGTCATGCGTGCCGACGCCGAGGCGTTCGCTGCGCAGGTGCTCGCATCGGGTGGTCGCTGCGACGAGCAGGTCTGGCCTGGTCTGATGCACGGGTATTGGCTCTGGCCGCGTGACCAGGGATGGACCAGTCTTGAGACGGCCGGATTATTCCTGCGCAACGCGGTTTCCGAAGCAGACACCGCGTCGTGAACACTTCACTACCCATGCTCGCCAAGGCGCGCGATCGGTTGGCCGCCGCGGGAGTGCTGTTCCGCCGCGGGGTGGTCGATCCGGCGCGCCCCGATCAGGCCGTGCGCGCGTTTCTGGCAATGCGGCGCTACGGCGCGTTCGGCGGGCTCACCGCCTACACCGCGGCCCGTTACGGCGATGCGCCTGCCATTGCCGACGACGACGGCACAATCAGCTTCCGGCAGCTCGACGAGACCGCCAACGCTTTGGCGCGTGGCTTGCAGGCCAATGGTATTCGGGCTGGCGGGGTGATCGGGCTGTTGAACCGCAACCACCGCTCGGTCGTTGTCACGCTGAGTGCCGCCAACAAGATCGGCGTCCGGGTAGTACTGATGAACACCGGGTTCGCCGGGCCGCAACTGGCCGATGTCTGTGCCAGGGAAGAGGTGGGCTGCGTGGTGGCCGACGACGAGTTCGCCGGCCTCCTCGACGCGCTGCCCAGCGCGACGGCGTCCGAATTGGTCGAAGGTCAGTCGCGGTCCGCGCTACCAACGCCGCCCCGACCGGGTGGCATGGTGTTACTGACCAGCGGAACCACCGGAACCCCAAAAGGCGCTCCGCGCAACCGGATCGACCCGCTCCAGTCGGCGCAGCTGCTGGATCGGATCGCCTGGCCGCGGGAGGGCAGCTACTGCGTCGCGGCGCCACTGTTCCATGCCACCGGCCTGGCGACCTGTGCATTGGGGCTGGCGCTGGGCAACCGCATCGTGCTGGCCCGGCGTTTCGATCCCGAGTCGACGCTACGGGCCGTCGCCGCGCATCGCTCCGGCGCCCTGGTGCTGGTCCCGACAATGCTTCAGCGCATCCTCGACCTGGGAGCCGAAATGCTCCCAAGCTACGACACCTCCTCGCTCACAGTCATTTTCGCCGCGGGCTCTTCGCTGTCGCCCGATCTGTGCCGCCGCGCAGCAGAAGCGTTCGGCGACGTGCTGTACAACCTCTACGGGTCCACCGAGGTGGCGGCTGCCGCCATCGCAACGCCCGAAGAACTACGCGCTGCGCCCGGGACCGTTGGCCGCCCACCCATGGGTTGCCGACTGGCGTGCTATGACGAGCAGCGCCGCACGATCACCGAACCAGGCCGGACCGGCACCCTGTTCGTGGCGAGCGGTCTGAGTTTTTCCGGATACACCGACGGCCAGAACAAAGAAATCGTCGACGGGTTGCTATGTACCGGCGACACCGGGCATTTCGACGAAACCGGACTGTGGTTCGTCGACGGCCGTGACGACGACATGATCGTCTCGGGCGGCGAGAACGTCTTTCCGCTGGAAGTCGAAAACCTGCTGGCCGACCATCCCGACGTCGTGGAGGCCGCGGTGGTCGGCGTCGACGACCCCGACTTCGGAAAACGGCTTGCCGCATACGTTGTCAAGCGGCCGGCATCCAACGTCGACGACGAGGACGTCAAAGGCTACATCCGCACACATCTGGCCCGGCACAAGGTGCCCCGAGATGTGGTGTTTGTCGCGCAGTTGCCGCGCAACGAAACCGGAAAAGTGCTGCGAAGCCAGCTGACCAACAAATAAGGAGTGGAGTAGTCGTGAGTCGTAATCTCAGGGGAAAGGTCGTTGCCATCACCGGTGGTGCGCGCGGCATCGGGTTGGCCACCGCCACAGCATTTGCCGCCGCCGAAGCCAAGGTCGCGATCGGGGATCTCGACGCCGATCTGGCCCAGCACGTCGCGTCCGGACTCGACGGTGACGTCGTCGCGTTGCCGCTCGACGTCACCTCGCGGCAATCCTTCGCCGCGTTTCTCGATGACGCGGAGCGTGTTCTCGGGCCGCTCGACATGTTGGTGAACAACGCGGGGGTGATGTTCACCGGCGAGTTCGTCGCCGAATCGCGGGCTGCCGAAGATCGGATGATCGACATCAACCTGCATGGCGTCATCACCGGTTGCAAATTGTCGGCGGAACGCTTCATTCGGCACGGCGGCGGAACCATCATCAACATCGCATCGATGGGCGGCGTCGGCGGCTTCCCGGGCGTCGCCACCTACTGCGCCACCAAGTTCGCTGTGGTGGGCTTGACTTACGCGCTACGAGAAGAGCTGTGTCCGCGCAACATCCACGTCTGCGCCATCCTTCCGGGCGTCGTGAATACCGACCTGTCGGCAGGGATGCAGATTCCGAAGGCGGTGGCGAAATTTGTCTCGGTGGAGCCCGACGACATCGCCGCGGCTGTCCTCGCTGCCGCCAGGACGCACCGCGCGATGTCGTATGTGCCACGCCGGCTTCGTTTCGTCGTGCAGTCTGCGCTGTTGACGCCCGACCGTCCTCGCCGGTTCTTGGGCAGAATCACCCGCACCGATCAGGCATTCCTCGCCATGGATCCGGCGACCCGGGATGCCTATCACGCTCGGGCAACCGCAGGGAATATCTAGGAGTACAGCGCCTCGAATCGCTTGATCGAGCGCTCGATATCGCCTTTGACAGCTCGGGTGGCAGCGGCTCCGATCGGGCCGAATAGCGGCTTGCCGCCCATGTCGATTCGCACGGTGAATTTGCAGCCGGACTGGGTAGGCGCGACGGCCAACCGCAGGCCGTACTTGGTGCCTCCCACGCCGTCGCCGGTGATCTCGAGCAGGCCCGGAGGCTCAACTTTCCGGATCGTCCAGGTGACCCGGTTGCGCATGCCTTTTGCGCCGGCCACGCCGACCAACGTCGCGCCGGGCGTGAGTTCGGCGGGCAATTCACCCCGCCACCCCTGGTGCATCTGCAGCCAGTCGCCGAGTTCGGCGAGATTCGACGCGCGCGCCCACGCTTGTTCGGCAGTAAGCGACAGCTCATGGGACAGCTCGAGTTTTGCCATCAGCGGTTACCTACACACCATCCAAATAGCTTGTGCAGCAGGACTTCCCAGGTCGACCGTGGTGGGAGCGCCGTCAGCGGATTCGACTGCGATGGAGATCATTCCGGCGAATTCGCGCCGGGTCAGCACTCGTAGCCGGGAATCGAGGCTGATCCCGATGCTGTCGAAGTAGCGCAGCATCTCGGGGTCTTTGTCGGATATCCGCGCCACCGTGCCGGTGTCACCGTCGGCGCATGACCACAGCTGGCGAGCCGGTGGCGTGGGAACTTGCCCATCGGAGCCAGGGATCGGGTCGCCGTGCGGATCGCGCTGCGGGAACCCCAGCTTGGCGTCGATGCGCGCCACCAGACGGTCGGACACCGCGTGCTCGAGCACCTCGGCCTCGTCATGCACTTCATCCCAGCTGTAACCCAGCTCTTTGACCAGGAAGGCTTCCAGCAGTCGGTGGCGACGCACCATCGCCAGCGCCGCCCGACGGCCCGAGTCGGTCAGCGTCACCGCGCCGTACTTCTCGTGGTCGACCAGACCCTGCTCGGCGAGCTTGCGGATGGATTCCGAGGCCGTGCTCGCCGACACCCCGATCTTCTCGGCCAGCATCTTCGTGCTGACCTTCTCCCGCGACCACTCCTGGGCGTTCCAGATGACTTTCAGATAGTCCTGGGCAACCGCGGTGAGCTCGTTGGGCTCTTCGCCAGGGGAGTCAGGGGACACAACGGAAGTTTAAGCAATCCTCACCTGATCTGGGGCTCGTGCGACGACGATGCCGGCCGTGTTCGGCCGGTTGAGGAGTCGCACTGTGGCATCAGCACGATCAGCGGCTACCTTGCGCCGTAGGCTAGCGGTTGTGCAACGGTGGCGCGGCCAGGACGAGATCCCCACGGACTGGGGCAGATGCGTGCTCACCATCGGGGTGTTCGACGGCCTGCACCGCGGGCATGCCGAGCTGATTTCGCACGCGGTGAAATCGGCTCGCGCGCGGGGAGTGCCGACGGTGCTGATGACGTTTGACCCGCATCCGATGGAAGTGGTCTTCCCGGGCAGTCACCCCGCTCAGTTGACGACGCTGACCCGACGCGCCGAGTTGGCCGAGGAGTTCGGCATCGATGTGTTTCTGGTGATGCCGTTCACGACGAATTTCATGAAGCTCACCCCGGAGCGCTACGTCCACGAACTTCTCGTGGAAAACCTGCATGTGGTGGAAGTCGTGGTGGGGGAGAACTTCACTTTCGGCAAAAAGGCCGCCGGCACCGTCGACACGCTGCGCCGCGCCGGCGAGCGCTTCGGGTTCGCGGTGGAATCGATGTCGCTGGTTTCCGAGCATCACGACAGCGAAACCGTGACGTTCTCGTCGACATATATCCGGTCCTGTGTCGACGCCGGCGACGTTGTCGCCGCCGCCGAAGCGCTGGGCCGTCCACACCGCGTCGAGGGTGTCGTCGTCCGGGGCGAGGGGCGCGGCGCGGAGTTGGGTTTCCCCACCGCGAACGTGGCGCCGCCGATGTACTCCGCGATTCCGGCCGACGGCGTCTACGCGGCCTGGTTCACCGTGCTGGGGCACGGGCCGGTGACCGGCACGGTGGTTCCGGGCGAGCGCTACCAGGCCGCCGTTTCGGTGGGCACCAACCCGACGTTCTCCGGGCGCACCCGCACTGTAGAAGCGTTCGTGCTCGATACCACCGCTGACCTGTACGGACAACATGTGGCGCTCGACTTCGTCGCGCGGATCCGCGGGCAAAAGAAGTTCGGATCGGTCAAGGATCTGATTGCTGCGATGGGCACCGATACCGAGCGTGCCCGTACGCTGCTTTCCGTGGGCTGACCTGGGGATTCCAGTCGTCTCGCCGCGCACTGTTAGACTCCCTGGCGATACGGCGCGTGCTGCAGTTCGCGGCGGCCGCAGCCTGGAATCGAAGATCGCGGACCGATTGATGGAGATATTTCGTGGCGCTGACTGCCGAGCAAAAAAAGGAAATCCTGGGCTCTTACGGCCTGCATGGGACCGACACCGGGTCCCCTGAGGCGCAGGTCGCCCTGCTGACCAGGCGGATCGCCGATCTGACTGAGCACCTCAAGGTGCACAAGCACGACCACCACTCACGCCGCGGTCTGCTGCTGCTGGTCGGACGCCGGCGCCGGCTGCTGAAGTACGTCGCACAGATCGACGTCGAGCGCTACCGCTCGCTGATCGATCGGCTGGGCCTGCGCCGCTGACCTCAGCCCGCGCCGGTGTCACGCCGAAACTTAAACGTTTGCGAATCCCATCGGCGTTTCTTCGCAACTCGTTAAGTGTCGCGACCATGTTCGCCGACCATCGCCGGGTAGGAATCGCCAGGTCGGCGTGTAGAGTAAGGACGACGTTCTGGGCCGGATTGGCCCGAGCAGGTGCGGCGCGCGCGATCCGCGCGCACCGTCCCAGCGAGTCACAAGGGACCTGCATCGCGCGGTCTTCGGTAGTGGCTGCCGGGCTCCCTCATCGGGGCAGGTCGGCAGCTTCGATCGATGGCCGTCGCCGCATCCAGGCTCTGAAACCCTCGGGGTTTAGCGTGACTACGCGAAACAGCTGAATAAACCCAGAGAGGTCATACGGACAACCATGTCTGTAGCTGAAATTGACGAAGGCGTATTCGAAACGACCGCCGTCATCGACAACGGGAGCTTCGGCACCCGCACCATACGATTTGAGACCGGCCGGTTGGCTCTGCAAGCCGCCGGCGCTGTCGTCGCCTACCTCGACGACGAAACCATGCTGCTGTCGGCGACCACCGCCGGCAAGACGCCCAAAGAACAGTTCGACTTCTTCCCGCTGACCGTCGACGTCGAGGAGCGGATGTACGCCGCCGGTCGCATCCCCGGTTCGTTCTTCCGCCGCGAGGGCCGGCCGTCCACCGACGCGATTCTGACCTGTCGTCTCATCGACCGGCCGCTCCGCCCGTCGTTCGTCGACGGCTTGCGCAACGAGATCCAGGTCGTTGTGACGATCATGAGCCTGGACCCCAACGAGCTTTACGACGTCGTGGCCATCAACGCCGCATCCGCTTCCACCCAGCTGGCCGGACTGCCGTTCTCCGGTCCGGTGGGCGGTGTCCGGGTTGCGCTGATCGACGGCACCTGGGTGGCGTTCCCGACCGTCGAGCAGACCGAGCGGGCAGTGTTCGACATGGTGGTGGCCGGACGCGTGGTGTCCGGCAGCGGCGAGGGCGCCGACGTGGCCATCATGATGGTCGAAGCCGAGGCCACCGACAAAGTCATCGAACTCGTCGCAGGCGGTGCCCAGGCGCCGACCGAAGCCGTTGTGGCGCAAGGCCTGGAGGCCGCCAAGCCGTTCATCGCGGCGTTGTGCGCCGCCCAGCAAGAGCTTGCTGACGCGGCCGCCAAGCCGACCGGCGAGTACCCGGTGTTCCCCGACTACGGCGACGACGTCTACTACTCGGTGTCTTCGGTGGCCACCGAGCAGTTGTCCGCCGCGCTGACCATCGGCGGCAAGGCCGAGCGCGACGAGCGCACCAATGAGCTCAAGGCCGAAGTTCTTGAGCGGCTCGCCGACACCTACGCCGGCCGGGAGAAGGAAGTCGGGGCGGCGTTCCGCGCGCTGACCAAAAAGCTGGTGCGCCAGCGCATCCTGAGCGACCACTTCCGTATCGACGGTCGCGGAATCACCGACATCCGTGCGCTGTCCGCAGAAGTCGCGGTGGTGCCACGGGCGCACGGCAGCGCGCTGTTCGAGCGCGGCGAAACCCAGATCTTGGGTGTGACCACCCTCGACATGGTCAAGATGGCTCAGCAGATCGACTCGCTGGGGCCGGAGACCTCGAAGCGCTACATGCACCACTACAACTTCCCGCCGTTCTCCACCGGCGAGACCGGCCGCGTCGGCTCGCCCAAGCGGCGCGAGATCGGCCACGGCGCACTGGCCGAGCGGGCGTTGATCCCGGTGCTGCCCAGCGTCGAGGAGTTCCCCTACGCCATCCGGCAGGTTTCGGAAGCGTTGAGCTCCAACGGTTCCACCTCGATGGGCTCGGTGTGCGCCTCGACGCTGGCGCTGCTGAACGCCGGGGTGCCACTGAAGGCGTCGGTCGCCGGCATCGCGATGGGTCTGGTGTCCGATGATGTCGAGGTCGATGGTGGCGGTACCGAGCGGCGCTTCGTCACCCTGACCGACATCCTCGGTGCCGAAGACGCTTTCGGCGACATGGACTTCAAATGTGCAGGCACCAAGGACATTGTCACCGCGCTACAGCTGGACACCAAACTCGACGGGATTCCGTCGCGGGTGCTGGCCGGTGCGCTCGAGCAGGCCAAAGATGCGCGCCTGACGATTCTCGAGGTGATGGCCGAGGCCATCGATGCACCCGACGAGATGAGCCCGTACGCGCCCCGGGTCACCACGATCAAGGTGCCGGTGGACAAGATCGGCGAAGTGATCGGCCCCAAGGGCAAGATCATCAACGCCATCACCGAGGAAACCGGCGCGCAGATCTCGATCGAGGACGACGGCACGGTGTTCGTCGGTGCCATCGACGGACCTTCGGCGCAGGCGGCGATCGACCGGATCAACGCGATCGCCAACCCGCAGCTGCCCAAGACCGGCGAGCGGTTCCTCGGAACGGTGGTCAAGACCACCGACTTCGGTGCGTTCGTGTCGCTGCTGCCCGGCCGGGATGGGCTGGTGCACATCTCCAAGCTCGGCAGGGGCAAGCGCATCGCGAAGGTCGAGGACGTCGTCCACGTCGGCGACAAGTTGCGCGTGGAGATCGCGGACATCGACAAGCGCGGCAAGATCTCGCTGGTGCTCGTAGACGAGGGAACCGAAGAAGCCGGAGAATCTGGCAGCGGTGACACAGCAAGTGCCGCAACGGAGACCGCGGAGACCACGCCAGCCGATGCCGCGACGGCCAGCAGTTAGCCCGGGCACGCAGCCGCTGCGACGCGGCCGCCACAGCGCCGAGCCGTCTACTGCGTTCCGCCGCACCACCCTGCCCGGGGGCTTGCGTGTCGTCACCGAATACCTGCCGGGGGTGCACTCCGCCTCGGTTGGGGTGTGGGTGGGCGTCGGATCGCGCGACGAGGGCGCGACGGTGGCCGGCGCCGCGCACTTCCTGGAGCATCTGCTGTTCAAGTCGACCCCGACGCGCACAGCTGTCGACATCGCGCAGGCGGTGGATGCGGTCGGCGGTGAGCTGAACGCGTTCACCGCCAAGGAGCACACCTGCTACTACGCGCATCTGTTGGACAGCGATTTGGAGTTGGGTGTCGACCTAGTCGCTGACGTGGTACTCAACGGACGCTGCGCCGCCGACGATGTCGAGCTCGAGCGCGATGTCGTGCTCGAGGAGATCGCCATGCGTGATGACGACCCCGAGGACGCGCTCGGCGACATGTTCCTGGCGGCGCTCTTCGGTGAGCATCCGGTGGGCCGTCCGGTTATCGGCAGCGCGAAGTCGGTGTCGGCGATGACGCGCGCTCAACTGCATTCGTTTCACATGCGGCGCTACACACCCGAGCGGATGATCGTCGCCGTGGCCGGCAATGTTGACCACGACGACGTGGTGGCGCTGGTCCGCGAGCACTTCGGGTCGCGCCTGGTCAGGGGTCGCCGGCCGCTGCCGCCGCGCAAGGGCACCGGCCGGATCAACGGTCGTCCGCACCTGATGTTGGCCAATCGCAATGCCGAGCAGACCCACGTCTGCCTGGGAGTGCGCACACCCGGCCGGCACTGGAAGCATCGCTGGGCGCTCTCGGTGCTCAACAATGCACTCGGCGGTGGTTTGAGTTCGCGTCTATTCCAACAGGTTCGGGAATCCCGCGGGCTGGCGTACTCGGTCTACTCGTCGGTGGACATGTTCTCCGACAGCGGTGCGCTGTCGGTCTACGCCGCCTGCCTGCCCGAGCGATTCGCCGAAGTTGCGCGGGTGACCACCGAGGTGCTCGAGACGGTGGCACGCGATGGCATCACCGAGGCGGAATGCCGGATCGCCAAGGGTTCGCTGCGGGGCGGGCTGGTGCTCGGCCTGGAGGACTCCAATTCGCGGATGAACCGCATCGGCCGCAGCGAACTCAACTACGCTGAGCATCGAACTATCGACCGCACGCTGCACGAGCTCGACGAGGTCACCGTGGACGAGGTTAATGCGGCAGCCCACCTACTGCTGGGCAAGCCCTACGGCGTGGCCGTTCTTGGTCCGTATCAGTCGAAAAAGTCGCTACCCCAACAGCTTCGAGCGATAGCAAGGTAGCGCCATGGTACTGGGATTCTGGGATCTCGATGTGCCAATCGTGGGGGCGCCGATGGCGGGTGGCCCGGGCACGCCGACACTGGCGGCGGCGGTGTCCAACGCCGGCGGCTTCGGTTTTCTGGCCAGCGGCTATGTGAGTGCGGAGCGTCTCGCCGACGACATCGCGGCCGCGCGCGCCGCTACCACCGGTCCGCTGGGCGTCAATCTGTTTGTGCCGCAACCCAGCGTCGCCGACGTCTACGCGCTGGACCACTACGCGGAGGCGCTCGACGAGATCGCCGAGCACTACGAAGTCGAGATCGGTCACCCTCGGTTTGGCGACGACGACGGCTGGCAGCAGAAACTCGAAGTGGTGGCCGATTTACGGCCCGAGATGGTGTCGTTCACCTTCGGTGCGCCGCCACCAGACGTGATGCGGTGGTTCGGCGCGCTGGGAATTCTGCTTTTCAACACCGTGACATCGACCTACGAGGCCGGCGTGGCCCTTGCTGCTGGAGCGGACGGTCTGATCGTCCAGGGCCCGGATGCCGGCGGTCACCGCGGCACCTTCGCGCCGGATATGGACCCCGGTCAGGAGTCGTTGCACGAGTTGCTTGCCCGGATCCGCAGCGCGCACAACGTCCCGCTGATCGCAGCCGGCGGACTCGGTACTCCCGAGGACGTCGCCGCCGTGATTAACCGGGGAGCGGTGGCAGCCCAAATCGGTACCGCGCTGCTGCTGTGCGACGAAGCGGGCACCAACACCGCACATCGCGCTGCACTGCAACATCCGGAGTTCATCAAAACCATTGTCACGCGCGCATTTTCAGGCCGGTATGCGCGCGGCTTGGAAAACGACTTCACCCGCTTGCTCGACGAAGTGGCGCCGCTTGGTTATCCCGAGGTCAACCAGATGACAGCACCGATCCGCAAGGCTTCGGTCGCGCTGGAGGACCCGCACGGCACCAACCTATGGGCGGGAACGGCTTACCGGGCCGCGCGCAGCGGGCCGGCGCACGACATCGTCAAGACCCTCGGCGACGTGTAAGACGATCAGACCTGGGGCTTGCGCTCTGCCCACGGCTTAGCGACTTCCAACTGGCTGGCCACCCGCAGCAAAACGTCTTCGCGCCCATAGGCGGCCACCAACTGCACCCCGACCGGCAGGCAGGAGTCGGTCCACTCGACCGGCACATTGATCGCGGGCTGCCCGCTCATGTTGTACGGCGGGGTGAATGGGATGAACTGGCCCGAGCGTTCCATGCCATCCATCGGGTGATCGGGATTGTTGACGATGGTGCCCAGCGGCAGCGGAAGCTCGGCCACCGTCGGGGTGAGCAACAGATCCCAGCCATCGGCCCACCAGGCCTGCAGCGCGCGGCGGAACTGGGTGGTGGCCGCAAGCGCAAGGGCATAGTCAACGGCGCTGAGGTGTGCGCCGTAGTCGGCCTGTATGCGGTTCATCGGTTCGAACTCGTCCTCGGCGAGGGGGCGGCCGAGCTGTTCTTCGAACCTGCGCAGGCTGACACCCATGTTCGTGCTCCACATGGCGCCGAAGCGGGAGATGAACGTCGCGTCCTCGAGCGCTGCGGGCCATGCCTGTTCGACCGTGTGGCCAAACGATTCCAGCAATGTGGCGACTGACCGTGCGGCGGCTGTGCACTCGGGTGCAACCGCGCCGCCTTGTGGATGGTGATCGAGCAGGCCGATGCGTAACCGGCCCGGGTCGGCGCCAACCTCCTCGACGTACGGGCGGGACGGCGGCGGCGCAATCACCGTGTCACCGATGGCAGGTCCCCGAACAGCGTCGAGCAGGGTCGCGGTATCGCGCACGGTGCGGCTTACGCAAAGCTCAACCGACAGCGCTGTTTCGTCGCGGATCGGGCCAAGCGAGATCCTGCCCTGGCTTGGCTTGAGGCCCACCAGCCCGCAACACGAGGCGGGAATCCGGATCGATCCGCCGCCATCGCTGGCGTGCGCGAACGGGACCATGCCGCTGGCGACGGCCGCCGCTGCGCCACCGCTGGATCCGCCGGGTGAACGACTGGTGTCCCAGGGGTTGTGCGTCGCACCCCAGGCGAGCGGTTCGGTGGTCGGGACGCTGCCGAGTTCGGGACTGTTGGTGCGGCCGGCGATCACCAAACCGGCGCTTCGGTAGCGACTGACCAACGTGGTATCGGCGTCTGAGATCGCATGCGCGTTTTTGAGCGCGACGTTGCCGTTGCTGATGCGCTGGCCGGCATAGCTGGCGAACAGGTCCTTGATCAGGAATGGCACACCACGGAATGGACCGTCGGGCAGCTGCGCTCGGGCTGTGTCGCGGGCATGGTCGAACCAACGGATTACCACGGCGTTGAGGATGGGATCGATGCGCTCGATGCGCTCGATGGCCGCTTCGAGCAACTCGAGCGGCGTCACATCACCTTTTCGCACCAAGGCGGCTTGGTCGACCGCGTCCATCCAGCGGGTGTCATCGGCGAGTGAACTCACGCCGTCTGTGTAGCACGCGGATTGCGAGTCACGCCAGCACGTGCGCCGGTTCGGTGAATGGCAGCCCGAGGTCAGCGGCCACGCGGTTAGACAGCAGCACTCCGTCGTTCGTCGAAAGTCCTTTGGCGAGTGCAGGGTTCGTCCGGCAGGCCGCTTTCCAGCCGTGGTCGGCGAGTTCGATCACATAGGGCATGGTGGCGTTGGTCAACGCGAACGTCGATGTTTTTGGCACCGCGGCCGGCATGTTCGCCACGCAGTAGAACAGCGTGTCGTAGACCGGGAACGTCGGGTCGTCGTGGGTGGTCGGATGTGAGCCCTCGAAGCAACCGCCCTGGTCGATGGCGATGTCGACCAGAACTGCGCCCGGCTTCATGTGTGCGACAAGCGAATTCGATACCAATTTGGGCGCCTTGGCGCCCGGCAACAGCGCAGCGCCGATGACCAGGTCGGCGTCTTTTACGGCTTGCTCGAGTTCCAAGGCGGTGGAGTAGCGAGTCTGCACCCGCCCGCCGAACACCGTGTCGAGCTCGCGCAGTCTGTCGATGTTGACGTCGAGCACTGTGACCGCTGCGCCCATCCCGTCGGCCACCCGGGCGGCGTTGTAGCCGGCGGTGCCGCCGCCGATCACGACGACCGTGGCCGGTTCGACGC
>NZ_JBAUZA010000122.1:0-6216 GCF_049585075.1 Mycobacterium sp.
GGCCCCCCGTGGCGCCCGACTCTGTCGCCGAGCGTCTCGCGCTGGGCCACGTTACGGGTGCGTATCGAACGCTGCCGCAAGATATTTCGTTTGGCTTCGATCAGTTGGTCGAGATCGCATTGCGAGCGCTGTCACCCGCGGTGAACGACACGTTCACCGGAATGACCTGTATCGACTGGATCGCGGACTGCCTATGCCGGATCTCGACGTCGTGGCGTCCGCAACGGATCCGGCGTGACGCAGAGGGAAACATCCGTGTGATCGCGTTCGTCGCCGATTTCAACCGACTTGTCGAACGGACCTTCGACACCATCCGCCAGGCTGCAATCGGTATGCCCGCGATCATGATTCGCCAACTCGATGCGCTGGCCAAGGTCATCGAACAAACCCCCGACCGGAAACGCCGGACGGTGCTGATCCGCGAAGCCGACGCAATCCAGCGGCTAAGCCTGGCCACAGTAAGTGACCCCACCGACCGCGACGACGTCACCAAGAGCTACGAGATGGTGATGGCGCTGGTGGACCCCGGCGCGCCGCCGCGGATCACCGAGGTCAGGCCGAGCACCGACGGTTTCGACTACGGCAAGGCCGCGCCTGCCGTCTGAGCCCCACGAGCCGGGTCACTGGCAGCGACTACTGTCGCGGTCATGGCCACCTCGACCCCACTGAAGGCGGACCTCGTCCTTTCCGGTGGCGGCGTCAAGGGCATCGGCCTGGTCGGCGCCGTCGTCGCGCTGATGGAAGCCGGCTACGCCATTCGGCGCGTCTCGGGTACGTCAGCCGGCTCGGTCGTCGGTGCGATCCTCGCCGCCGGTACGCAGGGCTCCGAGCAGCTGACCTCCGATGAGGTCAAGCAACTGGCGATGACGGTGCCCTATCGCAAGTTTCTCGATCCCACACCCATCACCGGAATTCCGCTGCTCGGTGCCGCTTGGGGTGTGCTGGGCGAAGAAGGTATCTACAAAGGCGATTTCGCGCACGACTGGATCCGTTCGCAGCTGGAGAACCTGGGGGTACGCACCTTCGGGGATCTGGCCGTCGATGACGACCACCTGTTGCCGGAGCGGCGCTACAAACTGGTGGTCACCGTGGCCGATGTGACGATCGGGCAGATGGTTCGGCTGCCGTGGGACTACCACAGGCTCTACGGACTGGACCCCGACGAGCAGTCGGTTGCCGACGCCGTCCGGGCGTCGATGGCGATTCCGTTCTTTTTCCGCCCGTCCAAGCTGAAGAGCGCCAGCCGCATAACCTCCACGCTGGTTGACGGAGGCCTGCTGTCGAATTTTCCGATCGACTCCTTTGCCCGGGTGGACAATAAGCCGCCCCGCTGGCCCACCTTCGGCGTGACCGTGCTGCCGAATCTTCCGCAGGGCAACGACAAGATATTCCCCGGCCTCGGGCCGCTGCGCTGGTTCGGAAGTCCCACGCTGCTGGAAGACCTGATCACCACGATGATCGTCGGCCATGATCAGGCCTATCTGAGTCAGCCGTGGGTCAGTGCCCGGGCGATCCGCGTCGACTCGACCGAAGTCGGCTTCCTGGACTTCAAGATCGCCCAGAAGCAGATGGATGCGCTCTACGAGCGTGGCCATCAGGCGGCGGAAACTTTTCTGTCTTACTGGAATTGGGAGAAGTACCTGGACAGCTACTGGCGTCCACGGTAGGCCACCGATTCAACTAAGCGCCGAATTCGGCTGCCATACCGTCGATCCCGGCGCGGATAGCGGCCAGCGCATCGGCTCGGGCCCGCAGCTTCGTCGCGGCGTGTGCGGGCTGCTTGAGGGTGGCGAATTCCCGGGCGGCTTCCTCGGCGCGGCTGAGCACCATATCGGGCAGCACGATTTCGTCGATCCAGCCCGCGGCGATTGCGGTTTCGCCGAAGAACGTCTTCGCCAGCCCGGCGGATTGCTGGTAGGCCGATCGCGTCAGCCGCAGCTTCATCACTTCCAGCGCCGCGTACGGGATCGTCATCCCGATCGCGACCTCGTTGGCCTGAATGTTGAAGGCGGGTGCTGCCACCCGGTGATCGCCGCTGGCCAGTAAGAACGCACCCATCGCGATGGCGTGGCCGGTGCAGGCCATCACCACCGGCTTGGGATAGGACAGCAGCCGATGGGAGAGTTCGAAGCCGCCCTTGAGCATGTCGATCGCGGGCGCAATGTCGCCGGACGTCAACACTTTTAGGTCGAACCCGCCGCTGAACACCCGGTCGTTTCCGGCGATAACCACCGCGCCGACGTCGTCGCGGTCGGCGTTGTCGAGTGCTTCGCCCAGGGCCTGCTGCATCGTTGGGCCGAGGACGTTGACCTTGCCGTCGTCCATGGTGATGAATGCGACGGAGTCGTCGAGGCGGTAGGTGACCGGTCCGCTCATGGGTGCCGCTCGACCACTCGTTCGCCGCGATGCTTGCCGAGCTCGGCCTGGGCGTCACCCCAACGCAGGCTGACGTCGGTTGGTGGCGCGTCGATTTGGCGGGTGCGCCACCGGTCCTTGGTTTCCTCCACGGCGCGGTTCATCCGTTCGATCTCGCTGCGGAAGACATCGGCGCGAGTTTCCTTGGTGGCGTAGTGGAAATAGGTCAGCATGCTGCGAAGAAGTTCCAGCTTCTCCTTTTCCCGCTTGGCCAGGTTGTGGGTCGTCATCAACTCGATGCGCTGAACCGGCGGAAGCGCATCCCAGTCCAGCACCACCTTGGTTTCAAACGGCCGCCGACGCCGCCGCCAGAACTTCCAACCGCGCGCAACATCGGCGCGGTCGTAGTAGGTCAGCGTGCCGGGAAAGCGCGACTCGATGCCCTCACCCAGCTCGTTGCGGTCGAGCGCCGAATCCCACACCGTGCGCCATTCCTGGCCGGGCGCCAGCGTCGGCAGCTGGCGGGGGAGTTTCAACTCGACGACATCGGCGTATCCATCGGTGGCGTTTTCGTATTCGGCCACCGTCGGTGGGTGCGGAAACGCGAACTGCACGTCGTGGGCCGGGGTCTTGCCGAAGTTCCGCACCACCAGCTCGATCAGATGCCAATCGGCGGCGTGCGGCTCCATGAACATCCCGACATGTGGCCGGGTCTCTTCGGTTGCCAGTCGACGATTGCGGCGGATCTGTTGATTGGCGTAGATCAACGCGAGTACGCCCAGAATGGCCAAAGCCCAGACGGCCCATGCTAACCAGGTGCCGGACGAGGCGCCCGCCACCTGATGCCAACGATCTTCGATCCATCCCATCGAAGAATTCATCCCTCCGCTATATCACAGCGCTTACCGGCGAGAACATTCGCTGGAAGGCCCGTAAGTGCTTGTTTACCCGCCCATAAGCATTCGCCACTGATCGAGATCGGCGACGCGATAGACGTAGTTGGAACGCTTGACCTCCGACAATGTCGCACTGGGTTCGAGCGAGTACCAGTGTCCGGGAAACACCGTCGGATCACCATTCAGCTGGGCAAGCTTTTGCAGGCTGCGGAACATCTCGTCGGAGTCGCCGCCGGGAAAATCGGTGCGGCCACAGCCCTCCAAAAACAACGTGTCACCCGCAACCAGACGGCCGTCGAGCAGGAAACACTGGCTGCCCGGCGTGTGGCCGGGGGTGTGTAGCAGCTCGATTTCGATGTCGCCGACACTGACCCTGTCGCCATGCTCATGCTGGGTGAGATCGCCCATGCCGATCCCGGTCACACGCGAAACAAACAGCGCCTCTTGGGAATTCACGTGGACGGGGACGCTGACCCGCTCCAATAGCTCGGCCAGCCCCTTGAGTTCGAAGCCCATCATCGAACCACCGACATGGTCGGGGTGGTGATGAGTCACCAACACCCCGGACAGGTGCATGCCGTCGCCCTCTAGCGCGTCGAGCAGATCGCCGGCCGCATATGCCGGGTCGACCACCACGGTGTCGCCGGTCTGGCGGTCTCCGATCAAGTAGGCGAAATTGCGCATCTGGGTCGCGAACCCGTCACCCTTGGCGAAGTCGCGGCCGGACAGCAATTGGCGAAAGTACAGCCGGTCGGAATCAGGCACCCGCTCAGCCTATGGCCCTCGTCGGTCGCGCGTCGTCGTGGGATGGCATACCCGCTGGGTTTGGTGCCCTCGCGGGCCAGGCTGTACCCTCTTTTAGGCCCGCGGCACGGCTCGACTGGTCGCTACGGGTGCGCCCCCTTAGCTCAGTCGGTAGAGCGTTTCCATGGTAAGGAAAAGGTCAACGGTTCGATTCCGTTAGGGGGCTCGGCGGACGCCGAGCAGGCAGGCGGCCCAGAACGAAGGCAATGTGGCCCGAGGCGATGTAGCTCAGTCGGTTAGAGCGAACGACTCATAATCGTTAGGTCGCCGGTTCGAGTCCGGCCATCGCTACAACACAACAACGAGAACCCGGAAAGAGAACCGACGTGGCCTCCAGTACCGACGTACGCCCCAAGATCACCTTGGCCTGTGAGGTGTGCAAACACCGCAACTACATCACCAAGAAGAACCGCCGCAACGATCCCGACCGGCTGGAGCTGAAGAAGTTCTGCCCCAACTGCGGCAAGCACCAGGCCCACCGCGAGACGCGCTGACACCGTCCGCGCTATTACTCAGACTGACTAGGTAGGTTCTAGAGCTGTGTCGTTGGCCAAAAATTTCGTCGGGATGCACTACCGCTACCCCGATCACTATGTGGTGGAGCGGGAAAAGGTTCGCGAGTACGCGACCGCCGTCAAGAACGACGACTCGGCGTTTTTCGAGGAGAAGGCCGCCGCTGAGCTCGGCTACTCCGCGCTCCCGGCGCCGCTGACATTCATCTCGGTTTTCGGCTACAAAGCTGTGGCAGCGTTTTTTGAGCACGCCAACATCGCGACGGATGACGCGCAGATCGTGCAGGTGGACCAGACGCTGAAGTTTCTGCAACCGATCACGGTCGGCGATCGGCTGCATTGCGACGTCTCCATCGAGTCGGTCCGGCGCGCACACGGCACCGACATCATCATGACCAAGCAGACCGTCACCAACGAGGCCGGTGACGTCGTACAGGAGACCTATACGACCCTGGCTGGTCGTGCAGGAGAAGAGGAAGAAAAGGGTTTCAGCCATGCCACTGCGTGAGTTCGATTCAGTGAAGGTGGGTGACCAGCTTCCCGAGAAGATCTATCCCTTGACCCGGCAGGATTTGGTGAACTATGCGGGTGTTTCGGGTGATCTGAACCCGATTCACTGGGACGACGAGATCGCCAAGGTGGTGGGGCTGGACACCGTGATCGCTCACGGCATGCTGACCATGGGCCTGGGCGGCGGCTACGTGACGTCGTGGGTCGGCGATCCTGGGGCGGTGACCGAATACAACGTCCGGTTCACCGCGGTGGTGCCGGTGCCCAACGACGGCAAGGGCGCCGAGATCGTGTTCACCGGCCGGGTGAAGTCGCTCGATCCGGACAGCAAGTCGGTAACGATCGCGATCACGGCGACCACCGGCGGCAAGAAGATCTTCGGGCGGGCCGTCGCAGCGGCGAAGTTGGCGTAACGGTGGCGATCAATACCAATATCCACGGCATGTCGTGGGAGTACCCGGACAGCTACGAGGTGGGCCGGGAGAAGGTCCGCGAATTCGCCAAGGCGGTCAAGGCCGACGACCCGGCCTGCCTGGATGAAGAGGCGGCCGCCGAACTCGGGTATGACGCCCTCGTCGCGCCGCCGACGTTCGTCACGATCCTCGGCAAGATGGTCCAGGCGGACTTCATGCGCAAGGTCGACACCGGCTACGAGACGCTGCAGATGGTCCAGGTCGACCAGCGGTTCGTCTTCCACAAGCCGATCCTTGCCGGCGATGTGCTGCACGCCCGGATGGAAGTGGAGTCCGTCGTTGAGCGGTTCGGCGCCGACATCGTCGTCACTAGGAACACCTTGACCAACCAGCACGGCGAACTTGTGTTGGAGGCCTCCACGACGGTGATGGGTCACGAGGGCGACAACTCGATCAATCTCAAATGGGACAACGAGACCGGGCAGGTCGTCAGGACGGCGTAATTAGTACCTGAGACCTGGCCCGCTGTACACTCGGACCTCGGGGTTTTCCCATTACCAGCGCGCTTCCGCATTGAAAATGCGGACGGCGCGCGCGGTCAGGGGCGACGACGACGATGCGTCAGCGATGCGATGCGGAGAAGCGGCGCTCATGGGTGAGGCCCCGGCACTAGCAGGTTGGCCTGCCAACCGGCGAAGGGGCGTAGCTCAACTGGCAGAGCAGCGG
>NZ_JBAUZA010000123.1:0-3932 GCF_049585075.1 Mycobacterium sp.
CGACCAGTCCCTCCAACAGGCTGTTGGATGCCAGCCGGTTGGCGCCGTGCATTCCGGTTCGAGCGACCTCGCCGGCAGCGAAAAGCCCGGGCAGCTCGGTTTGTCCATGCACGTCGGTGATCACGCCGCCGCAGCTGTAGTGCGCGCCCGGAGTCACCGGGATCGGTTGGCGCACCGGGTTAATGCCGGCTTTCCGGCACGCTGCGGTCACGGTCGGGAAGCGGTCCTCGAAATCGTCGATGCCACGGGCGTCGAGATAGACGCACGGGTCGCCGGTTGCCCGCATCCTGGCGTCGATAGCCGCGGCCACCACATCACGCGGTGCCAAATCGCCCATTGGGTGCACGCCCGCCATGACCGAATTGCCTTGGCTGTCAACCAAAACCGCGCCTTCGCCGCGGATTGCTTCGGTGACCAGCGGTCGGCGGCCACCCTTGCTGTTGTCGAACAACATGGTGGGGTGGAATTGGATGAACTCGATGTCGCTCACCGCGACACCTGCCCACAGCGCCAAGGCAACCCCGTCGCCGGTGGAGCCATCTGGATTGGTGGTCGCGCCGAAGAGGTGTCCCAGGCCGCCGGTGGCCAAGATCACCGACGCCGCGTGGACGATGCCGATGCCGTCGGGATTGGCGACCAGCACGCCGGTGACCGCACCACTGTCGTGCAACAGCCGCAGGGCGGCGTGGTTAGTGCGGATGTCCAGGGCGCCGGCCGCATGGTCGAGCGCCCGCTGCACCTCGGCGCCGGTGGCGTCACCGTTGGCGTGCACGATGCGCCGCCGGGAATGGCCGCCCTCGCGACTCAGCGCCCATCCGCCGACCGCTGTCTCGTCAAATCGTGCTCCCTCGCTTACCAATTCGACTACGGCCCGGTAGCCGTCAGCGACGATTGAGGTCACCGCGTCGGTGTCACAAAGACCTGCGCCGGCAGCCAGCGTGTCGGCGACGTGCGCGTCGACGGAGTCGTCGGTATCGGGCAACACCACCGCGATTCCGCCCTGGGCGTAGTGGGTGGCCGTCACGCCCGACCTGAGGCCTGCCTTGCTGAGCACCAGGACTCGGCGTCCGGCCCGATGGGCGGCGAGCGCGGCGGCCAGGCCCGCGACCCCGGTGCCAATGACCACCACGTCGGCCCGTTGCTGCCAGGCCGGGCTGATGCTCATTCGCCGCCGCCGGGCTGGCCGATCGCGATCATCCGCTGCACGCTTTGCCGTGCCAGCCGGGCGACCTGCGCATCGACGTGGACTTCGTCGGCGCCCTGGACCAGGCAGCGCAACAGCGCCGCGGGGGTGATCATCTTCATGTACTTGCATGACGCGCGGTCGTTGACGGCACGGAAGTCGACACCAGGCGCGGCATTGCGCAGCTGATACAACATCCCGACCTCGGTGGCGACCAGAACCTGCCGGGCGTGGGTGTCGCGCGCGGCGTCGAGCATGCCGCCCGTCGACAAGATCTTCACCCGCTCCTCGGGAAAGGCGCCCTCTCCCGCGAGATACAAAGCCGATGTCGCACAGCCACATTCGGGGTGGACGAACAATTCGGCGTCCGGATGCTTGCGGGCCTGCGCGGTGAGCTCGTCGCCATTGATCCCGGCGTGCACATGGCACTCGCCGGCCCAGACGTGCAGGTTCGCCCTTCCGGTCACCCGGCGAACGTGTGCCCCGAGGAACTGGTCGGGGCAAAACAGCACCTCGCGGTCCGGGTCGATGGAGGCGACCACGTCTACTGCGTTCGAGGAGGTGCAGCAGATGTCGGTGAGCGCTTTGACCGCTGCGGTGGTGTTGACATAGGAGACGACGACGGCGCCGGGATGTTCGTCCTTCCAAGCTTGCAGATCCTCGGGGGTGATCGAGTCGGCCAGCGAGCAGCCCGCCCGCTGGTCGGGAATCAGCACGGTCTTTTCCGGGCTGAGGATTTTCGCCGTCTCGGCCATGAAGTGCACGCCGCAGAACACGATGGTTTCTTCGGGCGCCTCGGCAGCGATCCGGGAGAGCGCCAGCGAGTCGCCGACGTGATCGGCCACATCCTGGATGGCCGGGAGCTGGTAGTTATGCGCCAGAATCGTGGCGTTTCGCAGCTCGGCCAGCCGGCGGATCTCGGCCGCCCAACGTGTGTCGCCCTCGACGCCGCCATATCCGTGGGGAGAGCTGGTGATGGCCGCGGCCAGGTCGTTTTCCAGGTAGGCCTTCTCGGATGGCAGCTGATCCGCGCGATTCAGGACCGTCATTGGCCGTTCCTTTCGCCCCGAGCCGGTTTTCGACTTATAATCGAAAACATGCCATATGGTAGCACTGCTCACGAAGTGCTCGCCGTCGTATTCCAGGTTCGAGGCCTCGGATCAGGCCCGAAGACCCAGAAGCCGCAGCTCAGCGTCCTGCTCTGGCAGCGTGCCCGCGATCCGCACCGAGGTGCGTGGTCGCTGCCTGGCGGACGGCTCCGCCATGACGAGGACATGACGACGTCGGTGCGGCGTCAGCTGGCCGAGAAGGTTGACCTGCGTGAAGTCGCTCACTTAGAGCAGCTCGCTGTGTTTTCCGCCCCCGACCGGGTGCCCGACACCCGCACGATCGCGTCGACTTTTTTGGGCCTCGTGCCCTCCCCCGCTATCCCGGAGCTGCCACCCGACACCCGCTGGCATCCCGTCACCGAACTGCCGGCGATGGCCTTCGACCATGGCCCGATGGTCGCCCACGCCCGCACCCGGCTAGTCGCAAAGATGTCCTACACGAACATCGGGTTCGCCTTAGCGCCAACCGAATTCGCATTGTCGACGCTACGTGACATTTACAGCGCAACGCTCGGGCACCCGGTCGACACGACTAACCTGCAGCGCGTGCTGGCCCGTCGCGGCGTCATCACCGCAACCGGCACCGTCGCGCAGTCCGGCCGCAGCGGCGGGCGTCCGGCGGCGCTGTATCGCTTCACCGACTCGCAATTGCGGATTACTGACGAGTTCGCCGCTTTGCGTCCACCCGGCGGGCCGACTGGATTCTTAACGCCTTCTTAAGCAACAATGCCCCGATGGACATTGGCAGCCTCGCAACCACGACCGGCGCGGAATGGATCGGTTGTGCACCGCATGAGGAGTTGCAGCCCAAAGCCCGCCCGATACTGCCCTCGAAAGACCTGTTCTACGACCCGCCGCCCGGTTACCAGCACGCGCTACCGGCTACCGTGCTGCGTTCGCGGGATGTCGAGCTGGCCTTTCTGGGTCTGATACCGCAGCCGGTCATGGCGACCCAGCTGCTGTACCGCACAACGAACATGAAGGGCGAGCCCGACGCCACGGTCACCACGGTGATCGTGCCGTCGAACGCCACTCCGGACCGGCCCTGCCCGGTGCTGTCCTACCAGTGCGCGATCGACGCGGTGGCGTCCCGTTGTTTTCCCTCGTATGCGTTGCGGCGGCGCGCGAACGCCATCGGCTCACTGGCGCAGCTGGAATTTCTGCTGATCGCCGCCGCACTCGCGGAAGGTTGGGCCGTTTCGATACCCGACCACGAAGGCCGCAACGGAATGTGGGGCGCACCCTTCGAGCCGGGCTACTACATTCTCGACGGGGTGCGGGCCGCCCTGAGCTACGAGCGGCTCGGCCTCTCCCCGTCCGCGCCGGGGGGCTCGACCCCAGTGGCACTGTGGGGATACTCCGGCGGCGGATTAGCCACTGCCTGGGCCGCTGAACTGTGCGCGGACTATGCCCCGGAGTTGGACATCGTCGGAGCCGTGCTGGGATCGCCCGTCGGCGACCTTGGCCACACGTTCCGCCGGCTCAACGGCACCTTCCTGGCCGGTTTGCCTGCGATGGTGATCGCCGCGCTGGCCCACATCTATCCCGACCTGGACCGAGTGATCCGGAAGCACGCCAACGAAGAGGGGCAGGCGTTGCTGAAAAGACTCGAGATCATGACCACGATTGAGGCCGTGCTC
>NZ_JBAUZA010000124.1:0-3317 GCF_049585075.1 Mycobacterium sp.
GAAAGGACAGTTCGGCGGAGACCGTCGGATGACGGGCGATCGGCGTCTTTAAGTCGGCGAACCGCATTCTGCTCAAGTCCACCTGGAGCCAGTTGGGTAAGCCTTCGATTTGCGCCCATTGATGTGGCCAGGCAAACGGGTAGTTCACGTGCTCCGCGACCATCAGTTCAAGCGCATCGGCGGCGTCAAAGGTTGGTTGCAGCACCAGCGACCCGCCGGCGGCGAGCGTGGCGCCAAGTGACATTACGAAATTGCCGGACCAGAAGAAGCCGTTCGCCGACCAGCAACGGATGTTGTCGTCGGGGCTGAACCCGCACATCCTTCTGAAGCGCCACATTTGGACGGCTACGCCCCGGTGGGAGCTCATGATGCCCTTGGGTTTGCGTGTGGATCCTGACGAGAAGAACACCGCCGCCGCATCACTCGGGCGCACGGCTTCAGCGGTCCCCTCTATCAATTCGCGTGGTACGCCGTGACCACGGGCTAGGAAAGAGTCCCATGAGTCGACGCCGGGCGGCGCTTCTCCGACCGTTGCGAGATGACGGAGGAATGGGAACCTTTCGGACTGCAGCGCTCCTGGAGCCATCGTGCAAATCGCGGGCTCAAGCTCGGACAAGACCTTTGCAAAGTCTGTCTTCAGCACACTGCGTTCAAACAGCAGCATCGCTGCACTTGACGACTTGAGGAAGTATCCGAGCTCCGACGCGGTCGAGAACGTGCTAAGTGTCACGGCCACCCCACCGGCGAGCGAGACGCCGAAGACAGCCGAAATCCACTCGGGACGGTTGGTCATCAAGACCCCGACCCGAGTGTCTTTGTCAACGCCACAGGCACGCAACGCGCATGCCACTTCGACCGCTCTCTCCCACAGCTCGGAGTAACTCCAACGTATTTCGCCTTCGGCAGTGCGCAAGACGAGTGCTTGTCGGTCGCTGTAGGTCGACGCCACATCGCGCAGAAAGCCCGGGAGCGTGAGCGCGCCAAGTCCAGGCTCTTCGCTCAATGGCGGGCCATGCGCGATCGAAAGTGATTTCACCGCAACAGAATTCATGGAGTACGGGCCTCGCTACACCGGTAGCTCGACTTCAGCCGTGCAGGCAACGAGTTCCTCGTCATTCTGGTTGCTGAGGCGCAGCTTGACCTGGACAAGTGGCACCCCCCACGCGGACTCCGCTTCCTTGCCGACGACCTCGGCGTCGAAGTACGTGACGTCGCCCTCGAACGCTGTTCCGCGGAAGTCGGCCTTGCTGTGCCGGACCATTCCGTCATTGCCGGCCCAGTAGGCGAGATAGTCGGTGCACCAGGCGCCCATCGTTGCGCCGTAGCCATAGGCACGCGCCATTCCGACCTCGGTGGCCCGGTCGGCGTCGATATGTCCACGTGACGGACCCAGATAGAGACCATCGCGCTTGCGGGGATCGACCTTCGCGTCTTCCTCGTCGAACGCAAAATCCTTGCCAAAACCAGGATCCTGATAGACCCACGGCTCGTCGACGTCGTCAGGTGCCACCCACCGGAATGCGCCCCAGATATTGAAGAGGAAGGCTCGGTATTCGGTGGTGAAGCTAGCGATGCTGTGCGGACCGATCACACGCCGCGGTAGCGTGTCACCCACCTTCACCTCGTCAAAGTGCGGCGAGATGCCCATCCGGTTCGATTCCAGCCAGTCTCGGCGCAGTCTTTCGACTTCTTCCAGTTCGAGCTGTGTCCATCGCTTGATGTCGCCGAGCTGGCTTTCGAACATCCCGCGTTTCCTGGCCTCTTCATAGAGATAGCGGATCCCGGTCGATCGTTCGCGGGCTACTAGGACGCCGTTCTGGTTGGTATGGGTGGTGTCGCCGCGCGAAAACATCGTGGGTCCGGCGAATTTCGTCTCCACAACCTTGTAGTCGTGGAACCGTCGTTCTTGGAAAAGTTGGTCGCCCGGCCGGACGGGGCATCCATAGAACCACCATTCCTCGCCTCCGAAGATCAGGTGACTGTTCGGAATGTGTCCTACGCACGCGGGTCCGGCCCCGTGCCCGTAGTCGAGGGCAACCGCGATCGACTGCGGCGCAATGATGCCCCCGAACTTGGACGCCCGTGCGAATTCTTCATCCCAGTGGATCGGATTCGGATAGTCCATCGCCATCACCCAGCGACGAATGTCGGAGGAGGTACAGGGATCCCACAACTGGCCGCCGCCGACGGGCTTGCCGACCCGGTGGTCGACGTCGGACAGATCCAGCTCGACTTTCGACGACGTGGGACCTGTTGTGGTCGACTTCTTGTCCATTGTGTGTGCTCCTGCTCGGCGATAGTCGTCGTCGACGGCGCGGCCAAACAACGTGCCGTCCGCGCTGCAGTTAGGTCCCGCGGGGTGGTTCGAACCGACGGAATGGGCTGCGTTGCCCCTCACCACGAACGGTGAACGGGGACGCATCCGACTTGTCGGCTGCGTGTTTGGATGGCGGTTCCTTCTTCCCGGCGTCGTCATTGCCACGTGTCGCTAACTCACGATGTTGTACGCTGCACATCTTGATTGTCAAGATCGGTCAACCTAGACTTGCGCAATACGAGAACGGTATTCTCACCGGACAGTCACGGACAAGATGGGACCCAGTTGCTTCTTGAGCTAGACCATGACCAGCGCCTTTGGCGCGAAACGGTCCGGGGGGCGCTGACGAAGCAGTGCCCACCGTCCCTTGTCCGTGCGATCGCGGAGGGCCGCGCCGACGCCGACCCGCTGTGGGAGTGGTGCATCGAGCAAGGCTGGACGGAACTCAGCAGCGCTGAAAGCTTTGTCGAGCTCACGCTCCTGCTCGAAGAACTCGGGCGCGCGAGTGACCCGACGCCCTTCTTGGCGACAATGACCCAGTTCGCACCCTTGGTTGGTGATCGGGTCGCGCAGGATGGCGCCGGTGCCGCGGTGTACAGCGGTGTCACGACATGCAGAAATCGCGGCGGTTGGGTTCTCGAAGGTGAAGCTCGTTACGTCCTCGACGCGGACCGTGCAGACCGACTCGCCGTGGTGACTCCCGCCGGTGTGTTCGTTGTCGAGGCGAAAGCCGTGATATCTCGTCGGGTCGCAGCAATCGATCCCGTGCTGCACCTCGCGGACCTTCGCTTTAACGAAGTGCATGTCGGCAATGAGAATCGGATCGCATCAGACACCGAGCGGGCATGGCACATTGCGCTGACCGGAATGGCGATCACAATCGTTGGCGCGTGTCAGCGCATAGTCGACATGGTTCTGGAACACCTTAAGCAGCGCTACCAGTTCGGGGTACCGATCGGGTCGTTTCAAGCGCTCCAACATAGGGCCGCTGACATGTATG
>NZ_JBAUZA010000125.1:0-17785 GCF_049585075.1 Mycobacterium sp.
GTGGAGATCAACGCCAAACGCGACGGTGCCAGCGCGTGGGTGGCGGTGGGCACGCCCGATTTTGCGGGTGTCCCAACGGATTTGCTGCTGGAGCGGCTTTCGATGCGGCTGGGTTGGGCCGAGCGCAGCGTCGAGCTGCCCGAAGGCCGCTACGAGACCATCCTGCCGCCGTCTGCAGTGGCCGACATGATGGTCTACCTGGGCTGGTCGATGGCCGGCCGGGGCGCAGAGGAGGGCCGCACCGCGTTGTGTTCCCTCGATGGCGGAACCCGGGTGGGGGAGCGGCTGACCGATTTGCCGCTGACGCTGTATTCCGATCCGAGCGTGCCCGGTTTGGACTGCACGCCGTTTGTGGCAACCGCGAGTTCGACGGAGACGCTGTCGGTTTTCGACAACGGGATGGATATCGAGCGGGTGGATTGGATCCGTGACGGGGTGATCAATGCGCTGGCCTACCCGCGGGCCGCGGCCGCCGAGTTCGCGGCTCCGGTCGCGGTGGCCGCCGACAACGTGGTGATGACCGGCGGCAGCGCCGGCTTGGCGGAGATGGTCGGGGCGACCGAGCGCGGTCTGCTGCTGACCACGCTGTGGTACATCCGCGAGGTCGATCCCACCACGCTGCTGATGACCGGGCTCACCCGCGACGGCGTCTACTTGGTCGAAGACGGCGAGGTGACGGCGGCAGTCAACAACTTCCGGTTCAACGAGAGCCCGTTAGACCTGCTGCGACGCGCCACCCAGGTGGGTGTCAGCGAGCGGACGCTGCCGCGGGAGTGGGGGGATTGGGTCACCCGGACGGCGATGCCGTCACTGCGGATTCCCGACTTTCACATGTCCTCGGTCAGCCAGGCGACATAATGCGAGGGTGCGTGACGACGAGCTGACCCGGCTGGTCGCGCTGTCGCCGGCCGACGGCCGGGCCGCCGCCCTGGTCCGGCGGGTGTGCGCGGAGACGTTGTCGTTGCCCCCACTTCCTGCCGAGGTCGAGGTGAGCAGCCCGGCATCAGATGTCGAAGCCGTCGTAGCCGACTTCGCTGAACAGTTCAGCGTCGACGTCTCGATGATCGCAGACCAGCGGCGCTCGGGGTTGTGGTCTGCGTTGGGGGATAGCACGTTTGGTGTCGTCGTGCAGATGTACATCGCCGACTTCGTCCCGCGAGTGCGCGCCGGGCTGGAGGTCCTCGGCGTCGGCCAAGAGTACCTGGGCTGGGCGGACGGCCAGATCGCCTGGGATCACAGGACCGACCCGTCCGACGCGGTGTTCAACGGTTTTCTGCCAGCGGTGGCGCGGCTGCGCGAACTCGATGCGCTGACGTCCGAGATGGTCCGGCTGCGCGGCGCGGCTCAACACAACTGCCGGTTGTGCAAGTCGCTGCGCGAGACGACCGCTCTCGATGCCGGCGGGTCGGAGACGCTCTATGGCGACATCGAGCACTTCGAAGCTTCAGTGCTGCTGACCGATCGGCAGAAAGCGGCGTTGCGGTATGCCGACGCGCTGATCTGGTCGCCAAGCCATATCGATCGCGCCGCCGCCGCCGGGGTGCGTGCGCACTTCTCCGACGCCGAGGCCGTCGAGCTGACCTTCGATGTGATGCGCAATGCCAGCAATAAAATCGCGGTGGCGCTGGGCGGCGATGCTCCGCGGGTGCAAAACGGCACTGAACAGTATCTACTCGACGTCGACGGTCAGACGGTGTTCACCTGACGTTTGTCTGTCTAACTGGACACGCGTGCGACTATTGCTTGCCGATAACCGCTCGACCGAAGGTGGGTAGCAGGAAACGCCATGGCGACAGCAAAGGAAGCGCAGCACGACGCTGCCGAGTCTCTATTCGGGGCCATCATCGCGGTGCTCGACAAGCACGAGGCCGACCACACCTTGACGCCGGAGGTTCTCGAGACGTTGGCCCGCGCCTACGCGGCGGCGGTTGCCAGCGGCGTTCCGGACCATCCACGCGTCGGCGTGTAGCGCCGACCCGCATCGGCTCGGGCGCCCAGTTGTTCCTTCGGGATTTGCTCTCGGCGTCGCGCCTCACACACGTCGTCGATGTCGGGGCCAATCCTCTAGACGGCGGCAAACCGCCTTACCTCCCGATGCTCAAGGCCGGCCTCTGTCATGTGACCGGCTTCGAGCCACAGCAGCAGGCTTTCTTGGCGCTCTTGCTAAAACGCGGCCCAAACGAGCTGTATCTGCCATGCGCGGTGGGCGACGGTAGGTCGCACACGTTGAAGGTTTGTCGCGCAACGGGAATGACGAGCCTACTCGAACCGGACCCCACGACGCTGGGATTATTTCCGAGTCTCCAATCGCATGGTGAAGTGATCGAGCGCGTTCCCACTGAGACTCGACGTCTCGACGATATCTCCGAGATCGAGCACGTCGACTTGCTCAAAATCGACGTCCAAGGAAGTGAGCTGCCTGTGTTCCAGAACGGGCAGCAGAAACTCGCCGAGGCGGTGGCGATTCAGACCGAGGTGTCGTTCATCACCTTGTATCTGAACCAACCGTCGTTCGGGGAGGTCGATTCGGAGCTACGTGGTCAGGGATTTATCCCGCACTGCTTCGCCGAGGTTAGCCGAAGACCGATCGGGGACTTCGAAGTCGATGCTCTTCCATGGGTCAATCAGCTCACGGAGGCCGACATCGTTTATGTGCGGGACTTTAGCGAGCCAGATGTCATGACAGATGAACAGTTGAAGCAACTGGGATTGATCGCGCATCACTGCTATCGCTCGGTCGACTTGGCATTTCGGTGTGTAGCCCTATTAGAGGAAAGGCGCGCGGTCGAGGCTGGAAGCGCGCAGCGCTACCGGAGTCTGTCGCGCAGCTAGGCCAGCGCCAACCGCCGCGCTCCAGGCGCTAACCTGAACAGTCGAATTGCACACGGGGCGGTAGCTCAGTTGGTTAGAGCCGCGGACTCATAATCCGTTGGTCGCGGGTTCGAGCCCCGCCCGCCCCACGTGAGAGCTGTATGACCTCGGCTGATGCGTGACATTTCGTGTTCGGGTGATGCGTGACAGTGTTTCGGCTGATCCTTGACACTCCTTCGATGAGGGAGTTGTGCGTGGCTGAGCAGAGATATCAGGCCGTGTTGGCGCTGGAGTCCGTCGCTGGCCATTCCCAACGATTCATCGGGAGTTGTCAGGTCGATCCGTCAAGCGCACCGAAAGTTGCTAGTAGATTCGGTCTCACTTCGAGCAATTCCGCTTCGATCACCTACCAGTGCAGCTTCGAGAAGAGGAGCAGCCATGTCGGATGCGGCCCCAAATAACAGCATCAATTCGACCAGTGGGTTGGTCGCGCCGAAGCTGCCGGGCGGGGCGACGTTGCCGTTTCCGCCGACACCGTCGGCGAGCATCGCCGGGCGAACTTTGCAGGAATCCACGTATGCCCAGCGTGTCGCTCCGCCTCGGCTGCATGAGGACTCGCCCAATATTGTGATTGTTTTGATCGACGACGCCGGGCCTGGTCTGCCGACGACGTTCGGTGGCGAAGTGCGTACCGCGACGATGGATCGGATCTGCGCCGAGGGCGTCAGCTATAACCGGTTCCACACAACGGCCATGTGTTCGCCGACGCGGGCCTCGCTGCTGACCGGACGCAATCACCATGAGATCGGCAACGGGCAGATCGCCGAACTGGCCAACGACTGGGACGGCTACGCCGGCAGGATTCCGCGCAGCAGCGCCCTGGTAGCCGAAGTGCTCAAGGACTACGGGTACAGCACCGGTGCGTGGGGCAAGTGGCACAACACCCCAGCCGAAGACACCACGGCCGCAGGCCCATTCGAAGACTGGCCCACCGGGCTGGGTTTCGAGTATTTCTACGGATTCCTGGCGGGGGAGGCGTCGCAATACGAGCCGCATTTGGTGCGCAACACGACCGTGGTGGCGCCACCAAAGACGCCCGAGGAGGGCTATCACCTGTCCGAGGATCTGGCCGACGACGCGATCGACTGGCTGCGCAACCACAAGGCGCTGCAAGCTGATAAGCCGTTCTTCATGTATTGGGCCAGCGGCTGCCTGCACGGTCCGCACCACATCATGAAGGAGTGGGCCGACCGCTATACCGGCAAGTTCGACGACGGCTGGGATGTCTACCGCCAGCGGGTCTTCGAGCGGGCCATGGAGAGGGGCTGGATCCCACAAGAATGTGAGCTCACCGACCGGGACGAGCGAATGAAGGCGTGGGACGACATTCCCGAGGACGAAAGACCGTTTCAGCGCCGACTGATGGAGGTGGCTGCCGGGTTCGCCGAACATTGCGATGTTCAGGTGGGCCGGATCGTCGATGAACTGGATCGGCTTGGCTACGGCGAGAACACGCTGTTTCTTTACATCTGGGGTGACAACGGATCCTCGGCCGAGGGACAGGACGGCACCATCGCCGAACTGCTTGCGCAGAACGGCATTCCGACCACCCCGCGGATGCACATCGACGCACTCGAGCAGCTCGGCGGCCTTGATGTGCTGGGCTCGCCAAAGACCGATAATCAATACCACTCCGGCTGGGGCTGGGCGGGCAGCACACCCTACAAGGGCGTGAAACTGCTCGCCTCGCATCTGGGCGGTACCCGCAATCCGCTGGCGATCCGCTGGCCCAAGAAAGTCGCGGCCGACCCGGTGCCGCGGGATCATTTCCTGCACTGCAACGACGTCGTACCGACCATTTACGAGATTGTCGGCATCGAGGCGCCGCTCATCGTCAACGGCGTGCCTCAAATCCCAATCGCCGGAGCAAGTTTCGCGCGCACGCTCACCGACCGGACCGCGCCCGGGGGGAAGAAGACCCAGTACTTCGAGGTGATGGGCAGCCGGGCGATCTATCACGACGGCTGGATGGCCTCAACGTTCGGTCCGCGGGTGCCGTGGTTACCGGGACTGCCACCCGGAATTAAAGATTGGACGCCCGACAATGACCGCTGGGAGCTCTATCACCTCGACGAGGACTGGTCGCAAGCCCGCGACCTTGCCGCTGAGAAGCCGGACAAGCTCGCGCAGATGCGCGAACTGTTCGCCATCGAAGCCGCACGCAACTCCGTACTTCCTATCGGCGGCGGCCTGTGGGTGCCCGTCTTCCATCCCGAATTGCGCATCACACCGCCCTATCGCGAATGGGAGTTTCCCGGCACGATCACCCGCATCCCCGAGTTCTGTGCGCCAGCACTGGGCACCAAGAGCAACACTGTCACAATCGAGGCCGACCTGCCCTCCGAAGCCAGTGGAGTCCTCTATGCTCTTGGCGGCTTTGCCGGCGGGGTCACCTGCTACCTCGACGACGGCTACCTGTGCTACGAGTACAACCTATTCATCATCTCGCGCACCAAGATTCGCTCGACAGCCAAACTGCCGCCCGGACCCACCCGGATCGTGGTGGAAACCCGACATGCCGAGCAGCGCCCCGCCGGGCCGCTCGACGTCAGCATCAAAGTGGGCCCAGAGGTCCTCGCGACGGGCCGGGTCCCGGTCAGCGCACCGCTGCTGTTCACCGCGAACGATTGCCTTGACATCGGCTGCTGCCTCGGCTCACCGGTGTCGCTCGACTACTACGACAAGGCCCCTTTCCCCTTCACCGGTCAGATTGAGCGCGTCCGAGTGGCATACACCTGACACACCGTCCGGGGACGAAGTCATGCTTAACTGCGAAACTCCATGAGGAGTTCACACGCCGCTCGGGTTGTTTGGCGATTCGATAGGAGTCAACGCTTCGCCGTCTTGAGGCCTCCCAATGCACTACGGGTGCGTCGCTGCGGGTGCGGAAGCGGCCTCCTCCGTGCGTATCGAGCGCAGCATCACCACGGCCACTGTCACCACCCAAGTCACCAACGCGCTGAGGGGAATCCAGAACGCGAACACCCCGTTCCAGGCCAACGGCCCGTCGTTGAACACCACGACCAGAGAACCCGGCATCGACAGCAGCACAAACCAAATGTTGAAGTAGCCGAACCAGCGCGGAAATGTCGGCGGGTCGTTGCGGTCGACGAAGGTTGCCACGGTGAGCACCAGAGCTTGTATCAGGCCCGGGAAGATTATGCCGATGAAGGTCAGCCAGAACACGTCGTTGAGCGCCTGGGTGATCTCTGGCGGGCGCTGCTCGGGACGGAATGCCGCGGCCGCGACTGTCATCACCGGAAAGATGTACACAGGCACGAAGATGACCCCCGCGAACAGTTGAGTGACCGCCAGCACTCCCCACTGGCCCTCGACGCGGCGCACCCGCAGGCAGATGACGGCAACACCCGGATCGCGCCGAGTGCCATCACCACGAACAGCGAGCTGAGCAGCAGCGCCAGAGTGTTGGTCAGGCCGACGCCGACATGCAGCGTCTTGCGCGACCGTCGAACAACCCGGGGTTCTTCGACCGCTCAACCATGAACGTCGCGAAAAACGCACCGAAGACGAGCATGTCACCCAGCAGGAACACCCAAGTGCCCTGCTCGCCCGGAATGCGGCGTTGCGCTTTCGACGGGGTCGACGGTGCTGTGCTAACCGTCACGGCGCTGCTATCGTCCACGCGCTGCACACTACTAACGCGATTGAGAATTCTCGGCGCGCTGGCGGCGGCCGCGGCTGACGAACGTGGCTGCTGCCCGCAGCACGCCACGTAGCGCATAGGCGGCGGCGAGGATCGACAGCAGGATCAGCGCGATAAACACTGGCAGCCAATCGGTCCGGCTGTGCTTGATGTTCCACCAGACCACGGTGAACAACACCGTGCAGAGGAACAACACGATGTCACGCCAGTTTCCCTTGTACGACGCGGCCGCCGCGCGCAGCGCGCGGCTCTTCTCGGTGGCGGCGACCAGGTCGTCGATGCGGGCATCGATCGTGCGCTGCACCGCGGCCCTTCGGGCCGTCGCCTCCGGCGGAAGCCGATCCAACAGGTCCATGTCCTGCTTGATCAGCGCTCGATAATCGGGCGCCTTGAGCTGCCCCGCCGCCGCACCCAGCAGCGCGCCGCCGACGACAGGAGCCGTACCCAACGCGATTGAAGCCAGACCCGTCGTGTGAACACCTCCGTGTTTGTGACCATTCGAAATGCGCCACCCCGCAAAAATTGTGGCTTCACGGCGGCTGGTCTGCACGATGTGCCGCTCTCAGCCGCGCGAGGCTTCTTCGTCCGCTTGCTGCGAGTTGTGTACCCAGGTTGCCAAAAGCCCGGTGAGCAGTAGCCACCCGACGACAGTGATCGGAATCGCCCAGGTGCGACGGATGAGCAGCGCCGTGCCGCACTGCACGACAAGGCCGTCGCCGCCGGCGTCGGCGGCTTGAGCGAGGTTGGAGCTAAAGCCCCTGCCACAGGCGATCTGCATGCCGAATTGGTCGTAGTGATTCAGATAGACCGGCCACCAAAGCGCCATCAGTCCCAAGACCACCAGCAATGCGCCCGCGGTGACGAGGACGATCTGACGATTGCTCATGTGCTTCCTTATCTTTGTTGGGGCCCCGAAAACGCGGCTCACAGCCGTGCTGCGTCACCGGCGGTGAACGGGTTATCGGCGGGAAGTGGTTTGATCAGCGGCTCCAGCAGTTTGGCGGACTGTTCGACGGTGAGGACATCGGCCGGGTCGAGTGGGATGATCTCGCGGAGCGTCTCGTCGTATTCCCAGACATGCTCGCCGATCAGGCGGCCGTGGTCGTCGTAGGGCCAGATCATGTGCTCGGCGGTCTTGGTCAGGTAGGTGGCGTCGGGATCGACCGGCGCGCCGCCGGCGGCGGCGAGGATGCTGCCAGGGGTCTGTTGGTAGATACTCCCCGTCGAGACGATCATGTGGTCGCTGACGGCAAGTTTCTCGTCGCCGCCGTCGTAGAAGATGCACTGGCCGGTGCGGGCCCACTCGCGGTAGAGGTCTTTGACGGCCTCGGCCCCTTCGATGGTGGTGGTGGCGCCAACGAAATTGAAGTGGTAGACGGGTTTCTCGACGGTCATGTCGGGGGCAAAGATTTCCTCGAAACGCCCGGCCATTTCTAGGTAGCGGTGCCGGTTGTAGGCGTGCAGGAGGTAGAGGTGGCGCGGATTGGTCGTCGTCTCGATCAGTCGCTCTACGGCGACGTTGGTCTGGGTGATGTCGAAGCGGCTCATCGTGAATTCCTAACGTTGTGGGGATTGGTGTTTCGCGCGAACTAGCGGGCGGGTTTCGATGCGGGGTTTGAGGTGTTTCTCCAACATGGAGCTCAACTGTCGTTGCAACAGTCGTTGGAGCAGCGCGCCGGTGCCGGGGAGCTTGGGCCGAAAGCGGATGGCCCAGTGCAGCTCGGTGCGCGCGCCGACTTGCTTGAGGGTGATTTCGCCTTGGTGATTGGCCAGGGGTGAGCCTTGGATGACGCGGTAGCGAACGCTTTGCTGCGGGTTCGATGCGATCACTTGCTCGACGACCTGGCCTACCCCGGGCGGGCCCTGCATCACGCGTTCCGAACCGGCGCCGTGGCGTTCTGTGCAGCCGTGCTTGCGCACCGTCACCGGATTGAAGCCGATCCACTGGGCCATGGTGTCTTGATCGGTGATCGCCTCCCAGACTTCGGAAGGCGGTCCGTTAATCGTGAGCCGGTGTTGAATGCTGCGCGTGTCGGGATCGGGGCGCTTGTGCACGGGGCGTGGCTGGAATCCGACCAGCCGGTCGATCAGCCCAGGCTTTGTCCACATCAACTCGACGGAGAAGCCGTGCTTGTCGTTGACGTAGACGACGCCGGCGCCGGGTGCATGGGCAGGCCGGTGATTCGGTTTCGCGCCGAACGCTTCGACACGTTGGTGGACCTCGTTGAAGTCGGGTTTGATGCGCGCGCCGAACGCGATGTTGAGGATGCCCTGGTCGGATATGCGGTAGTTGTTGGGCCACGGTTTTCCGACGGGATCGAGGTAGTGCACCACTTCGACGAGCACCTCACCGCCGTCGAACACCCTGCTGTGGGTGGTGGCACCGGGCAGCCCCCACAGTGCCTCATGGGCTGGGGTGTGCAGGATGACGGTGCTGGGCTTGAGGCCGACACCGGTTTCGAAATACGCTGCCGCGTCGGCCAGTTCGGGCACCGACAGCGTCACCGAGCGGATCGCCGCCGGGCAATCCAGGCGCCCGCGCTTGTTGAATTGCGGCACCGGGTCGTCTTCCATTATCTCGACATACACGCCGTCGGGATTGCGCACGCAGGCACGTCGCAGACCCCGCTCTCCCTGTGGCGCGGTCAGCGGCTGACTGCCGAGTCGAGCGAGATTTTCCAGTGTGGCATCGAAGTCTTCGACCCAGATCCCGATGCGGGTGTAGCCGATGTCGCAGGGCCGGGCATCGGCCGGCATTAGTTTGGCGATCGGGTGCTCGAACTGGAACAGTTCGAGCTGAAACCACGAGTTGCGGCCGACCAACCACCAGCAGGTCGAAGCGGCCCGCGGCAGCCCCTGCACGTGGGCGGCCAGTGGGCCGCGCATCAGCGCGCGGCTCCCGCCGGCCGGTAGCAGCCCGAAACCTTCCCGAAACCACCGTTCGGTGAGCCTCAGGTCGACCACCGAAAAAGCGATCTGATTCAGCGGGGGAACAAAGCCGGTAGTCGTTGTGCTCATTGGTAATTCATCCTCTTGGTTGACAACGCCGGCTGTTAAGGTCGGCTCGGTTGGCGGGAAAGCGCAAGCAGCAATCGATCCCGTGCGGTGGTCGGCAGCGTGTTCACCAAAGCCATCTGCAGTTTGGGGCCGACACCGACGACGTAGCGGGCCCGCGGGTGGCGGGCGGTCAACGCCGCTTGTACGACGGCTGCCACCTTTTCCGGCGCAACGGCGATTCTCTGCGACATCGGAATCGACTTCGTAAAGCCGGCAAGGTGGCAGTCGTACAGATTCCGATGCTGCTCAGACATCGCAGCGGCGGTGGCTTCAAACATGGTGTCGACGGTGCGCCACATATCGGTGTCGGTTTGCGGCGGCTCGATGATCACCACCGGGATGTCCCACGGCTTGAGTTCCAAGCGAAGCGCGTCGGCGGTGGCCTCCAGCGCGAACTTCGATGCGCAGTAGGCCCCCATCAGCGGGGAGGTCACCTTGCCGTTGAGACTGGACATGAACACGACCCGGCCACGGGAGCGGCGCAAGCGCGGCAACACCGCCTGCGTTACCGCGAGCTGACCGACCACATTGACGTCGAGGTGCCGACGCAATTCATCAAGGGTGACCGCTTCCATCGGCCCGCCGACCACCATGCCAGCGTTGTTGACCACGGCGTCGAGCCGCTCAGGCAGCGACGTGTCCAGCGCGGCAACGTCGTCGGCGTTAGTCACGTCGAGGATGACCGGGGTGATGCGGTGATGGGCGGCTTTCAACTTGGCCGCGTCCTGCTCGGTGCGCACCCCGGCGATGACGTCCCAACCCTTGGCTGCCAAGTCGGTCACCACGCAATTGCCGATGCCCCGGGAGGCCCCGGTGACCAGAACTGAACTCATTGCTCGACCCTCCTCAAATCGCCGGAAACTGATCCGGGAAGTCGCTGACCGATTGCCCATCGGCGAACGTCCGCCCAGCGACTTCGACCTGAGTGGGCACCATGTTCGGTCGGCGACGCATCGTGATGCTGTCGTCGCCACAGACCAGCGACAGCACACGGCGCTTGGTCGGGCTGTTCTGGGCCGCGCCGGCATGGTGTAAGAGGTGGAAATTGAACACCACAAGGTCGCCGGGTTGCAGCTGGTAGCCAATGATGTCGAAGGAATCCCGGTGCGCCTCGACGTCGGGGGTCTGGGCGTAGGGCTCCGGTGAGTGATCGAAGTAATACGCGTTGGCTTCGGCGTTGACGGCCTCGGCCTTGTAGGCGTCGAGGTCGCCGGAGACGTAGAACGCGTTCCACAGATGCGATGCGCGCACGACCTCGATGGCGGTCTCACGGGCAACCGGATCCACCGGAATCCAAATGCGGACCATGTTCAGCCCGTCGAAGCAGCTAGCACCGGTGTCCTGGTGCCACGGCGTTTCCAAGATGTCGCCGGCGTCCTTGTAGAAGATGTTGTCGTGCAACAGACGCACCTGCGGCGCCTGCAGGATTTCCTGGGCAATGCGCCCGACGCCGGACTGGCGCACGGCGCTGCGCAGCTTTTCGTTGAAATTCGACGAGAGCTGCTCGGCGATGGCATAGCTGCGCTCGCTTTCGAAGATCGTGGCGTAGGGGCCGGGCACCTCGCGTTGTTCATCGATGCCGGCGCGGATCGTTTCGATCCATTCTGGTGTGAGGATGTCGCGCAGGCACACCACGCCGTCGCGGCGGTACTGCTGGATTTCCTCGTTGGTGATGGCCCGCTTCAGCGGCGCCGCGGAAGTCGACATTGTGGCGACCTGTTCCATGTGGATCAACTCCTTTTCGTTGAACTGATAGCGTCGACGCTAGGGCCCGGCCACCCCCGATGTCTTTCCATTTGGCGACACGTGTTTTACATTTGACGACATGCCTATTGCGGTGCCGGTCTACGCCCGGGTGCGCACCTTGACCGGATTTGCCGAGCTGGTCAGCGGCTGTGGCGGCGATGTTGGGGCGTTGCTGGAGTCGGTCGGATTGGACGCCGACGTGCTGTCAAGGCCCGACGCGATGGTTCCGTTCGGCGCAGCGGCCGCGCTGCTCGACCGCGCCGCCGAGACGCTGGGGCTGCCCGATATTGGCCTGCGCCTGGGGGGCTTGCAGGATATTTCGGTGCTCGGGCCGGTCGCGCTGACCGCCCGCTACGCCGCCGATGTGCGCGAAGCACTGCAAGCGATCGTCCGCCACATGCCCTATCACACGCCCGGCACACAGTTGACGATGAACACCGATACCGCTGCCGGGATGACCTGCCTGCATTGCGGCTTGCCGGGCTTCGTCGGTGCGCCCAGCCGCCACGTCGTTGAACTGTCCTATGTCATCGCGTGCAAGGTCCTTCGGATGATCGCCCAAGATGCCGGCGCCGACTGGCAGGTGAGCCTGCCGCACTCGCCGGGGGTCACCCCTGCGCGCTACCGCAAGGCGTTCGGATGCACCGTCTTGTTCGAGCAGCCGTTTGACGCTCTGATTTTTCCATCGGTGTTGCTCGACGTGAGGATCGACCAGGCCGATCACGAATTGCGCCGCAAGGCCGAGCGCTACATCCACGATGTGGTGCAACGCTTCCCACTCGACATCGGCAAACAGACCTCGGCACTTGTCGATCGCCACCTAGCGACCGGACATTTCAGCCTGTGCGACATCGCGCGCCAACTCCGACTGCATGAACGGACACTTCAGCGACGGCTAAGCGAGCAAAATCTGGTTTTCGAGAACATCGTCGATCAATTACGGCGCGAGCACGCCAGTGAATACCTGCAGTCCTCCGCCATACCGCTGATACAGGTCGCCGCATTGCTGGGCTACAGCAATCAGGCGGCCTTTACCCGCGCCTGCCGTCGCTGGTTTGGCGACAGTCCCCAAAGGTTGCGGCGGAACCAATCACCCACGGGTGGCTGAAGAAGCGAGTCATGCTGGCGTCGCGTACTTCTCAGCGGAGACCGGCAGGTCGCGGGCGTGCACCGCGTGGTATGCGTTGAGGTCGAATGTGCGGGTCTGCTGGCGGAAGCGGAACGTGAAGCCCGGCCACATGGTGGTGATCTTGCCGAACTTGTCGCGGTACCAGCTCGAGCAGCCACCGACTTCCCACACCGAGTTTCGCAATCCTCGTTGGATACTCGCGTTGTAGGCGCGCTGCGCGTCCTTGCGGACCTCGACGGTCGCGATGCCCCTTGTGGTCGTCGTCCGGATCAGATCGCGCAGATAGTTCAGCTGCGACTCGATCATGAACACGGCCGACGTGTGACCCGACCCCGTTCCGGGCCCGGTCATGACGAACAGGTTGGGGAAACCATGCACGGTCGAGCCCTTGTACGCCTTCGCGCCCGCCCGTTGCCAGGTGTCGGCGAGGCTATTCCCGCCGCGGCCGATGATGCACTCGTTGGTCGGTGAGTCCGTGACGTGAAAGCCGGTGGCCACGACGATCGCGTCGACCCCTCGAACGCTGCCATCGGCGGTGACGATGGCGTTGGGTCGCACCGCAGCGATGCCATCGGTGACGACGTCGACATGCGGTTGTGCCAGTGCGGGGTAGTAGGTGTTCGACATCAGGATGCGCTTGCAACCGATCTGCCAGCGAGGGGTGACCTTCGCGCGCAGTTGTGCATCGGCGATCGCGCGCTTGATGTGGCGTTTGGCCAATTTCTGCACCGGCACAAGCATTTTAGGCGCATACGTCAAGGCGAAACCGATTAGTTCCTTGCTCCAGTACATCGCACTTCGTACGAAACGCTGGTAGCCGGGAACGTACGCGAAGGCAAGGCGTTCTGTGGTCGTGTATTCGCGGTCGAGACGAGGAAGCACCCACGGTGCGGTGCGCTGATACACGTCCAGTTGCCGCACAGTTTTGGCCAGTTCGGGGATGATCTGGATGGCCGAGGCTCCGGTCCCGATGACGGCGACGCGTTTGCCGGTCAGGTCGACGTCGTGGTTCCACCGGGCGGAGTGGAAGATCTCGCCCGCGAACTCGTCGAGACCGTCGATGTCGGGCAATGCCGGCTCGGTGAGCGGACCCACCGCCGAGACAACGAAATTCGCCGTGAACGTTCCCGCTGACGTGCTCACGTGCCACTGTGCCTCCTGCTCGTCCCAGCGCACTTCGTGAACCTCGCAGCCAAACCGGTGTCTGTCCAGAACCCGATGCTGTCGAGCCACCTGCTGGATGTAGGCCTCGATTTCGGGCTGTTTGGAGTACGAACGGGTCCACGTCCGGTTCGGTGCGAACGAGTAGGAGTACAGGTGGGAAGGCACATCGCAGGCTGCGCCGGGATAGGTGTTGACCCGCCAGGTGCCGCCAACATTGCTTCCGCGCTCGACCACCAGATAGTCGGTATACCCATCCTTTTGGAGCGCGATCGCGGCGCCGAGACCGGAGAAACCTGCCCCGATGATCAACACGCCGACATGGTGTGGGTCGGGTGGATTCGCGTTCATTTGACAGCCGTTTCTGCGCTTGCCGATTCGAGGTAGGGCTTGAGGTGTTCGTTCAGCATGGTGCGCAACCTGGCCTGCAACACCTTCTGCAGGAGCGCGCCGGTGCCGGCGACCTTGGGTCGAAAGCGGATGGACCAAACCAACTCGGTCTGCGCGCCGGACTGCTTCAGGGTGACCTCGCCTTGGTGATTGCTCAGCGGTGACCCTTCAATGACGCGGTAGCGCAGGTGTTGCAGCGGGGTCGTGGCTAACACTTGCTCGACGACCTGGCCAACTCCGCGCGGGCCTTGCATCAGGCGTTCGGTACCAGCGCCGTGGCGCTGTGTCCAGCCTTCCTTGCGGACGACGACCGGGTCGAAACCGATCCACCGGGCCATGTTGTCTTGATCGGTGATTGCGTCCCACACCTTGTCCGCGGGGGCGCTGATGATGATCCGATGATCGATCCGGCGGGTATCCGGATCCGGTCGCTTGCCCACTGGTCGTGGCTTGAACCCGAAGATCCGGTCGGCCAATCCCGGCTTCGTGCGCAGGATCTCGACCGAAAAGCCATGCGGATCATTGACATAGACCACCGAGCCAGTCGCCGGGAGGTGAACGGGCCGGCAATTGGGCTGGGCGCCGAAGGCTTCGGCATGTCGATAGACCGCGTTGAAGTCGGCCTTGCGACGCGCACCGAACGCGATGTTGAGGATGCCCTGGTCGGACAACCGGTAGTCATGAGGCCGCGGCTTTCCGACCGGGTCGAGGTATTGCACCACCTCGATGAGGACCTCGCCGGCATCGAAAAGCCGGCTCTTTGTGGTCGCGCCTGCGAGGCCCCACAGCGCCTCGTGCTCTGGCGTGTGCAGCGTGGCGGTGCTGGCCTTGAGGCCAATGCCTTCTTCGAAAAACGCTGCAACGTCGGACAACTGGGGTACCGACAACGTCACCGAACGGATCGCCGCCGGGCAATCGATGCGTCCGCGCTGGTTGAGTTGCGGCAGCGGGTCGTCTTCCATGATTTCGACATAGACGCCGTCGGGATTGCGCACGCAAGCATGCCGTCCGCCCCGCTCGCCCATTGGATCAGCCAGCGGCTGGCTGCCAAGTCCGGCAAGCTTTTTCATCGTGGCGTCGAAGTCCTCGACCCAGATGCCGATGCGGGTGTAGCCGATGTCGCAGGGCCGAAAATCCGCCGGCATTAATGTGGCGATCGGCCGTTCGAATTGGAACAGCTCCAGCTGAAACCACGAGTTTCGGCCCAGCAGCCACCAGCAGGTCGAGGCCGCCCGGGGTAGCCCCTGCACATTGGCCGCCAGCCGGCCGCGCATCAACGCCCGACTGCCGCCGGACGGTAGCAGGCCGAAGCCTTCGCGAAACCAACGGTCGATGAGGCGCAAGTCGACCACGGAGAACGCGATCTGATTGAGCGGCGGCGCGAAGCCGGCGGTTCTTGTGGCCATGGCGATTTCATTCCTTGGTGATGGACGGCGACTGCGGCGCGCTGTCCAATCCGGCGAGGAAGTCGAGCAGCGCGGCATTGACTTCCTTTGGCCGCTCGATGGGAAGCCAATGGCCGGCACCTTCGAGTACGACGTTGGCTTGCAAGTTGGGTGCGTTCTGCGCCAAGTTGGCGAGCGGAACCGCGAGCAGCACGTTCATGGGATCCAGGCTGCCGATCATGAAGTGGGACGGCTGCGTGATCTTGCTCTGCTGCAGACGGCGGGTGAGCCCGATGCCGCGGTCGATGCTGCGATACCAGTTGATCGGACCGCGGAACCCATCGCGGTAATCCTCGACGTATTGATCAAGGTCTTCCTCGGTGAGCCAGCTGGGCAGCGGATCAGGGTCGACCAAACCGTCGAGCATCTTTGAGCTCGCGGGCTTGGGACGCATGAACCCGAATTCCGGCGCGTCACCGCTGACGGAGTAATACAGCATGCGAAGCGACTTGCGCACGTCGGCGTCCAGTTCGGCCTCGGCCACACCGGGCTGCTGGAAGTAGACGGTGTAGACGAAGTTGTCGCCGAAGTTCTCCTGGCGTGTCAGGGCGCCGACGGGCGTCCCTATAGTTGGCGGCACGCTCAGCGCGAAGACCGCGTTTACCCGTTGCGGATACAGCAACGCGACGTGCCAGCCGACGATCGCACCCCAGTCGTGGGTGACCAGCGTGAACGTCTCGTGTCCCAGTGCATCGGCGATACCGACCGCATCGGCGGACAGCTGCAGCAGGTCGTAGGCTTCAACTCCTGCTGGTTTGTCGCTGCCGCCGTAGCCGCGTTGATCGGGCACGGCAACCTGATAGCCAGCGGCGACCAAGTCGTCGATCTGGTTGCGCCAGAGGTAGCCGCTCTGCGGAAAGCCGTGCAGCAGAAGAAGTAACGGGCCGCTGCCTTCCACGATCACCTTCAGCTTGATGCGGTTGGTTTCGATCATCCGGACAGTGCGTTGTTTCATGTGTGCCTCCTTGATGGCGTTCTGAGCCGTGGTGCGGTCTATTTGGCGAGGACGGCGGATGTGCGGGCGGCCAACCATCGCGCCACGGGCGGCGCGATGCGGGTTAGCGCGTACATCAGATGGGCTTCGGGTGCGATCGGGGCGACCGCGCGGTTGCGGCCGGCCGCGCGCAGAATGTTGACCGCTGCCCGTTCGGGTGCGTAACCGCGACGCTCATACAGCCTGGCGACCCTAGCGGCTCGTTCATCGGCGTGGGCCCCACGCATGACGCTGGTGCGGGTGATCGGGGTGTTGATCAGGCCCGGGCAGATGGTGGTCACCCCGATCTTGTGTCGGCGCATCTCGATGCGCAGGGCCTCGGAGAAGCCGAACGTGGCGAATTTGGTGACGGAGTAGGCGAACATCGCCGGGACCGCGGCGTAGCCGGCCGAGGAGGCCACGTTGACGACTTGGCCTCCGGTGCCGCGTTCGATCATGCGGGGGATGAATCGCTCGCAGCCGTGCACCACCCCCATCAGGTTGACCGCGATCTGGCGGTCCCAGTCCTCGGGTGCGGTGTCGAAGAAACCGGCCCCTACGCCGATGCCGGCGTTGTTGATCAGCAGATCCACCGCCTTGAACCGGGAGTGCACGGCCTCGGCGAATTCATCCATCGCCTCTGTATCGGTGACGTCGACGGTCTGCGAGAGCACCTCGGCGCCCAGTTCGCGGGCGGCCTCGGCGGTCTCCTTCAGGCCGGCTTCGTTCAGATCGCAGATGGCCAGCCGAGCGCCGCGTCGTGCACACAGAAGGGCGGTGGCGCGGCCCATTCCGCTGCCCGCACCAGTAATGAGCACGACCCGGTTGCGCAGGTTCTTGACGTTCATCGGTGACTCCAATCGGTGGTGGTGTTTGCGGCGTGCTGGGACCCGGAGGCCGACAGGCGGTGGCCCAGGAAATCGAGCTGGTCGGCCAGGATGCGCTGATGTGCGGGTTCGGTGTAGACGTCCACGTGGTCGATGGGGTACTCGCGCAGCTCCGCGTGAGCGCCGGCTCTGGCGACCGCTCGACGGGCGGTGGCGAGCGGGGCGATGCGGTCTTCGGTGCCGGCCTGCACCAGCAGCGGACAACGGAGACGCGGCGCGAACGTGATGGGCCGGTTGAACGCCACCTGCAGCGCCGTACGCGCGCACACCTCGTTGCGCCAGCTCGGGCCCGCGACGGCGGTGTAGTCCTGCTCGGCGCCGTCGATGGCGAAGATCGCCCGCGAGCCCGGCGCTCCGACCATCGGCACCCGATGCGGCCCGCGTCGTGTCACCGCTCGCTGTGCATCGCGCAGACCGTGTGCGGCCGTGCGCAGCAGATGACGTATGCCGACGGTGCGTGCC
>NZ_JBAUZA010000126.1:0-8394 GCF_049585075.1 Mycobacterium sp.
CGACCAGGCCATCGACTACCGCCGCGACGGGTGGTGGAAAGGCCTGGAACCGTACGACATGGTGCTGGATCCGCTCGGCGGCACGTCGTTGCGGCGGTCGTTCGACTTGCTTCGCCCCGGCGGACGGCTGGTGGCCTACGGCCTTTCATCCTTGCAACAAGGCGAGAAGCGGTCGCTACGCCGGGCGGCACCCCAGGCGCTGGCAATGTTGCGCGGGTTCAGCGTCATCACCCAGATGAGCGAATCCAAGGCCGTCATCGGCCTCAACATGCTGCGGTTGTGGGACGACCGCGGCACGCTCGAACCCTGGATCGAACCCCTGTCGGCGGCCCTGTCCGACGGCACGGCAGCTCCGGTGGTACACGCGGCTGTGCCGTTCGCCGACGCGCCAGAGGCCCATCGGATCCTTGCTGCGCGGGAGAACATCGGCAAGGTCGTCCTCGTGCCGTGAGCTGAACGCTGCCGGCCATCAGCAAATGAGGCGCCCATTGTGAGATTCTGAAAATTTCGCGAAGGCAGCAGTAGTGGTACGCGATAACTGTGTATCGTCGCCATCTGGTCGTTTAGCTGGCACGCAACAGGCAACAGTCCTGATTTGGGGGTGAGCACCAGGGTCTCTGATAGGGCCCCTGGAGCTGTAGGCCAGTTAAGCGTTTGGGAGGAGAAGTAAATGACCGAAGTCGAAGACCTCGACGTCCGCTACGACGGCTACCCGACACATCGGCGCAAAGTCCGCTTTGACTGGTCGAACACGCCGTTGCACTGGGTCCCGGACGACCCCTTCGCCACACACTTTTGGAACGCGATGCACCTGTTCCTGCCCGAAGGGGAGCGGGGATTCATCAGGGCCGTCAACGACGCGGCGCCATTGGTCGACGATCCGGACCTGACGGCACCGATGAAAGCGTTCGTGCAGCAGGAAGCCTGGCACGCCTGGGCGCACCGAGCAGTCCTCGATCATCTGGCCGAGCAGGGCATCGACACCACGCCCTACACCGACATGTTGCAAAAGTGGTTGTCAGCGGGCACTCGTCAGCACCCGGGCTGGCCTGCGCGTTTGCAGCGATGGTGGCTCTACCGGCGCCTGGCCGACGTGGCCGCGCTCGAGCACTTCACGGCGGTAGTGGGTCAGTGGTGGATCCAAAACCGCGGCCTGGACTATGCAGGAACCGACCCCGTCATGCTCGATCTGCTGCGCTGGCACGGAGCCGAGGAAGTAGAGCACCGCGCGCTGGTATTCGACGTCTACCAGAATGTGTGCGGGAACTATCCGCTGCGCGCGTTGGCGATGCTGTTCAACGCGCCGGGGTTCTTGTTCGGGTGGTTCGCAGGCGTGCGGTTCTTGATGGCGCAGGACCCAACCATCACCGCCAAACCACGGGTGAGGGACTGGCTACGGGCCGCGCGCCAATACAAGGTGCCCGGGCCGTGGAGTCTCTTTGTGATCAGCACGCTGCGCTATCTGCGTCCCAGCCACCATCCCAGCACCGAAGCTTCCACGCAGATGGCGATCGACTATTTGGCCGCTTCGCCGGCTGCGCAGGCCGCCCGCGAGGCGGCCCAAGCCGCTCAACGGTCCAGATCTGCTGAGAAGGACGCATCGGAGAACCCAGCCTAGGAAGGCGTCCGCACCCGACAAGTATGGGTGGCGCGTGAATTCCCCTTCGTCCCAACGGATGCGCCAGCCGACCTCGGTAGTGCCTAGTGCGCCTGGCATACTCGCCGCTGTGACTAGCACCCTCAAGCGGTACATCAAGCCCCTCGACCCTACTCAGGGCTTGAAATTTGTCATGAACAAATACTGGTACCCCTTGATCACCCGCCGGTGGGACACGGAGGATGTCACCCTTCTCAACTGGGGCTATGAGGAGGATCCTCCGATGGCCCTGCCGCTGGCCGGTGAAGAAGAGCCCAACCGGTACGGCATCCAGCTCTACCACCGCACCGCGACCCAGACAGACCTCAGCGGCAAACAAGTACTGGAAGTCAGCTCCGGCCACGGCGGCGGGGCCGCGTACCTGGTTCGAACTTTCCACCCGACCTCCTACGTCGGGCTGGACTACAACCCCGACGGCGTGGCATTCGCGCAGAAACGATATGACCTCCCAGGGCTGGAGTTCGTCCACGGCAACGCCGAAAGCCTGCCGTTTCCCGACGAGTCCTTCGACGTGGTGCTCAACGTCGAAGCCTCACACACCTACCCCCACTTTGACCGTTTCCTCCCCGAAATGACGCGCGTGCTGCGCCCGGGCGGGCATTTCCTCTACGCCGATTTCCGCGGCTTCCTCGAGCACGACGCGTGGGACAAAGCACTGGCCAACCTGCCGATGCGGATGGATTCGAAACGGATCATCAACGAGGAGGTTCTGCGCGGATTGGAAAAGAACTCGGCGCGCTATCAGGAGCTGGTCGTTCACCATGTGCCCAGGTTGATGCGGCCGTTCGGCCGCGTGTTCACCGGTTTGCCCGGCACAACGACGAACAACCAACTGCAGCGTGGCCAGCTTTCCTACCGGATGTACCACTTCATCAAAAACTGACGCGGGTGCCGAGACATGGTGGGCGCGGACGGTATCGAACCGCCGACCGCTGGTGTGTAAAGCCGAGCCAGAGCGCCCACGGCGTTTCACGCGGTGCCATAGCGTCCTGGAATGCCCAGCTCAGCGGGTCGTTCCTGTCCGCCCTGTCCCCGGTTTGTCGGGCTGTGTCAGCTCGTCTTGGCACACTCGCGGCACAACGGGGGTTTGGTCGTCAGGCGTTCGGTTGCGCCTCGACGGTGAACTCGAAGATCGCCTCCATGCCGAGGTCCTCGAAAGCAACGACGCGAGCGGCTCCCTGGTGGAGCTAACGGGACTCGAGCCCGTGACCCCCGCACTGCCAGGAGCGGGCAGGAGCCGTAACCAGGCACGATAACAGGGATTTCGGGGCTGTAGTTGCCGTAGTTAAGGGAGTAGTGGTCGTCAAGATTGTCGTCAGGTGACCAGTTCACCCGTACCCGAGCAGGATTCAACTCAACCCTCGTACGGAACATTTCGGTCCATCGGCAATCGAGCGCGGAGATTCGACAAACAGCCGCTCTTCTAATGGCGCAAGCAGACAAGCGCGGCACGGCCTCGCTCAGCGACCGTTATCTCATGCGACAACAGCAGACGAGTGGCCGCGCACAGCGGACAGAGCAGTCAACCGCATCTTCCGGTTTCGCAGACGATGAGCCGACGGGACTCACTGTGGCTGTGACCGGACCGACTGGCGAGATTGGCATCTCGGCGGTGACGGCCCTGGAGCAGGACCCCAACGTGGAACGGATTATCGGGATGGCTCGCCGGCCGTTCAATCCGGGCTCGCATGGGTGGACAAAGACGACGTATCAGCAGGGCGACATCATGGACCCGGGCGCCGTTGACTCATTGGTCGCCGATGCCGATGTCGTCGTCCATCTCGCATTCATCGTCTTGGGTTCTCGTGCGGAAAGTGAGCGGGTCAACATCGCGGGAACTCGCATCGTCTTCGAGGCGGCCGTCGCTGCCGAGCGGGTCACGCGCATGGTTTATACGTCATCGGCTGCCGCCTACGGCTACTACTCCGACAACCCGGATCCGATCACCGAAGATGTTGCGCCCCGCGGATCACCGGAGCATGACTACTCCGCGCAGAAGGCGGCCTGCGAAGCCGCACTCGCCGAAATCACCGATGGCTCTTCACTGGAATTGTTCGTGCTTCGTCCGTGCATTGTCGCGGGTCCCAAGGCGACCGCACTGGCTGACTCAATGCCGTGGAATCGGTTGCCTTCCCCACTTCGGTCAATCACGCGCGCCATACCGATTCTGAAGCTGCCCTTCCCCGATCCCGGTGTCCCGCTTCAGCTTGTTCATCATGACGACGTCGCCGCTGCCATCGCACTGGCGGCGACGACGCCCGCTCCGCCAGGGGCGTACAACATCGCAGGGGACGGCGAAACATCGCTGTCGAAGATCGCGGCGGCGCTGGGCGGACGTCCGGTACGGGTGCCCGCCGCTACCGCTACCATCGGGTCGGCGGTGGTAGCCCGACTGCCGTTCCTTCCCGCCGAAGCCGGCATCTTTCACGTGGCACGAACATCAGTAGTGATGGACACCGGCAAGGCCAAGTCCCTCCTGGGGTGGACCCCCAAATACTCCGCTGCGCAAACCCTGGAGGCGCTGGCCGCGGCCATCTAGTCGTACTCAGCTCCTGCGGTCGAGTGTGGCGGCGCCTCGTCGACGAGTTCGGCAAGGGCTAGTGCGACCCGCAACTCGAGGGTGCGCTTTTCCACTGACCTTCCCAGCAGCTCCTCGGCTTGCCGGAGCCGGTAGGCGACCGTGTTCTCGTGAATGCTAAGCCGTTTCGCGGTTCTGCCGCGGCTGCCGTTCTCGTCTAGGTAGGTGCGCACCGTCGCGGCGAGTCGGCGGGTCGTGTCATCGGCACCCGCCAGTGGGCCCAGTTCGCGTGCGACGAAGGAGCGGGCGTAGTCGAGGTCTGCCGTGGCGAGTGAGCGCAGGGCGATGTCCTTGTAGCGGGTGACGCTGCCCTCGCGCCGGCTGGCCAGTCGCGCGATCCGCTGGGCTTCGAGTGCCTCGACATGGCTGGCACGAAATCCCGCGATGTCGCGCGCGGGTTCGCCGATCGCCACCCGGACGCCCGGTGCCGTCGCGGTCCGGAACCGCAACTCGTCCAGGACTCTGGACGGCACTTCGCTGTTGGTGCTGATCCACGCTGCGACCGACAGAGTGCCGAGGGGTTGGAGAAGTGGGTGCTGACTGCCGATCGCTGCGGCGATGTCGCGGATGGCGGCTTCGAGCAGCGCAAGGGTGTTGCGGCCCTCCTTGTGGGTGTCCACCCAGGCGACGGCTGCGACGTGTATGCGACGCAATTCGTGGCGCAGCCGTCGGCTGGCCACGTCGACATCGATGGGCTGCCCGGACAGGATGGTGCTGATCGTCTCGGCCTGGGCCGCGGCGGCGCTACGCAGCCACCGTTCGCGCTCGGTGGTGTACACCTCCTCGACCAAGCACAGCGCGGTGTCGACGTAGGCGAACATCCACGCTGAACACAGGTCGTTCGCCGCGTTCAGTTCTCCTGCGTCCGCCACGTGCTGGGCGAGAATCGCCTTGAGCTGTTGAGACGTCGCGGCGTGACCAAGCCGGTAACTGCGCGTCAGCGTGGTCAGCGGCACGCCGTGTTGGGCGCCATCAAGGGCATAATCGACGGTCGCGGAGCCGAGCTTGATCGCCTTCACGGGATCGGCACCCGACCGCAGCACTTCCGCGAAGTCGCGGATACTGGCCTCCGTGCTGGCCCGGTTCGCTTCCAGCGCCTCGGAATTATCGAGCAGCTCGGGCAGCCGCTCACTCGTGTAGACCGTGACCGCATCGGATATCTCGCGGGCACGTTCCGTGAGTTCAACGGCCGCCTTCTGGAGAACCGTCGACCACAGGCGTCGCTCGGTCTTGCCCTGAGCACCCACCCAGGCCGGCTGCACGCTTTGCACGCTATCGCTGCACTTCGCGGCGGTGTGGATATTCGACAACCGCGGCACCCAATGTTGGCGCAAGCAGACGAGCGGATGGCGGCCACGGGGGACGACGATCGACGCATGCGACAACTAACACGCCTCGATGCCCAGTTCCTGGCCATGGAAAACGACCGCACCCCAGGACACGTGAGCATATTGGGAGTGTTCGACGCGCACACCGCGTCGGGACGCCCGCTGGATGCGGCGCTGGTTCGTGAGCTGGTGACCGCGCGCATGCACCTGCTGCCGACGTTCCGTTGGCGGCTGGCGCTCGTGCCGTTCGGCCTCGACCACCCGTACTGGTTCGACGACGGCACTTTCGACGTCGAGTACCACGTTCGGGAGGCCGCACTTCCTGCGCCGGGCACTCAGCGGCAGCTGGCCGAGCTGGTATCTCGCCTGATCGGCAGGCAGCTGGATCGGGCGCGCCCGCTGTGGGAGCTGTACGTCATCCACGGTCTGGAGGACGGCACCGTGGCGGTGATGACGAAGATGCACCACGCGGCTGTCGATGGCGTATCCGGCGCGGAAGTTATGAGTCTGCTTCTCGACGACACCGCGACCGGCCGGGACCTGAATTCGGCGCCTGCGGTCGTGGCGGAGCGCTTCCCGTCCGAAGTGGAGATGCTGGGCCGTGGTCTGGTCGGGATGTGGCGCCAGCCGCTGCGTGCGTTGCGCGCAGCGCCCACCACACTGCCGCACCTCGACGACGTACCGACGATTCGCCACCTTCCCGGTGTGAAGGCGATCGCGCGGAGCAGTCGACTGGTCAAGCGGCTCCTTCCCGCGGGCAGGGGCGGACCTGCCCTGCAGGGCAATCACCTCGTCGCGCCCCAGACCCGATTTCAAACCCGGCTGTCGGCGCACCGCCGGGTCGCGTTCGAGTCGCTGTCCCTCGATGACGTCAAGATGATCAAGAACACGTTCGGATGCACAGTCAACGATGTCGTTCTGGCCATCTCTGCGGCCGGCCTGCGCTCCTGGCTGGACGAGCGTGGAGAGCTCCCGGCCGAACCGCTGCTGGGCTTCATTCCGGTGTCGGTCCGAACACCCGAGCAGATGGGAACCTTCGGCAACCGGGTCTCAGTCATGATCGCCGAGCTGCCGACCGAGACGACCGACCCCGTGCAGCGCCTACGCCGAATCAACGAGACGATGAAGGCCGCCAAGGAACGCCACCGCGCGCTGCCGGCGTCACTCATGCAGGATGCCAACCATTTCATCCCGCCAGCCCTGCTGGCCCAGGCAGCCCGCGCGATGTCCCGGCTAGCCGGCATCCGCGGTATAGACCAGCCCGTCAACGTCGCGATCTCGAACGTTCCAGGCCCCAAGGCGCCGTTGTATCTCGGCGGCGCACGCCAGCGAGCGCAATTCCCGATCTCCGGGGTGCTCGATGGGATCGGCCTGAACATCACCGTGATCAGCTACCAAGACTCCCTCGAGTTCGGGATCGTCGTCGATCGCGAACAGCTGGATGACCCGTGGCCCCTTCTCGATGCCATCCGGGTTGGGCTGGACGAGCTTCGTGACCTGGCACAAAAACACGCCGCCGTAAACCCGTCGATCGAGAAGCTGGCTAGCTCGTGACCGAACACATCCTCAGCGGCGGCAGCATGGACGACTACCAGCTCACGCTGACGAGCATCATCGAGCGCGCTGAGAGCTTTCACGCCGATCGAGAGGTGGTGTCCCGGCGGCCGTCTGGAGCGGTCACTCGCACAACACTCGGCTCCTGCGCCGGCCGGGCCCGGCGGCTTGCCGGCGCGTTGGCCGAACTCGGCGTCCGCGAGGGAGATCCGGTTGCCACACTGTTGTGGAACCAGAGCGAGCACCTCGAGCTGTACTTCGCGATTCCCGCGATGGGTGCAGTCATCCACACGCTGAATCCCCGCCTGTTCCCTGACGAACTCGCTTATATCGTCGACGACGCGCAGGACAAGGTGATCGTCGTCGACGAGTCACTGCTGGAGGTCTTCGAAACATTCCGGGCCGGAGGCGATTTCGCGCATGTCATCGTCGTCACTCACTCGGGCGAGGCCCCGGCCGGGACGCTCGATTACGAGTTGCTTGTCGCTAGCGGTGAACCGGTCGAGTGGCCCACGCTCGACGAACGTCGCGCGGCGGCGATGTGCTACACGTCGGGCACGACCGGCCGACCCAAAGGCGTCGTTTACTCGCACCGCGCCCTCGTGCTGCACTCGTTGGTTGCTGCCCTGCCCGATCAGCTGACCGTATCGGCAAGGGACACAATCCTTCCGGTCGTCCCGATGTTCCATGCAAACGCCTGGGGACTGCCGTACGCCGCGGCGCTCGCCGGAGCGGGTCTGGTCTTACCGGGTCCACGGCTGGACGCCGAGAGCGTGCTCAACCTGTGCGCCACCGAGCGAGTAACGATGACAGCGGGCGTGCCCACCGTGTGGATGGCGATGCTGGCAGCGATCGATGCCGAACCCGGCCGGTGGGACCTGTCGGCCCTGGATCGCTTGGTGGTCGGTGGAGCCGCCGTGCCACGGTCGATGTTCGAGGGGTTCGACCGTCATGGCCTCACCGTCATTCAGGCCTGGGGCATGACCGAGACTGCGCCCCTTGGGTCGGTCTGCCGGCTACCGGTCAGCCACGACGAGAGCGCTGCAGACGAGCAGTACGGATACCGCGTCCGGCAGGGCGTCGCCAGCCCGCTGTTCGAGATGCGCGCGCGGGATGACGAGGGGCAATTCATCGCCTGGGACGACGCGGCCACGGGCGAACTCGAAGTCCGCGGGCCGTGGGTCGCAGCCAGCTATCACCGTGGCCGAGGCGCTGACAACTTCACCGCCGACGGCTGGTTCAAGACCGGCGACGTGGTGCGCATCGATGCGCACGGT
>NZ_JBAUZA010000127.1:0-8685 GCF_049585075.1 Mycobacterium sp.
CTCCGTTGCGGCTTGCGCTACCTCCTGCCGCGCCTGGTCGAGTTTCGGGCCGGGGCCCACCATGGGAAACCAGCCGTCGCCGAGGCGACCGGCGCGCCGGCATGCACGTGGCGAGGCCGCCCCGAACCACACCGGGATCGGCCGCTGTATCGGCAGCGGCGCCAGCCCGGCTCCGGTCACCCGGTGATACGTGCCGTGATAGGTAACGCTCTGTTCGGTCCACAACTTGCGCATCAGGTCGACCTGCTCCTCGCTGCGCTTGCCGCGGTTCGAGAAGTCTTCGCCCAGTGCCTCGTATTCGACTGCGTTCCAGCCAAGTCCGACGCCCAGGCGTAACCGGCCGCCGCTGAGTAGGTCCACCTCGGCCGCCTGCTTGGCGACCAGGACGGCTTGTCGCTGCGGCAAAATCACGATCCCGGTCACCAATTCCAGCGACGTAGTCACCGCGGCGAGGTAGCCGAATGTCACCATCGGTTCGTGGAAGGTGTTGTGCAGGTCATAAAACCCGTCCCAGCCGACATGCACCTTCGGATCGGCACCGACGACGTGGTCGTAGGCGAGTAGGTGGGCAAATCCAAGTCCTTCGACGTGCTCGGCATAGGCCCGCACCGCACCTGCATCGGCGCCAATTTCGGTCTGCGGGAACACTACTCCGATCCGCATCTTTACCCCTTTTCATGCTTCGCGGTGAACAAGATGGTGACGTCGTCGGCGACTTTCAACGCGCCCATGACCAACGAGTATGGTTTGACTCCAAAGTCGGATTGGCGAACGACAGCCTCTGTGGACAGGCGCCAAATCTTGCCGAGATCCTCAGTGCGCAAATCGATTACGTGGGGCCGTGTCTTTCCTCGGATCTGCAGCGGCCCGGCCAGACGGTAACCGGCCTGGCTGCGCTCGATGCTGTCGGCCTCGAAGCAGATCTTTGGAAAGCGTCGCGCACCCAACTGTCGTAAAGCGTTGGACCGCACCAGGATCTTCTCCGGCCCGGACAAGGGCGTCAGGCCACCTTCGCCCTGGACGACTTCAAGCGAATCCACGTCGACCGTGAGCTGCGCCGCGACAGGCACACCATCCGACCATCGCACCGTGGCCTGCCAGCGGCGCATCGCGATGGTGAGGCGGTGACCCATCTTCGACGCTCGGCCGGCGACACCGGTGCGAATCAACAGCTCACCGTCCGATGCGGGAAGAGTCCACATGCCGGTCACGGACCGACTGTGTCACATGGTCAAGACGGTGCGGTAGTGCGCTCGCCCTTGCTCTAAAGTCGCATAGCCTTCAGCGGCCTGAGCTAGCGGCAGCTCCTCGATCCACGCCCGAACACCGGACAGAACCGCGAAATGCATAGTGTCTTCGACGTCTTTCGCAGTGCCGGAGGGATGGCCGACGACGCTGACACCAGGGGTGATGAGCTGGATGGGACTGATCGGCAACGGTTCAGGCGTGACGCCGATGGTGACTAGCTCACCCTGCGGCGATATCCCGCCGACCGTTGCGGCCATGGCGGGCGAGTTGCCCGCAGTGGCCAGCACGACCGCCGCGCCGCCCAGGGCCTTCAGCGCTTCGGCGGGATCGCCGGCGGTGGAGTCGATGTAGTGGTGGGCGCCCAACTTCCGGGCGTCCTCCTCTTTGCCGCTGCCGCGTGCGATTGCGATGGTCTCAAAACCCATCGCCCGGGCGAACTGCAGCCCGAGGTGGCCGAGTCCGCCGACACCGAGGATGGCGACTCGGTCGCCGGCCACCGCCTTCGTGTGGCGCAAGGCGTTGTAGGTGGTAACCCCGGCGCAACCCATCGGCGCGGCTGCCGCGTCGGAAAGCCCTGCCGGTATCCGGGCCAGCGCACTCCCCGGGACAGTCACCGACTCTGCATATCCGCCGGGATATTGGTAACTCGGGACCTTCCCGTTCTCGCAATGAATGAACTGGCCTTTTCGGCATTGATCGCAGTGGTAGCAGCAGCCGCCGAACCACCCGACCGCGACGCGATCGCCGACCGCGAAACCCTCTACGCCCGCTCCGAGTTCGGCGATCGTTCCGGCGATTTCGTGCCCGGGAGTCAACGGCCACGTCATGCCCGGGAAGCCGCCTGTGACAAAGTGTGCATCGGTGCCGCAGATCCCACACGCTGTGACCGTCAGCCGCGCCTCGTCGCGGCCCGGGGGCTTGGTTTCGACATCGACCAGTTCTAACGGTGCTCCGGCGGACTTTACGTGAACAGCTCGATGCGTAGCCATGCAGTTGATGTTAGTGCGCTGCAGGGGATTTCGCCCCATTGGTGTGGTAGTCGACCTGCCAGTGCTTGATGCCGTTGAGCCAACCCGAACGCAGCCGCTCGGGTTTGCCGATCGATTCCAGATCGGGGATACCGTCGCCGATCGCGTTGAAGATCAGGTCGATCGTCATTCGCGCCAAGTTAGCCCCGATGCAGTAGTGCGCACCGGTGCCGCCAAACCCGACGTGCGGGTTGGGATCACGCAAGATGTTGAAGCTGAACGGGTCGTCGAAGACTTCCTCGTCGAAATTGGCCGACCGGTACACCATCACCACCCGCTGGCCCTTCTTGATCTGGACGCCGGACAGCTCGTAGTCCTGCAGGGCGGTCCGCTGGAACGACGTCACCGGGGTGGCCCAGCGGACGATCTCGTCGGCGGTGGTCGCCGGACGCTCTTTTTTGAACAGCTCCCACTGATCGGGGAAGTCGGTGAACGCCATCATGCCCTGGGTGATGGAGTTGCGGGTGGTCTCGTTGCCGGCGACGGCCAACAGGATAACGAAAAAGCCGAACTCGTCGTCAGAGAGCTTGTGGCCATCGATGTCGGCCTCGATCAGCTTCGTGACGAGGTCATCGCCCGGGTGCTGTGCGCGGTCGGCGGCCATCTGCATGCCGTACATGATCAGTTCGACCGAGGCGGTGATCGCATCGTTGTTCGCGAACTCGGGATCCTGGTCGCCGACCATCTCATTGGACCAGTGGAAGAGTTTCTTGCGGTCTTCCTGCGGAACGCCCATCAGCCCGGCGATGGCCTGCAACGGCAGCTCGCACGACACCTGTTCGACGAAGTCGCCGGAGCCCTCGAGCGCCGCGGCCTCCACAATGCGCCGCGCGCGCTCGGCGAGGTCTTCGCGCAGCCGCTCGATGGCCCGGGGAGTGAAGGCCCGCGAAATGATCTTGCGCAGCCGGGTGTGCTGCGGCGCGTCCATATTCAGTAGGACGAACTTGCCGCGCTCGACCTGCTCACCGACCGTTCCGTCCTTATAGCGCGGTATGGCGGTCTTTGCCAGGCTGGAGAAGACGTCACTGCGCAGTGAGATCTCCTTGACGTCCTTGTGCTTGGACACCACCCAGAAACCGCCGTCATCGAACCCGCCGGCCCCGACCGGCTGCTCGTTCCACCAGATCGGCGCGGTCTTCCGGAGCTCGGCCAGCTCTTCCACCGGCAGCCGGTCGGCGTGAATGTCGGGATCAGTGAAATCGAATCCGGGCGGGATATTCGGAGTCGGCATAGGGGGCACTCCTAGGAATACGACTATGAATACGACTTGCAGATGACGTGTTCTGGCTCAGTAAAGCATCGAGACCGCCGAGATGGAACGTGTTCCCGGCGGATTGCCGGGCACAGATTGAAACGTGTTCTCGCGACCGGCTCCGATGAGTTTCGGTTAGCTCGAAGGTCTTGATCTAGTGCCAGGCAGGGCAACCAGTGAAGGGATCGATCATGCGCATCGTTGTCAGTGACTTCATCAGCCTCGACGGTGTGGTGCAGGCGCCCGGCGGCCCGGAGGAGGACACCGACGGCGGATTCCGTCACGGCGGATGGTCGATGCCGTACTTTGACCCAGACACGATGGGACCGGCGGTCGGCGAAATCATGTCCGCAACCGAGGCACTGCTGTTCGGCCGACGTACCTGGCAGACCATGGCTGCCGCCTGGCCGAGCCGCGCGGGTGATCCGTTCGCCGACCGGATGAATGAGATACCCAAATACGTGGCGTCTCGGACGCTGACGCAACCGGATCTCACCTGGTCCGGGTCGACCCTGCTGCCCGCTGAAGACGCGATCGGTGCGGTGCGCGAGCTGCGGGCGCGGGACGGCAAAGCACTCCAGGTGATGGGCAGCGCATCGCTAGCTGGGCAGCTGATCGCGCAGGGACTTGTCGACGAATACCGCCTGATGATCGAGCCGATCCTGCTCGGCGGCGGCAAGCGGTTGTTCCCTGACAACGGCTCGGCCCGCGCGCTCGAGCTGGTCTCGGCGACGCCCACCGCCACCGGCGTCCTGATCTGCACTTACCGGCCCGCTGACCGCTGAGCGACCGGCTGGATGCCACCGTGCGAAACCGCCATGCGGGCCTGGCCGCGCTGACTATGCTTGCCGTCATGATTCGTGAACTGTTCATCGCCGCCGCGATCACCGGTACGGCTGTCGGCCTGGCGCCGGCCGCCGTCGCCGACCCGCATTACGACGGCGACGTGCCGGGAATGAACTACGACGCGTCGCTGGGCGCGCCGTGCGACAACTACGAGCGGTTCATCTTCGGGCGCGGCCCGGGCGGTCAGGCCGAGGCGTGCCACTTCATCATCAACCAGTTCCCGGCCGCGCAATCGGGGTTCTGGGTGATCACGTACCCGCTCTATGGCGTTCAACAGATCGGCGCCAAGTGCGACAACCCCCGAGGTGCGTCGGCCCAGACGCCCGACGGGCTTCCAATGCTCTGCACCGAACACGGTTGGCAGGTCGGACAATTGACCGGCGGTGGATTCCCGCGGCCCGGCGGAGGCTTCCCGTCGGATACCGGCCAGACCGGCTAACCACAACACAAACAGGGGACTGCAATGGGCTTCAACGCCAAGGATGCGATCGACGCTGCCAGAGACATCGTGGCGAACGCCGTTGAGCGGTCGTCGGACATCGTCGAAGACGCGGGCCACATCATCAAAGGGGATGTCTCCGGCGGCGCCGGAGACATCGTGCACAACTCGATCGACATCGCCACCTACGCCGTCGACCGCGCCAAAGAGGTCTTCACCGGCAAGCCCGCCGACGACGAATAATCCTGGCGCGCAGGACTGTTCGTCAGACGGAGGCGGCCTCGTTGAGCTCGTCCAACCGGTTCGTCGCTTCGAGGTATTCCTGCACCCAGCGTTCGATGACCGTCGACGTCTTCTCCACCTTGGTGAACTGGCCGACGACCTGACCGACCGGGTTGAACGCGACATCGACGCTCTCGTTCGGATACCTGTTGGTGGCCCGAACCGCCATGCCAGAGACCATGTACTGCAATGGCATACCGAGCGGCTTCGGGTTGTCCGGGGCCTCCCACGCCTCGGTCCAGTCGTTGCGCAACATGCGGGCAGGCTTACCCGTGAACGACCGGCTGCGGACGGTGTCACGGCTACCCGCCTTGACGTACGCCTCTTGCTGAACCGGGGTGTTCGAAGATTCCTCGACCATCAACCATTGCGATCCGGTCCACGCGCCTTGCGCGCCCAACGCCAGTGCCGCGGCAATCTGCTCACCGCTGCCGATGCCGCCCGCGGCCAGCACCGGTACCGGGGCAACCTCCTTGACGACCTGAGGCCACAGCACGATTGAGCCGACCTCGCCGCAGTGCCCGCCGGCCTCGCCGCCCTGCGCGATGATGATGTCGACGCCGGCGTCGGCGTGCTTGCGTGCCTGCGAGGGGGAGCCGCACAGCGCGGCCACCTTGAGCCCGGCGTCGTGAATGTGCTTGATCATGTCGGCCGGCGGTGTGCCGAGCGCGTTGGCGATCATTTTCACTTTCGGGTGCTTGAGCGCCACCTCGACCTGCGGCGTGGCCGTCGCCTCGGTCCACCCAAGGAGCTGCAGGCTGTCGCCGTCGCTGTCCTCGATCGGCACACCGTGATCGGCAAGAATCTTCTTCCCGAAGTCGAGGTGCTCCTGCGGCACCATCTTGCGCAGCGTGTCGGCCAGCTCCTCCGCCGATAGGTGCGAGTCCATGCCCTCGTACTTGTTCGGGATCACGATGTCGACGCCGTACGGGTGATCGCCGATATTCTCGTCGATCCACTTCAGCTCGATCTCAAGCTGCTCGGGCGTGAAGCCGACCGCCCCCAGCACGCCGAAACCGCCGGCCTTGCTCACCGCGACGACGACATCGCGGCAGTGTGTGAACGCGAAGATCGGGAACTCGATGCCGAGCTCGTCGCAGATGGGAGTGTGCATGCCTGATTCCTTACTGGTCTGCTTGCTCGCGGCGTTTCGCTAACTGAAACGTGTTCTAGTTTAGTACGGAATTGTCGTGTTGTGACCACCCGGGTGCCTCAGAGCATCTCGTTATGGGCTACCCACAGCACCAGGAAAGCCAGCATGCACCCCGCACACACCAGATGATCACGCCAGATGGACCGCGCCAGGGCGGTTTGTTCGCATGCGCCGCCCGAACGACTGCCGAGGCGGGCCGCGCTGGGAACCGTATGCGTGAGCGCCAGCAGAATCGGGCCCGCTGCCAGCAGCGCCGACACCGCCAGTAACCAGGCCGGGTCGTGCCCTCGGGCCGCGCGGAACCCCAACGCTGCCAGCAACACCACCATGACGACCACGATGAGCCGGCTCATCGGGCCGGATTCGGTGACTGCACGCCGGTAATAGCCCGCGATGGAAACCAGCGCGCGTTCGGGGAGGTCACCGCCGGGATTGCGGCCCGCGAGCACCTGCGCATCGAACATCAGATCCATCCACAGCACGGCGAACAGAAACCCGCTGCACGCGATGAGTAAAGAGGTGGCGACGCTCATTGTCCGATTGTTTCCCAGTGTGCAGGCGTGAGCGCAGCGTTGGAACAAGTTCTAGTTCGGCTTCCGGCTGCGGTAGCCTGACGCGTCATGGGACGTGTGGACGGAAAAGTTGCATTGATCAGCGGCGGCGCTCGGGGGATGGGCGCTGCTCATGCCCGATTGCTGGTCAGCGAGGGTGCCAAAGTGGTGATCGGCGACATCCTCGACGATGAAGGCAAGGCACTGGCCGATGAGATCGGTGACGCGGCGCGCTATGTCCATCTCGACGTCACCCAGCCCGACGACTGGGAAGCCGCAGTATCCACCGCGGTCAACGACTTCGGCAAGCTCAACGTGTTGGTCAACAACGCCGGCATCGTGGCGCTGGGCCAGCTTGGCCAGTTCGATTTGGCCAAGTGGCACAAGGTCATTGACGTCAACTTGAACGGTACGTTCCACGGAATCCAGGCCGCGGTCGAACCGATGAAGGCCGCAGGCGGCGGCTCGATCATCAACGTCTCGTCCATCGAAGGGCTACGCGGCGCCATCATGGTGCACCCCTACGTCGCCTCCAAGTGGGCGGTGCGCGGCCTGACCAAATCAGCCGCTCTGGAACTGGGCTCGCACAACATCCGGGTCAACTCCATCCACCCCGGCTTCATCCGCACCCCGATGACCAAGCACTTCCCCGACAACATGGTCACCGTCCCGATCGGCCGCCCAGGGCAGTCCGACGAGGTCGCCACCTTCGTGGTGTTTTTGGCCAGCGACGAATCCTCGTATGCCACCGGCGCGGAATTCGTGATGGACGGCGGCTTGGTCAACGACGTGCCCCACCGGCTCTAGCCGCTAGCGGAACTTCTCGATCACGGTCTGCGCGAACCGCTCGATCGACGGTCGGTAGCCGTCCTCGGCACCCATCCAGGGAGCGCACATCACCGCCGTGATCCCGACGTCCTCGGCACGCCGGTAAAGATCGACAGACGGCGGTTCCATCAGCGCCAGCATGATCTCGAACGGTTCGCCGTCCCGCCCGTACTCGCGCCGCAACGCCGTCAGCTTCTGCGCGTAGCCAACCGCGTCGTCCCACACGTAGGCCGTGCCGACCCATCCGTCGCACAGCCGAGCGGCCCGGCGCAGCGCCACCTCCGATTCGCCGCCGCACAGAATCGGCACCGGCGTGGTGGGGTGCGGCTCGAGCATCAACTCGGGCACCTGGTAGTAGTGGCCGCTCCACGACACCCAACCGCCCTGCCACAGCGCGCGTAAGGCCGGGATCATCTCGTCGAGCCGCTTGCCCCGATTGCCGAAATCTTGTCCCAGCAGTTCGAATTCCTCACGCATCCAGCCGGCGCCGACCGCCAGCGACACCCGGCCCTCGGAAATGACCGACGCGGTGGCCACCTGTTTGGCGACCTCCAACAACGGGCGGGCGGGGGCGACGTACACGGCGTTGGAGAACCGCAACCGACGCGTCACCGCCGCCATCGCGCCGATCAGGATCCACGAGTCCGGCCACGCTGTCTCCGGCGACCACGGCGGACGCTCCGCCCCGGTGGGGTATGGCGACTGTAGGACACGTGGATAAATCAAATGGTCAGCACAGATCACCCCGTCGTAGCCGGCGTCGTCGAGCATCCTCGCGACGGCCAGCGCCTCCGCCGAGTCCATAAACGCTGTGCCGGACCAGAACTGCACGTCGTAGTACTTTAGCGGGTCGCGGTGATGTATTCCGAGTGCATGATTCGGTCGACTTGTAGGTCGACTTCGGCTGGGGTGCGGCCATATTCGGCCTGCAATTCCGGGTTGGCGCGAACAGGTTCCACCGTCCAGCCGTGCTCGGCCAGCCAATCGGCGGGTCTGGTTTTCTGCGAGTCGTCGTAGGTCAGAGCCGAAAACTTCACATCGCCGGAGCGGTTGAGACC
>NZ_JBAUZA010000128.1:0-4241 GCF_049585075.1 Mycobacterium sp.
CTTCGCGCGGCCCTTGTCGTCGCGAGGGAACTCCGGCATCTGGAACGGCGCATCGGGGATATTCGGCGGGATGTTCGCATGAATGAACGCCGGCCGGATCTCGTCGATCTCCCAGTACTTCGATACCGCGTCTCGCAACTCGTCTTCGTCAACGGTGTTGGGCCCCTGTTCAGCTTCCGGGGGGAAGGCGCCCTTGGCGAACACCAGCACGTAGTAGTTCGCCCCCGGGGCCGCCGCCCGGTGCACCGAGCGCAGGTAGCCGTCGCGGCCCTCGACGGGCAGCGAGTGAAACAGCGTGCTGTCCACCACCGTGTTGAACCGGCCGTCGTAGCCGGTGAGCCCGGTGAGGTCGGCCTGCACAAAACTGGCTGTGCTCAGCCCGCGTTCTTGCGCCGCCCGGTTGGCGGCGGCGATGGCTGTGGGCGTCAGGTCGACGCCGACCACGGTGTAGCCGTCGGCCGCAAGAGCCAGTGACAGCTCGGCGTAGCCGCATCCGGCATCGAGCACATCGCTGCGGAACTTGCCGGCCGCGGCCAGCGCGGCCAATTCCGGCTGCGGCTCACCGATGTTCCACGGCGGTGGGCCTTCGAACATGGCCTGCCCGCGATATGCGCTATCCCAATCCATTACTTCATTCGGCATGTATTCCAACGTACCGGTGCAGCCGGGGCAGCGCTTAACCCGCTGATGAGTCCCAGGTGTGCACGGGTTCGTTGGTGTGCATGTACTCGCAGTAACGCCGCAGCATCTCGGCCAGCGCTGCCGGCCGGGACAATCCGCCGGCTTCTAGCGCACGCACCGTCGAGACCTGCCAGACCGCGCCATTGCGGCCGGTGCGGGCGCGGCCCTCGATCACGCCGAGGAACCGGTCGCGCACCTCGGTCGCGACGCCCCACCGCTCGAGCCCCTCATGCGCCATCGGCAGCAGCTTGCCGAGCACTAATTCCTCAGAGGTCACCTGGCCCAGCCCGGGCCAGTACAGGCTCGCCTGCATCCCGTAGCGAGCGGCCTCGATGAAATTCCGTTGGGCTGCAGCAAAACTCATCTTTGTCCACAGCGGACGGTCCTCCTCAGACAGCGTGCGCAACATCCCGTAGTAGAAAGCTGAGTTAGCCAGCATGTCGATCACCGTCGGCCCGGCCGGCAGTACCCTGTTTTCCACCCGCAGATGCGGCCGACCAGCCGCCACTGCATACACCGGCCGATTCCACCGGTACACCGTGCCGTTGTGCAGGCGTAACTCGGAGAGCTGGGGGGTGCGCCCGGCGGCGAGTTCGGCAACCGGGTCCTCGTCGGACACCTCCGGCAGCAACGACGGGAAGTAACGGACATTCTCTTCGAACAGGTCGAAGATCGAGGTAATCCAACGTTCACCGAACCACACCCGCGGCCGCACGCCCTGGGCCTTGAGTTCATCGGGGCGGGTATCGGTGGACTGCGCGAAGAGCTCGATGCGGGTCTCCGACCACAGCTGATGGCCGAACAAGTATGGCGAGTTCGCTCCCAACGCCAGCTGCGGGCCGGCCAGTACCTGCGCAGCGTTCCAGTGATTGGCGAAATCGGCCGGCGACACTTGCAGATGCAACTGCATACTCGTGCAAGCGGATTCGGGGGCGATGGACGTCGAGTTCAAATGCAGGGGCTCCGGTCCGTCGATGTCGATTTGGATGTCTTCGCCGCGGGCTTTGAAGATTGAGTCGTTAAGGGCCGCATATCGACTCGATTGACTCATCCAATTGTCGGCGAGGTGCTCGGGCATCAGCGTCGGCAGGATTCCGATCATGACGATGTGGGCCCCTCCGGCGCTGGCCTTGGTCTCGGCGGCGTTCAAACTGGCCCGCACCTCGGCTTCCAAATCCACCCCGGTGTGGCCGGCCAGCGGCCGGGGCGGCACGTTGAATTCGATGTTGTATTTACCTAATTCGGTCTGATAGGCCGGGTCGGCGATGGCGGCCAGCACGTCTTGGTTCGACATCGCTGGCTGATAATCGTCGTCGACCAGATTGCATTCGATTTCCGTCCCGGTGAGTCGGCGCTCGAAATCGAAGCTGGCCTGCGCGAGCATGGTTTCGAAGACGTCCAGGCACAACTGCACCTTGCGCCGGTACTCCTGTCGGTGTACGCGGTCGTAGGTGGTCCGCTTCACCTCGTCGCCCACAATGCCGATGGAACCGGTTTAGGAGGAACTGCGCAAGCACCGGCGTCGTAAAAGTCGAGCGTATTGTCAGCGCTGCGAGCGCTCGATCGTCGCCATCCCGCGGGAGGACAGCAGTTGGCCGAATTCATCGCTTCGATCGACCAGGGCACCACCAGTACCCGCTGCATGATATTCGATCACGATGGCACCGAAGTTGGCAGCCATCAGCTTGAGCACGAGCAGATTCTGCCGCGCGGCGGCTGGGTCGAGCACAATCCGATCGAGATCTGGGAGCGCACTAGCTCGGCGCTGATGTCAGCGCTGAACACGACCAACTTGTCGTCGAAAGACATTGTTTCGCTGGGGATCACGAATCAGCGAGAGACGACGCTGGTGTGGAATCGGCATAACGGCCGACCGTACTGCAATGCGATTGTCTGGCAGGATACCCGTACCGACCGCATCGCGTCGGCGCTCGACCGCGACGGTCGCGGCGACGTGATTCGGCGTAAAGCCGGTCTGCAGCCGGCCACGTACTTCTCCGGCGGCAAGCTGCAATGGGTTCTGGAGAACGTCGAGGGAGTGCGCGCAGCTGCCGAGCGTGGCGAGGCCGTGTTCGGTACGCCGGACACCTGGCTGCTGTGGAATCTGACCGGCGGACCTCGCGGCGGAGTTCATGTCACCGATGTCACCAACGCCAGCCGAACAATGCTGATGGACTTGGAGACGCTGGACTGGGACGACGAGTTGCTGTCCTTTTTCGACATCCCGCGCGCGATGCTGCCGTCGATTGCCGCGTCGTCACCGCGCCAGCCCTACGGCGTCACGCTGGAGGCAGGACCCCTGGGCGGCGAGGTGCCGATCACCGGGATTCTCGGTGACCAGCATGCGGCGATGGTCGGTCAGGTATGCCTGGAGCCCGGCGAGGCCAAGAACACCTACGGCACTGGTAATTTTCTGCTGCTGAATACCGGTGAGCAGATCGTACGGTCCGGTAACGGTCTGCTGACGACGGTGTGCTACCAGTTCGGTGATGCCAAACCCGTTTACGCGCTTGAGGGTTCGATCGCCGTGACCGGTTCGGCGGTGCAATGGTTGCGCGACCAGTTGGGCATCATCAGCGGAGCTGCGCAAAGCGAAGCACTGGCCCGTCAGGTCGACGACAACGGCGGGGTGTACTTCGTTCCGGCGTTTTCCGGCTTGTTCGCACCGTATTGGCGCTCCGATGCCCGTGGCGCGATCGTCGGGCTGTCGCGTTACAACACCAACGCACATTTAGCCCGCGCGACGTTGGAGTCGATCTGCTACCAGAGCCGCGATGTGGTCGATGCGATGCAAGCGGATTCGGGTGTGCGCCTTGAGGTGCTGAAGGTCGACGGCGGGATTACCGCCAACGAGTTGTGCATGCAGATTCAGGCTGACGTCTTGGGTGTCGACGTGGTGCGGCCGGTGGTCGCTGAGACCACTGCGTTGGGCGCGGCCTACGCGGCGGGCTTGGCGGTCGGCTTCTGGGCCGACCCGAATGAGCTGCGCACGAATTGGCAGGAGGGCACCCGGTGGACGCCGCGGTGGAGCGACGACGAGCGCTCGGCAGGGTATGCGGGATGGCGCAAAGCCGTTCAGCGCACGCTCGATTGGGTTGAGGTGTAGCTCCGGTGGGGACCAGAACGTGCTGGCCCCCACCGTCGCGGCTTGATCAGTCGTCTTCGCCGAGGATCGTGTAAATCTCGCGGCGAGCGTTGTTGACGATCTCGATGATGCGTTGCTGCTGCTCGGCACTGGCGGCGTGAGCGGATTGCGCTACAGCGCCGAACAGTTGTCCAACGGCGGCGCGCAGGTTCAGATGGGAGGGGTCGACACCGTCGGCGATCTCGTCCCACGGTGGTGTCTCGACTTTCTCCGCAGCGGCTCGGCCGGCATCGGTCAACTCGAAAAGCTTTTTGCTGCCTTCGGTTTCGGTGCCGACAATCAGGCTCTCATCGACCAACAGCTGCAGGGTCGGGTAGACCGAGCCGGGGCTGGGGCGCCACAGGTCCTGGCTGCGCTCGGCGATCTCCTGGATCATCTCGTAGCCGTGCATGGGTCGCTCGGCCAGTAGCACCAG
>NZ_JBAUZA010000129.1:0-5661 GCF_049585075.1 Mycobacterium sp.
GGCTTGCCGCGGGCACCGCCTACACGGGGTTGGCACACGCGGCCCTGGCCGCCGGCGATCTCGAAACGGCGCAGGACGCGACCGAGAAGGCCGGGCAGCACATGAGTGTCCTGCCCGCGATGGCGGCGGTGCTGCGCGTGGTCAGTGCGCAGGCCGCATTGGTGGGCGGGGATCTGCTCGCGGCCCGCCGCGAGGCCGACGACGCCGTCACGACGACGACCGGCTGGTTTCTGATGGCGGCGCTCACGACGCGCGCACAGGTGGCGATCGCGCAGGGTGAGCCGGAGCAATCCGAACGCGACGCCCACGACGCACTCGCAATCGCCGGCGACATCGAGGCGTACCTGGGCATTTCCGACATCCTGGAGTGCCTCGCCGCTCTGGCCGGCCAGGTCGGCAGCCACCGCGAAGCCGCCCGCCTAGTCGCCGCGGCATCCAGCATCCGGCAACGCATGGGCGCAGTCCGCTTCAAGATCTATGACGCCGGCTACCAAGCCTCGGTCACGGCGCTGCGAGACGCCATGGGCGACAAAGACTTCGAGGCAGCGTGGGCCGAAGGCGCGGCCCTATCCATCGAGGAGGCGATCGCCTACGCGCGACGTGGCCGCGGCGAACGCAAACGACCCACCAGCGGCTGGGGTTCACTCACGCCGACCGAGCGCGATGTCGTGCGACTACTCAGCGAAGGACTGGCCAACAACGACATCGCCGCAAGGCTTTTCGTCTCGCCCCGCACCGTGCAATCCCATCTCACCCACGTCTACACCAAGCTCGGCCTGAGCTCGCGCGTGCAGCTCGCCCAGGAAGCCGCCCGCCATAACTGAAACATCGGTGCACGATCGGCCGAGATCTACGCGGTTGTGCTGATGTTTTGCGGTCCGTGGTGGCCGCATGCTGGCTAGCATGAGCGAGATCGAGCCACGCGCGGAGACGCCGTTGGTGGACTGGAGCGATCTTGGCGTGAGCGGGCTTTTGCCGATGGGCACGGTGACGTTGCTGTTGGCTGACGTTGAAAACTCCACCGGGCTGTGGGAAAGCCAGCCCGAGAAGATGACGGCGGCGTTCGCCCGGTTGGATCACACGCTGTCAGATCTGTTGACCGCCTATGGCGGGGTACGCCCGGTGGAGCAGGGCGAAGGTGACAGCTTTGTGGTGGCGTTCGCGCGGGCCAGTGACGCGGTGGCATGTGCGCTGGGACTGCAGCGGGCACCGTTGGCTCCGATCAGCTTGCGGATTGGTGTGCACACCGGCGAGGTACAGCTGCGCGATGAAAGTAATTACATCGGCTCGACCATCAATCGCACGGCGCGGCTGCGCGATCTGGCACATGGTGGCCAGACCTTGCTGTCGGGCACGACCGAGGATCTCGTTGTTGACATGCTGCCCGCCGACGCGTGGCTGACCGATCTCGGTAGTCACGAGCTGCGCGGCGTTCCCCGCCCCGAGCGAGTGGTGCAGCTGTGCCATCCCGATCTGCGTACCGACTTCCCACCGCTGCGCACAGCCAAAAGCAGTACTGCGCATAATCTTCCGTCGCAGATCACCAGCTTCGTCGGCCGCAGCCAACAGACGACAGAGGTGCGAAAGCTGTTGGAGCAAAACCGGTTAGTGAGCTTGACGGGAGCCGGTGGGGTGGGCAAGACGCGCCTCGCGGTCGAAGTGGCGAACCAGCTCGCGGCCGAATACGACGACGGTGTCTGGTACGTGGATCTGGCGCCGATCACCGATCCCGAGTTGGTGCCGTTGACCGTCGGCCGCGCGCTGGGTCTGCCCGACCAACCCGGCCGCTCCACCGTGGACACGCTGCTGCGGTTTGTTCGTGATCGTCAGATGTTGGTGGTGTTGGACAATTGCGAGCATCTGCTGGACGCGTGCGCGGATCTGGTCGTTGCTCTGCTGGTTGCAGCTCCGGGGCTGACGCTGCTGGCAACCAGTCGCGAGCCGATCGGCGTGATGGGTGAGGCGACGTGGCGCGTGCCGTCGCTCTCGACGGCCGATGAGGCGCTCGAGTTGTTCGCCGATCGCGCGCGTCTGACCCAGACCGGGTTCACCGTGACCGATGACAATGCGGCGATCGTCGCAGAGATCTGTCAGCGCCTCGACGGGATACCGCTGGCCATCGAATTGGCCGCGGCGCGGGTGCGCGCGCTGTCGCTGACCGAGATCCTTGACAGCTTGCATGACCGCTTCCGGCTGCTGACCGGTGGCTCGCGCACCGCGGTGCGCCGCCAGCAGACACTGCATGCCTCGGTGGACTGGTCGCACACGTTGCTGACCGAACCAGAGCGAGTCCTATTCCGTCGGCTGGCCGCGTTCCTGGGTGGCTTCGACCTGGATGCCGCCCAAACGGTCGCCGGCGACGGCGATGTAGAGCGTTTCCAGGTGCTGGACCTGCTCACCCTGCTGGTGGACAAGTCCCTTGTTGTGGCTGAACACACCAGTGGCGCAACGCGATACCGGTTGCCGGAGACGGTGCGCCAATACGCCCAGGAAAAACTCCTCGAGTCCGGCGAAGCCGACGTCGTGCGCACGCGTCACCGCGACCACTACACCACGCTGGCCGCTGTGCTTGACGCACCGACATGCACGGACTATGAACGGCGTCTCGAGCAGGCCGACCTCGAGATCGACAACCTGCGCGCCGCATTTTCGTGGAGCCGCGAAAACTCCGATACAGGGCTGGCGTTGGCGCTCGCATCGTTGCTGCAGCCACTGTGGCAAGCGCGGGGCCGTCTCCGGGAAGGACTGACCTGGTTCGAAGCTGCCCTCAGCGACCTCGATTCGTACTCGCCTGGGGAGGCGGCCTCGGTACGGGCGCGGGCGCTCGCCGACACGGCCACCCTCGGAGTATGGGCGGGCGCCGCCGAGAGCCCGGATCAGGCTCGGCAAGCGCTGGCGATCGCGCGCGAGGTCGATGACCCGGCCCTGCTGATCCGTGCACTTACCGCGTGCGGCTATGTCGCTGCGTACTTCGACTCAGAGGCGGCCGGCTCGTACCTGGCCGAGGCGAACGGCCTGGCCCGGGATTTGGGCGACCGCTGGCGGCTCAGCCAGATCCTCGTCGCGCAAGTTGTCGCGGCACTCGCGGTGCGTGACCCGGTCGCAGCGCGCGCGACCGCCGAGGAGGGACGCGATCTCGCCGAAGCAATAGGTGACCGGTTCGACGCGCGCCGGTGCCGCTGGTACCTCGGACTCGCACAGCAGTTTCAGGGTGATCTGGAAGGTGCGATAGCACAATTCGCCGCGTTGGCCGACGAGGCCGAGGCAGCTCACGATGAGATCTGGAGGGTGGATAGCGTCGTGGCCCGGGCCTTCGCGCTGGCGTACCACGGTGACACCGCGGCCGCCCGGGCTGCCGCCGACGCGGCCATCGAGGCCACTGCCGACTTGGGCGGGCTTAAAGCGTGCGCCGCCTACTGGGCATTGGCTATGGCGGCCCTGGCCGCCGGCGATGCTGCGACGGCGCAGCACGCGACCGATGCGGCCTGGGCACACGTGAGTGCCCTGCCGGGGCCTGTGGCGATGCATTGTGTTATTGCCGCGCAGGCGGCCTTGGCGGGCGGTGATCTGGTCGCGGCGCGCCGCTGGGCCGACGATGCCGTGTCGACAACGACGGGCGTCTTTATGTCGGACCCACTGACGGAGCGCGCCCGGGTGGCGATCGCACAAGCTGAGCTAGACCAGGCTGAGCGTGACGCCCACGACGCCCTCGCACGTGCCGCCGAGGTCGAAACGTTCCTGTTCATCCCCGACATCCTGGAGTGCCTCGGCACTCTGGCAGCCCAGGCCGGCGGTCACCGCGAGGCCATCCGCCTTTTAGGCGCAGGGGCGGCACTTCGGGAACGCATGGGCGCGGTGCGGTTCAAGATCTGGGACGCGAGCTACGAAGCCTGTGTGGCGGCGCTGCGAGATGCATTGGACAACAACGACTTCGACGGCGCGTGGGCCGAAGGCGCGGCCCTGTCCACCGAAGAGGCGATCGCCTACGCCCAGCGCGGCCGCGGCGAACGCAAACGGCCCACCAGCGGCTGGGCCTCGCTCACACCCACCGAACGTCAAGTGGTGCAACTGGTCAGCGAAGGACTGGCCAATAACGACATCGCCACAAGGCTTTTCGTCTCACCCCGCACGGTGCAAACGCATCTCACCCACGTGTACACCAAGCTCGGCCTGAACTCTCGGGTGCAACTCGCCCAGGAAGCGGCCCGCCACGCGTGACACGGCTCAGCAGGATTAGCCTGCCTTCTCCGTAAGTTCGCGGCGGTCGAAGCTGTTGTGCGACACCCGCCACGAAGCGTATCCGTCGGCCGCGACGTGCAGCGTGATGTGCGGGTCGCAGCCGCATTCCTCGACGTGATGGGAAGCCAGATCGTCGATAGGAACGATGTGGATTTCACGGGGCCCGATCCAGCCGGTCCACCAACGGTTGCCGGGACAATCACAGCCGAGCTCGGTGCAGTGAACGGCTTGGATGATCATTGCGGCTGGGGCCGTGGCCAAGCGTCGATGAGCCGGTCCATGACGGCGTCCCATTGCATGGCCCGGATCTCGTCGCCGGCGTCGCGGGCTTGCTGGAGGTGCTCGCGCACGAACATCAAGCAGCGCCCGATACGGGTGGTATCCGTGATTGTTGCTGCCATCGCTGACCTCTCTCGACGCGGGAAAGAAAGACCGGTTGGCGTCATTGGCGCTCGGCTAGCAATCGCATCGTCGCATAGAGAACGGGGCCGCGCTCATCGACACACCGCGCAGCCGACGAACGCGAGCGGCTGCCTAGCCGATCTGCAGCGGGTCGATCTGCACTCGCACGGGCTCGTCGGTTTGCCGGGCACTGGTGACGGCGACGCCGCGACGCAGTTCGCCTGTCAGCGTCAAACCTTGCTCGCGGCGCACGCGCACCAGCATTCGGATCACCGCAACGTCGGCTGGAGTGCCCGGCGGTCGGCGCGCGCCGGGCGGCAGCTCTACCGGGCCGAGCAGTTCGGCGCTATCGGGCAAGTGGACTTCGTCGAGCAGCGCTGCCACCGATTCGGCGGAGCCGTCGAGAGCGGCCATGTGCACGCTCGGCGGCAAGGCTACCTCGGTGCGCGCCGCCAACTCCGCGTCCGCGTGGCCGACCGGATCCCAGCGAATCAGCGATTGCACTGTGGGAACGGATGATTCGGCGACCACCGTCACCACACCACCGTCATCGCGGGACCGCACCAACGCTGCAGCGGCCATCCAGCGCCGCAGCGCGTCCTCCGCCGCGCGCAGATCCTGACGGCCCAACAGCGCCCAGCTGTCCAGCAACAGCGCCGCGCCATACCCGCCGGAAGCACGGGGTTCGGCGCCGGGCGTGGCCACCACCAGTGCCGGGCGACCGTCGACCTCGGACACCACCGCCTCACCGGCCGAGGTGATCACCGCGACACCCGGGAATGCCCGGCCAACCTCTTCGGCGGTCCGCCGCGCCCCCACCACAACAGCGCGCACCGCGTCCGACCCACAGCGCCCACACCGCAGCGCGGCATCCGCGCGGCCGCACCACCGGCACACAGGAGCCGTCCCGTCGCGGTCATCCAACGAGAGCGGACCGGTGCAATGCCGGCAACGGGCAATCGCTCGGCAGCGCCCACAGGCCAGCGACGGGACGTAACCGCGCCGCGGCACCTGCACTAG
>NZ_JBAUZA010000130.1:0-3487 GCF_049585075.1 Mycobacterium sp.
AGGCGGCGCAGCTTGGTTCTGTGCGCCGCGCGGCATCCGCCCCGTCGGCACATGTTCTACCGGCGGCACCGCCGCCCCCGGCAACGCCTGAACGCCATTCGGCGCTGCCGCGGAGAACGATTGTGCGCAGGGTGCGGCGGCCGCTGGAGGAGCCACGACGACCGGAGCCACGAGTCCAATGGCGGTCACCGCCGCCACCGATATCGGCGCGAGTCGGGGAAATACCGACAACGTCAAACCTCCGAAGGGTGCCTGGACTTTCCCGTTGGTTCGTCGACAGCCGACGCACAGGGATCGAACCTGTGACGATAGTGACTGCAGTGAGAATTGGGCTCAGTGATACGCCGGATCGGTATCCGGTTGTGACCGTGTCACAACCACCCCCGTTGACGTTGCGCTCAGGGTCGTGATTTCGCTCAAACAACAGCCCTGACCGCAATCTCAACGATGATCGCGCGAAGCGGTGTCGGCCAGCGGCCGAGGATACTCAAGACTCATGACTGGCTACGGCGAGCTGTCGGATGCCCATATAGCGGCGATGTCACCAGATGAACGCAAGGACTTGATTCGGCGTTTGGAGCGTCCGCTCGACGGAGTGTTGCCACCAGTAATGGCGAGACGCATGCGGCGAAACCGGTTAACCCTGATGGTGGGCGGCGTTATCGCGCTGATCCCGTGGACCGTATACCTCGGCTTCACCTTGCCCGCGAACTATGTCGCCCATAACTGGCCGGCGACGTGGATCGGCTTTGACTGTGTGCTCATCGCGTTCATGATCGCTACCGCGGTGCTGGGCTGGCTGCGCCGACAGATGGTGTTGCTCGCCGCGTTCACAACAGGGGTTCTGCTGATCTGTGATGCCTGGTTCGACATCATGACCGCCGGCCCGAGCCAAATGCGAGTGTCTGTCCTGACCGCGGCGCTCGGCAACCTGCCCCTCGCGGCGATCATGATCCGCGGCGCAGTGCGGATCGTGCGGCTGACCGCCACCCGGCTCTGGTTTCTCGACCCCGGGACGCCGGTCTGGCGCCTGCCGTTGCTGCCATAACCGGGTCCCCGTCTCGCCGGTCTAACCGTCCCCACCGAAACCGCGGTAATCTCATTCTCACAGCGCCCCTCAGCGCGCGATAAGGAGGCGGGATGGCCCCGGATGACGAAGCCGAATTGACGACGCGTGCTGCCCGCTTCATCAAGACCTCCGTCGAGATCCTGGGCGAGACGGGGCGCACCGACTTCACCGTGCAAGAGGTGGTCGCCCGCTCGAAGACCTCATTGCGGGCGTTTTATCAGCACTTCAGCAGCAAGGACGAATTGCTGATTGCGCTGTTGGAGCGGACCATGGCGCAGTCGGCACAAACCTGGCGTGCCGAGACCAACGGACTGGACAGCACTGCCGCGATCAAACTGATCATCGACCGGATAAGCGCCGAGCCTGAGTCGAGCACTCAGGACAGCCTGAATCGGGCGATGAACCTGTACAACCAGCATCTGGCCGAAACCCGGCCCCGCGACTATGCCCAGGTGCTCTCCCCGCTGCACGAGCTGGTCCGAGACGTCGTGCAGCGCGGTATCACCGAAGGAGTTTTCCGGCCTAACCTTGATGTCGGGCCCGCCGCGGCGATCGTCATGCAGACCATCTTGGGCGCCCTCCGATTGCATTGGCTGGGAGCCGAATTAACAGGTGCGCCAATTGATTCGGCCCATCTATACGACTTCTGCATCCGCGCCCTTGGCGCAGACGACGGCGTGCCGCCGGCACCGCCGACGCTGAGCGAGTTGTTCAGCCAGATCGGAATACGGCCGGGCGCTCGCAACGGCGAATTCGCGATGACGATGCCGGTCAGCCCTCAGGTAGTCAACACATCCGGCGCCCTGCAGGGTGGGTTGGTGGCCACGCTCGTCGACGTCGCGGGCGGACAGTTCGGGCTGGACTACCTGCGGGACGGCACCACGATGACGACCGCCGACCTGTTCATCCGCTACCTGCGTCCGATCCGGCAAGGCTCGGCGTTCGCGGTACCGCGGATGCTGCGCAGCGGCCGGCGCGCGATGGTCATGCAGATCGACGTCTACGGCGACGGCGGCGGCGGTGATGCCCAGGAGGAGCTGCTCGCTACGGCCACGGTGAATTTCGCCGTCATCAACGGAGCGACCCCGAAGCTGCCGGACTGGCCGCGCGCCTGACCCCGCCATCGACCGATTACAGCTTGTCGCACAGAAGTGGTAACGTCATTACCACCCACTGAGAACCCAGACTTTTGCAAGGAGATCGCCATGCCGTCTCGCGAGCTTTCCTTCCCGGTGTTCGACGCCGACAACCACATGTATGAACCGCAGGAAGCGTTGACCAAGTTCTTGCCGGACAAGCGCAAGAACGTGATCGACTACGTGCAGGTTCGCGGTCGCACCAAGATCGTCGTGCGCGGCCACATCAGCGAGTACATCCCCAACCCGACCTTCGAGAAGGTCGCCAAGCCGGGTGCCCAGGAGGACTACTTCCGCAACGGCGCGCAAGGCAAGACCTATCGCGAGATCCTGGGTGAGCCGATGAAGGCGATCCCGGCCTTCCGTGAGCCCGCGCCGCGGCTGGAGGCCATGGACGAGCTCGGCATCGACTACGCGTTGATGTTCCCCACCCTGGCCAGCCTGGTCGAAGAGCGCATGAAGGACGACCCGGAGATGACCCACGACGTCATCCACGCGCTCAACGAATGGATGTACGAGACGTGGTCGTTCAACTACCAGGAGCGCATCTTCGCCACCCCGGTCATCACGCTGCCGATTGTCGAGCGCGCGCTCGAAGAACTCGAATGGGTCCTGGAGCGCGGCGCCCGCACGGTGCTGGTCCGCCCGGCGCCGGTGCCGGGCTACCGCGGCAGCCGGTCATTCGGACTCGAGGAATTCGACCCGTTCTGGCAGGCCTGCATCAAGGCCGAGCTTCCGGTCTCGATGCACGCCTCGGACAGTGGCTATTCCGAGTTCGCAAACGTGTGGGAACCCGGCGACGAGTTCCTGCCGTTCAAGCCGACCGCCTTCCGCAGTTTCGCGATGGGCCATCGGCCGATCCTGGACGCAATGGGTGCGCTGGTGTGCCACGGCGCGCTGTCGCGCAATCCGGAGCTGCGAATCCTATCGATCGAAAACGGCGCCGACTGGGTGCCGGACCTGTTCAAGGGCCTCAAGGGCGTCTACAAGAAGATGCCGCAGTCGTTTAGCGAGGACCCGATCGAGGCGTTCAAGCGTTGCGTCTACATCACCCCGTTCTGGGAGGACCGTTTCACCGAGATCGTCAAGATGGTCGGCACCGACCGGGTGCTGTTCGGATCCGACTGGCCACACCCCGAAGGCCTGAAAGACCCCATCTCGTTCGTCGACGAGCTCACCGATTTCGGCGAAGAGGATGTCGCAAAGATCATGGGCGGCAACCTGATGAAGCTGATGAAGGTCTCCAAGCCGGTCCACGCTTGAGCCTGCCGAGCAGACGCAG
>NZ_JBAUZA010000131.1:0-12477 GCF_049585075.1 Mycobacterium sp.
CCCCCAACTGCACGTCCTGGCCCAGTTGCTCGCCAAGCGCCGCAGCGACCGGCGCCAGCGACAGTGTCAAATCAGGTTCGCCTTTGGGTCGCCCGAGATGCGCAGTCACCACCACCTTGGCGCCGGCATCGACCAGCGCCTTCAGCGTCGGCGCCGAAGCGGCAATGCGGCCGGAATCAGTGATGGCGCCGTCGTCGAGCGGCACGTTAAGGTCGGAGCGCACCAGCACACCGCGACCCGAAACCCCTTGTGCGAGAAGGTCGGAAAGGGTGGGTAGAGAAGCTTGGTTCACGACTACAGCGACTTGCCGACCAGCGCGACCAGATCGACGAGCCGGTTGGAGTAGCCCCATTCGTTGTCGTACCAGGACACCACCTTGGCTTGGTTGTCGATCACCTTGGTCAGCCCGGAGTCGAAGATCGAGCTGTGCGGGTCGGTGACGATGTCACTGGAGACGATCGGAGCGTCGTAGTACTTGAGGATCCCCTTGAGCTTGCCTTCGGCGGCGGCCTTGAACGCCGAGTTGATCTCGTCGGCGCTGGCAGATTTGGACAGCTCGGCGGTCAGATCGGTGACCGAGCCGGTCGGGATCGGCACCCGCAGCGCGTAGCCGTCGAGCTTGCCCTTCAGCTCGGGCATCACCAAGCCGATGGCCTTGGCGGCGCCGGTCGACGTCGGGACGATGTTCAGCGCAGCAGCGCGGGCGCGGCGCAAATCCGAGTGCGGCCCGTCCTGGAGGTTCTGGTCCTGGGTGTAAGCGTGGATCGTGGTCATCAGACCCTTGACGATGCCGAATTCGTCGTGCAGCACTTTGGCAAGCGGCGCAAGGCAGTTCGTCGTACACGACGCGTTGGAGATGATGTTCTGGCTGCCGTCGTACTTGTCGTCGTTGACGCCGAGCACGATCGTGATGTCGGGGTCGGTGGCAGGCGCGGAGATGATCACCTTCTTCGCACCGGCGTCCAGATGGCCTTTGGCCTTGGCGGCATTGGTGAAAATGCCGGTGGACTCGACGACGACGTCGGCGCCCAGATCGCCCCAGGGCAGTGCCGCCGGGCCCTCCTTGATCGCCAGCGACTTGATCTTGGTGTTGCCGACGACGATGGTGTCGTCGCCCTCCAGGCTGACGTCGTAGGGCAGCCGGCCCAAGATCGAGTCGAACTTGAGCAGATGCGCCAATGCCGCGTTGTCGGTCAGGTCGTTGACCGCGACCAGCTCGACGTCGGTGCTGGCCCCCTCGGCCTGCTGCGCAAGCAGGGCCCGGTAGAAGTTGCGTCCGATTCGACCGAAGCCGTTGATGCCTACCCGGACCGTCACTTGTCTCTCCTTAATTCCTGACGATTGCTCGCCGCCAGCCTAGTAGCTGCAAGAATGCGGAGCGAATTCGGTGGTTCAGGTCACTCCGTGGCGGCGCAACACCGACTGGGCAGCGTAGTAGCCGCACAGGCCGTGGATACCACCACCTGGCGGGGTGGATTGCGAGCACAGGTAGACGCCGGGCACGCCGGTGAAGTAGGGATTGATAGCCATCCGGGGGCGGATCACGGCCTGCAGCCGATCGTTGGCGCCGCCGATGATGTCGCCGCCGATGTAGTTCGGGTTGTAGGCCTGCAGGTCCGCGGTGCTCTTGCTGACGGTGGCGATGATGCGATCGCGGAACCCGGGCGCGAACCGCTCGATCTGGTCGACGATCGCTGCGGTGGCGTCGCCGGCGTAGCCGAACGGCACATGCGCATAGGACCAGATGGGGTTGATGTTGCCGGCCGATCGCGACGGGTCGGCCAGGTATTGCTGACCGACGAGAACGAACGGCCGCTCCGACATCCGGCCGTCCGCTCGCTGCCGTTCGGAGTGCGCGATCTCGGCGAATGTCCCGCCCAGATGAACGGTGCCCGCGCGACGGCAGTCCGGGTTGGTCCACGGGATCTGGCCCTCGATGGCGAAATCGACTTTGAACGCCGACGAGCCATGGCGGTAGCGCTGATAAGCGCGCTTGATCCGCGCGGGCATGACATCGCCGTAGATCTGCGCGGCCGCGGCTGGGCTCAGATCCAGCATCACGATGTCGGCGTCGGGAATATCGCTACGGCTGGCAACGGTGACGCCGGTGGTGATCGCACCGCTGTGTGCGCGCAGCGCGGCTGCCAGGGCCGCGATAATCGAGCCCGAGCCGCCCTCGGCAACCGGCGAGCCATAGCGGTGGCCCCCAGCCAAAAAGATCAGGCCCATCGCTCCGCTCGGCGGCCGGTCCAACCGGGTGAACGCGTGCGCGGCCCAGCCGCCGAACAGAGCGCGCGCCTGCTCGGTACGAAACCACCGCGCGATCAATGTGGCCGGCAACGCCGCGCGCGGCCCAAACGCGACGAGCCGGATGGGATGGCGTGGAAGGTGAAGCACCGGGCGCAACAGATCCTGGCCCAACTCGTCGAAGCCCGCGGCCAAGTCGCCAAACGCGAGCCGCCAGCGGCGGTTGTCAGCGCCCATTCCGGCCGAGGTTTGCTGAATCGATTGGTATTGCACACCGGCGGTGCCGTCAGCGAGCGGGTGCGCGCAGTCGACTTCCGCCCACTTCCACGTCAGCCCATAGCGTTGGAGGTCGATCTCTTTCCAGAACGGAGACCCCACACCCAGCGGATGAGCCGCCGAGCAGTGATCGTGAATGACGCCCGGCACGGTCAGCTCCCCTGACCGCGCCCCTCCCCCGATGGTGTCCGCGGCTTCCAGCACCTGTACGTCGAAACCGTTGCGCGCCAAATGGATCGCGGCGGCCAAGCCGTTGGGCCCGGCGCCCACCACCACCGCGTTCGTCACGAGGAAGCGGCGGTATGGCCAGCCGTCACGTGCACCGGAAACTCGTCATCGAGTTCCGGCCAGGGTTGGCGGGCCAGCATGTCCTTAACCGTGACGTAGCCTTCCTCGAGCAGGCCGGTCTTCGCGTCGACGATGCGATACCACTGCCGCTGCACGTGAATCGGCTGGCCCTCAAGGATGATCACCCGCAGATCGCCCTCGTCGAACTGGCAGCGCCGCTGTACGGCCTCCACAAGCTGTTCGTTGTGCAGATGGCCTTCGCCGAAGTTCCAGCCGATAAGCGCCCCGGCGACCAATTCTCCTTCGCGGATGGCGTAATTGGCGTCGTTGTCGATCGCGCGGGACAGCAAGCCGTTAAGCGCCCGGCCATGAACATGCATGGACCGAAACGCCGTTCCCTTCTCGATCTGCATTTCGGCAATCGCGGCACCGTAGAGCTTGATCGCTTGCTTGATGGTGAGGGCGGAGCTTTTGATGACGTCAGCTTCGATCTTATCCTCCACACCGGTCCGAAAGCACCAGACACTGCTGGCCCAGTTGCCGGCGTAGTAGCGCATTGCCGGGAGAAACGAAATCTGTTGCGGGAAGATGTTTCCCACGATCGGAACGACGGCCAGCCCGACGAGCAGGATAGCCAGCAGTAGTGGTGACTTAAGGTCTGTGGCGTGGATGGTGCCGTAGTGCCCGAACAGGTAAAACAGCGAAAAGATGAAGAACACATTCCACTCCAACGGAACGCCCATTGGAAGATTGGACAGGATATTGAAATGGAAGATCACCATAAACCCGATCAGGTACCAGGCCCACGGGTGACCATCGGCAACGAACACCAATACGAACGGCACAATGAATTCTGCTGTGGTGCCGCCGACGTGGGCCATCAGCTTCGGAATCCAGGAAGGCCGCAAGTCGTTGACCGGGTCGCGGTAGAGCATGCGCTTGACCGGATTGAACACCCTGCTGCGAAGCAGCGCGTTGTTGCTCGTCATTGCCGCAACGACATACGGGAAGTGGTGATTGAGTTTGGAGGTCGCCGCTCCCCACCACAGCCCCAGCATGATGATCTTGAAGGCAGCGATCTGGTCGGTTACCGGAAAGAAGAAGACCAACAGGGTTAGCCAGTAATGCTCGCCACGCGCCGCCAGGAAGATGGTTTTGTCGCGCAAACCCGCCAACACCAACGCGACGATTGTCGGCACCACCAGCACCGGGTTGATCAACCCGACGTCGCCGGCATGGGTGACGGGCCCTCCCTGACCGGGTGACAGGAGCGCCCAAATACCGGAGATCAGCACGATGGCATAGAGCGCTACATCGACGACAGTGCGGGTATCGCCAGCGGTCAACGGGATATGCTGTGGCCAGGGCGGCAATCGAATTGTCTTGGGCCGCAACCAATAAAGGCATCCGCCGATCAGTGGCGTGAACCGCCCAGTGAGCGGGCCGGATCCGCAGCCCAGGCCAAGCACCTCGAATAGCAGGGTGAAGATGACGACCTTTTGGTACACGATCGGCTGCGTCCACCACTGCCCGATGTGGCCGAGCCCGCCGAGGCCAGGGGTCAGCGAGATAATTGCAACTGCCGCAGCGATGTACGCCGCGATCTTGACCAAGTAAAAAAGGTATGCCACATACGGGGTGCCGAATCCGTACTCGACCCAGTGGCGGGTCACGATCTGCAACCGGTTTGCCCGCGACAGGGTCTGCCAGCTGTCGGGATCGACGTCGGGAAGCTGCGGTTGTATGAATCCCATGATGGCCTCGCTCCGGGTGTGAAACCAGTTGGCGAGGATAATGTATCGGCATCACGAGGTCACCGTGTTGATCTTGCGGACACAATCCGGGCGCCAAGCAGCGGCTGGCGGCGCGAAATCCACGTTTTGCAGGCAAAGTGCGAGAAGCGGCCTGCAAAACGTCGATTTCGACGCACGACCGTGCGACTCAGGCGTCTTCCAACAGGTCCGGGGTCACCGCTGACTCGGTGTCCGGGATGCCTTCGACTTTTGCCTTGCGGTCAGCCATCGACAGCAAACGCCGAATACGGCCGGCCACAGCATCTTTCGTCATCGGTGGATCGGCCAGCCGGCCCAACTCTTCCAAGGAAGCCTGGCGGTGTTCGATGCGCAGCTTGCCGGCCGCGGCAAGATGGTCGGGCACGCCCTCGCCAAGGATTTCCAGCGCACGCTCGACGCGGGCCGCCGCCGCCACGGCGGCACGAGCCGAGCGCCGAAGATTGGCGTCGTCGAAGTTGGCCAGCCGATTGGCCGTTGCCCGGACCTCGCGGCGCATCCGCCGCTCCTCCCAGATCAACCGGGTGTCCTGGGCGCCCATCCGGGTCAGCAATGCCCCGATCGCCTCGCCGTCGCGCACCACCACGCGGTCGGCTCCACGCACTTCCCGCGCTTTGGCGCTAATCCCGAGCCGGCGCGCCGCCCCGACCAGGGCCAGCGCCGCTTCCGGGCCGGGACAGCTGACCTCGAGCGCCGATGAGCGGCCCGGCTCGGTCAATGAACCGTGCGCCAAGAATGCGCCCCGCCAAGCGGCTTCGGCGTCGGTGATGCTGCCGCCGACGACCTGGGCGGGTAACCCCCGCACCGGGCGGCCGCGCAAGTCGAGCAAGCCGGTCTGGCGAGCCAACGCCTCACCGTCGTTGGCGACCCGCAACACGTACCGCGTCGTCTTGCGGATTCCGCTGGCCGACAACACATGAACGACGGCGTTGTAACCGTACAGGTCGAAGATGTCCTTGCGCAGTCGTCGTGCGATGCTGCCCAAGTCAACCTCGGCTTCGACGACTACGCGGCCGCCCACGATGTGCAGCCCGCCGGCGAATCGCAGCAGTGAAGTCACTTCGGCTCGCCTCGCGCTCACCGAACTCACCATCAGGCGGCTCAACTCGTCTTTGACTTCGGCCGTCATCGCCACGCGTCGTCACCCCTCGGTCCGTTACGACCCGGTCCCTCGGCGCCGGTCTGTTGACGTTCTTGTTCGATCGGCATCGCGGTAGTGGCCGTCGCCGAAGGTGGCTGCGAGTCGATGTTGCGCACACCCACCCCGTCCAGCGCCGCGGCCAACTTGCCCGGGTCATGTAAAGGTGTACCAGGCCGGGCCACATCCGCGAACCGAACCTGCGCATGAAGCAGGGTCGCGGTACGTCGCAGCTGCTCACGCTCGCGCTCACTCGGCACCCGCTCAGCGTCGATAATCACGTCGTGGACGGTGAAATCGGGGGCGTGCTGTGCCAGCACATGCAAATGGCGCTCTACGGAGAAGCCCGCCGTCTCCCCCGGTTCGGCCACCAGATTGAGCACCAACGCGCGGCGGGCCTTGGTCGCCTGCAGCGCCGCGGCCAGCTCGGGCACCAGCACGTGCGGGATCACGCTGGTGAACCATGATCCGGGCCCCAATACGACGAGATCGGCGGACAAGATCGCGTCGACGGCTTGTCGGGTGGCCGGCGGGTTGCCGGGCAGCAGCCGGACGCGGCGAACCTTTCCGGGCGTGGTGGCGATCGCCACCTGCCCACGGATCAACCGGAACATCCGCGGGTCGGTTTCCAGGCCGGAGACGTCGGCCTCGATCTGCAGCGCGATCGGGCACATTGGCAGCACCCTCCCTCGCACGCCGAGGACACGGCCGAGTTCGTCGAGCGCGGCGACTGGATCGGTCAGCAATTCGTTGAGCCCGGCGAGCAGCAAGTTGCCGATCGGGTGTCCGGCGAGCGCGCCGCTGCCACCGAACCTGTGCTGCAGGATCGTCGCCCACAGGCGACCTTGCGGGCTGTCAGATGCCAACGCCGCCAGCGCCATTCGCAGATCGCCCGGTGGTACTACATCGAGTTCGCTGCGCAGCCGGCCAGACGAGCCGCCGTCGTCTGCGACGGTGACGACGGCGGTGACGTGCGGGGTGAGCCGCCGGGCCGCCGACAGCGTTGCATATAAACCATGTCCGCCGCCCAGGGCGACAATGCTGCGGTTTTTTTCCAGGCTCATTCGCGGCCCAGATCCCGGTGCAATACCCGCACCGACAGCTGCTCGTTCGGCTCCAGCAGCCGCGCCAACGCTTCGGCGATGGCCACGCTGCGATGCTTGCCGCCGGTACAGCCGATCGCGACGGTCATATAGCGCTTTCCCTCCCTGCGATAGCCGTCGACAATCAGGGTCAGCAATCGATGGTAAGTCTCCAGGAACTCCGCCGCGCCCGTCTGGCCAAGCACGTAATCACGGACCGCCGGATGTTGACCGGTGTGCGGACGCAACTCGTCGACCCAGTGCGGATTAGGCAGGAATCGCACATCCATCACCATGTCGGCGTCCATCGGCAGACCGTACTTGAAGCCGAAAGACTCGACGGTGACGCTGGTACTGGCGACGGTCTCGCCGCCGAAGGCCCGTTCGATGCTTTCCCGCAGCTCGCGCACCGACAGCGTTGAGGTGTCGATGATCAGGTCAGCAGTGGCGCGAACCGGGGCCAGCATCTCGCGCTCAGCGGCGATGCCTTCGGCCAAGGTCTGCTCGCCCTGTAGCGGATGGCTGCGGCGATTCTGCTCGTAGCGGCGCACCAACATGTCATTGGAAGCCTCCATGAATAGCACCCGAGGGGTGATATCACGGGTGGCCAGGTCGTTGCGCACCCAGTCCAGATCACCGGTGAACCCGCGCGAACGCACGTCCATCACCACGGCGAGCTGCGTGATCCGGGATCCCGCGGCCAGCCCGAAGTCCACCATCCGGGTGATCAGCTGAGGGGGCAAATTATCAGCGACATACCAGCCAAGATCCTCCAGCACCTTGGCCGCAGTGCCACGCCCGGCACCGGACAAGCCGGTGACCAGGACCACGTCAATCCCCGATTCCGTTGCGCCGGCATGATTTTCGGTCGGGCCGTTCTGCACTTCGCGCTCCGTCATCCCGATGCCCGTTCGGCGACCGCGCCCTGATCCGCCGCATCCGATGCGGCGCCACCTCCCAGCGCTTCGAGTACCGCGGTCGCCGTCGCAACCCCGATTCCCGGAACGGAGATGATCTCGTCGACCGTAGCGTCTCTGAGGCGGGCCAGTGATCCGAAGTGGGTCACGAGCGCCTTGCGGCGATGCTCACCCAAACCGGGCACCGCATCCAACGCTGAGGCGGTCATTCGCTTGGACCGTTTGCTGCGGTGATAGTTGATGGCAAAGCGGTGCGCCTCGTCGCGGACTCGCTGCAGCAGGTACAGGCCCTCGCTGTTGCGCGGCAAGATGATCGGGTCCGGCTCCGATGGGACCCACACCTCCTCCAACCGCTTAGCCAGGCCGATCACCGCGACGTCGGTGATGCCCAATTCCTCCAGGACGGCGTTGGCGGCATTGACCTGCGGAGCGCCGCCGTCGACGACGTATAAGTTGGGCGGGTAAGCGAATCGACGCGACTTCCCTTCCGGCGACAAGACTTTGGGATCCTCTTGGTCTTGTAGATGCCGGTAGAACCGGCGCCGAGTCACTTCGGCGATCGACGCGACGTCGTCGGAGCGACCGCGGCCCGCCGCTTCCCGGATCGCGAAGTGGCGGTAATCGGATTTGCGCGGCAGCCCGTCCTCGAACACCACCAGCGAGCCGACGACGTCGGTGCCCTGGACATGGCTGATATCCACACATTCGATCCGCAACGGCGCGTCGGCCAGACCCAGCGCATCCTGAATATTCTGCAGCGCAGCAGATCTAGCGGTGAAGTCGCCGGCTCGCTTGAGTTTGTGCAGCTGCAGCGCCTCTTTGGCGTTGCGCTGCACGGTTTCAGCCAACGCCTTCTTGTCGCCCCGGCGCGGCACCCGCAGCCTCACCCGCGAACCGCGTAGACCTGACAGCCAGGTGGTCAGCTCGTCGGCATTGGACGGCAGGCAGGGCACCAGGACTTCGCGCGGGACTGGGTTGGCGGATTCGTCTGCGGCGCCGTCGAGTTCGGCCTGATCGGCGTAGAACTGAGTCAAGAATTGCTCGACCAGCCGTGCCTCACCGGAATCACCGGGGTCGCCAGGCTTTTCGACGATCCAACCACGCTGGCCGCGCACCCTGCCGCCGCGGACATGGAAGACCTGGACAGCTGCTTCCAGCTCGTCGTCAGCGAATGCCACTACGTCGGCGTCGGTGCCGTCGCCGAGCACCACGGCCTGCTTCTCCAGAGCTCGCTTCAACGCCGAGAGATCGTCACGAAGCCGGGCCGCGCGTTCGTAGTCGAGTTGTTCGGATGCCGCATTCATCTGCTGCTCGAGGCTGCGCGCATAGCGGTCGGTCTTGCCGGACAGAAAGTCGCAGAAGTCCAGCACGATCTGCCGGTGCTGCTCGGCGCTGACCCTTCCGACACACGGCGCCGAGCACTTGTCGATGTAGCCGAGCAGGCAGGGTCGGTCGATTTGGTTGTGCCGTTTGAATACTCCGGCCGAGCAGGTGCGCGCAGGGAAGACGCGGGTAAGCAAATCGAGGGTCTCCCGGATGGCCCAGGCGTGCGAATACGGGCCGAAGTAGCGCACGCCTTTGCGACGTGGTCCGCGATAGACCATCAATCGCGGGAATTCCTCGTTGAGGGTGACCGCCAGCACAGGGTAGGACTTGTCATCGCGGTAGCGGACATTGAACCGGGGGTCGAATTCCTTGATCCAGTTGTATTCCAGCTGCAGCGCCTCGACCTCGGTGTTGACCACCGTCCACTCCACCTTGGCCGCGGTGGTGACCATCTGCCGGGTTCGCGGATGCAGGCTCGCGACGTCGGCGAAGTAGGAGGTCAGCCGGCTGCGCAGGCTCTTGGCCTTGCCGACGTAGATCACCCGTCCGTGCTGGTCCCGAAATCGATATACGCCGGGCTCGACCGGGATCGACCCGGGCGCGGGGCGGTAGGTCGCGGGATCAGGCACGGTTTCTAGGCTAGTCCGGCATCCTGACGCCGCGAGCGTGAAGCTAGCCGCACGCTCGGCGACGAATGTGAAGCTGGCCGCACGCTCAGCCAGTAACTAGCTCAGCGCAGATCGGGGCGGTATCGCGCCAGCAGTGTCCGCACGGTGTCCATGGCGTCCACCGCGCGGTCCTTGTCGACGGCCTGGATCGCCATCAACGGGATGTACTCGTCGTCGGGCAGATCGATCCGCGCCCAGCGCGCACCGACGGGAAACGACACCCCGACCACGTTCGACCACGGCACCAGGCGCTCGCCAAGCAGGTTGCGCACCGACAGCCCGGCCGCCCCGACCCGCAGCCGTGGTCGGGCGAACAGCAGCACCAGCCCGGCAAGCACCAGGCCCAGCCCCGCCATCGCCACTTGATCGGCGGTCTGGAAGATCACGCCGCTGGACTTGATCTTGAGCAGCAAGCCCACCACGATGTGCGCCGCGGCGATCACAAACGCCGCCCCGTACGCGAAATACGGTGTCAGATGTGGACGAACTTGCACATCCCAGCTGTCCTGGTTCGGCTTGACGATCACGGCTTTTCGTGCAAATCGCGCAGGGTCAACGCGGTGCTCAGGGCCGCGGCCGTCGCCTGAGCACCCTTGTCCTCCGCCGACGTCGGCAGGCCGGCCCGATCGCGCGCCTGTTCTTCGCTGTTGGTGGTCAGTACTCCGTTGGCGACCGGCTTCGACTCATCCAGCGAGACCCGGGTCAATCCTTGCGTAACCGCATCGCACACGTAGTCGAAATGCGGTGTAGCCCCTCGGATTACCACGCCCAATGCGACGACGGCGTCATGACCGCGGGCCAATTCCTGGGCGACCACCGGAATCTCGATTGCACCAAGCACCCGGACGACTGTCGGATCTTTCACGCCCCAGTCGCCGGCCACCTTGCGGGCACCGGCCAGTAGCGAGTCGCAGATCTCGGTGTGCCAGGTGCTCGCGACGATCGCCAGGCTCACTCCGGACGCGTCGTGTGCCGGCATATCCGGCACACCGGCGCCTCCGCTCATAGAGCTCCCCCGAATTCGCCGTGCAGATGGACGGATTCGTCGTAGTCGTCGAGTCCGATCAGGTCGTGGCCCATCCGGTCACGTTTAGTCATGAGGTACCGAATGTTCTCGGCGTTGGCGCGTACCGGCAGCGGCACCCGCTCGATGATGTGCAGTCCGTACCCGTCCAGCCCGACCCGTTTGGCGGGGTTGTTGGTCAGCAGGCGCATCGAACGAACGCCGAGGTCGACCAGGATTTGCGCACCGGTCCCGTAATCCCTTGCGTCGGCGGGCAATCCGAGTTTGAGGTTGGCGTCGACGGTGTCGTCGCCGGCGTCCTGCAGCTGATAGGCCTGCAGTTTGTGCATCAGGCCGATGCCGCGGCCCTCGTGGCCGCGCATATAGAGCACCACGCCGCGGCCTTCGCGCGCAACCATCGCCATCGCGGCGTCCAGCTGCGGCCCGCAGTCACAGCGGCGTGATCCGAACACGTCTCCGGTCAGACATTCGGAGTGCACCCGCACCAGCACGTCGTCGCCGTCGTAGTTCGGCCCGGCGATCTCACCCCGGACCAGCGCGACGTGCTCGACGTCCTCGTAGATGCTGGTGTAGCCAACCGCCCGGAATTCGCCGTGCCGGGTCGGGATCCGGGCCTCGGCGATCCGCTCGATGTGCTTCTCGTGCTTGCGGCGATACTCGATCAAGTCGGCGATGGCGATCAGTGCCAGATCGTGTTCGTCGGCGAAGACCCGCAATTCGTCGGTCTGCGCCATCGCGCCCTCATCCTTCTGGCTGACGATTTCGCAGATCGCGCCCGCGGGCGACAATCCCGCCATCCGGGCCAAGTCGACGGCGGCCTCGGTGTGGCCGGGGCGGCGCAAGACGCCACCATCCTTTGCGCGCAACGGAACTACGTGTCCGGGCCTAGTGAATTCATCGGCAACACTGCCTGGGTCAGCCAGCAACCGCATTGTGGTAGCGCGGTCAGAAGCCGAGATACCAGTTCCTACACCATTTTTCGCGTCTACGGTAACGGTGTAGGCGGTACCATGCTTGTCCTGATTGACCGCGTACATCGGCAATAGGCCGAGTCGATCGCAGATTGCACCGTCCAACGGCACGCACAAATATCCCGACGTGTAACGCACCATGAATGCGACCAGCTCGGGGGTGGCCTTCTCGGCTGCGAAAATGAGGTCGCCCTCGTTCTCCCGGTCCTCGTCGTCGATGACGACGATCGCCTTGCCGGCCGCGATGTCGGCAACCGCACGCTCGACGGAGTCCAACCTCGTCATCGCTGCCACCTTGTCAAAGAACCCACCTGAAGCGCTCAAGTGTTGCATCCAGTATGAACCACGGGGCGGCCTGCGTTATTGCCGTGGCTTACTGAGCGGGATGCTGCCCGCAACCGCGCCGGGCGCAGCGGTTCTAGCTGCAGCTATGCAAAGTTTCCTTGACGCCGACGACCGCCCAGAAGTTTTGCAGAGGCGCCACGTAGCTGATTCATAGCCAAGCTATCTAGCGTTCGAGGCGTCAGGGGGAAATGTCCGCTGAATACCCAAGTAGGCAGGTGAAGGACAGTGAATTTGAAACAACTGATGACGAGATTTGCCGTCGCCGGCGCTCTTGGAGCCGTGGCGTTGGGTATGGGTGCGGGTGCAGCCAGCGCCGATCCCGGACCGCCACCCAACCCGGGCGGTAACCATGGCGCGCCGCCCGCTCCCGGCGGGCAGCCGCGGGGCAACTTCCACGGCCAGGGC
>NZ_JBAUZA010000132.1:0-17737 GCF_049585075.1 Mycobacterium sp.
CCCCGGGCCGGTTGCCAGCACCGCGGGTACCACCACGGCTACTGCCGCCAGCACTATCAGTGGGACTGCCGTGCGTCGACGCGCCAGCGCCGGCAGCCCGGCAGCCACCGCCATCAGCAGTACCACAGCCGATACGACTGCGAAAAGCGTTGTCCGCGAGGCTGGTACGGCCTCGCTGTTCCAGATCCCACCGAGGCTAGCCAGGCTACCCAGCGTGCCGAGGCCCGGCTCGGCGCGGGCTGCGAAAGCCGTAACGTCTGGAGCCTGCGCCCAGATTCGGTCCGCAGATGACAAGCCCAGTGCTGCAGCCGCCAACCATGGCAGCGCCGCCAACACGGCAGCGGCCAACGCGACGGCGGCGCATCGCCACCGCGCGCGACCCGCCCCCGGGGCAGCTATACAGACCAATGCGACCGTTGCGGCCAGGATCAGCCCGGTCGGGGTCAGTCCGGCCAGCGCGATCCAAAACACCAGCCCGAAAAGCCCCCGCGGGGAAGTCGGGTCCTCCGATCGCAGCGTCAGCATCGTCGTCGCCACCCAGGGCAGGCAGCCATAGCCGAGCAGCAGGCTCCAATGGCCCTGTAGCAATCGCTCCGCGACATAGGGATTCCAAATCGCAAGCGTGATCGCGACCAGTTGACCTCCGGCACCGGCTTCCGGCAACACCAGCGCGACCAGACGGGCTGCGCCCCAACCTGCCAGCCACAGACCTACGACCAGCAACGCCTTAACCACGAGGCCGCCATCGATGCAGTGCGACGCCAACGCGACGGCGAAATCTTGCGGCACAGCCCGGGGAGCCGACATCAGCCCGAGGGCGCTATCGGATAGGTAGGACCGCGGCGTGGACACCGCATCGCGCAGCAGGAAGTATCCGGGCCGCAGTAGCGGCGCAACCACCAGCAGTGCCAACGCCAGTGCGTACCCGGGACGGAACCACTGCAAAGCCCAGCGGGGTACCGGCCTCACGCGGCCCGGCTAGGAGTGATCGGGTGGACCCGAAGTCGGGGGACTATCCGCGCTTGGTGGACTCCCGCTCGGTGGCCCGTGTTCGCGCTGCAGGTCTTTGGGCGGTGTCGGCAGCTTCTCTGTTTCGGCCTCGGCACCGGGTACGCGTTCGACCGGAGGCTCGGCGCGGCCAAAGAAGCCGTGGTCGGCGGTATCCAGTCCGGGGTCGAGCAGCGCCGCCTCGGTCCGCAAGCTGAACGAGCCGAGCAGCAGGCCACCGATCAGTGCGATCACGCCGGACGCGGTGAAGCTGATCGGAAGCACCCGGGACCACAACGCCAACCGGTCGCGCTCGTTACGCGCGGCGTTGACCTGTGACTCGATGGTCTCTTCGTTGGAGGTGACCTTGTAATCAACAAGCGTCATCTCGGGCTTCAATGGATCGCGGGCATAGTAATGATTGGCGTGATCGTTTTCTTTGACGATGGTCCCTGACTCGGGGTCCACCCAGAAGGTCCGCTGCGCGGCGTAGTAGCGCGTCATCGTGATCTTCTCGTCCGGATCGCCGGGCACGTCCCACATCGCCGCGGAGGCGGTCACCCTGCTGTCCTCGTCGTTGGCATACAGCGAGGGATACTTGATCGGCTCGGCCAACTTGCCGTCGGCGTCGTAGCCGACGTCCTGCGTGAACTTGTAGGTGGTCAGCCCGTTGACGTCTTCTTGTCCGGTGTAGTTGGCGTCGAACGCCTTCTGCGCGATCGGGTCGAAATACGGGTACGTCCGCTTCTCGGTGTGGAACGGGAATCGGTAGGACAGTCCGTCGTGCGGCAACGCGATGTTGGTGGGCGGGTTTTCATCGTTGAAGCCGCGGGGCTTCTGCACGGCGCCACCGGGGTGGCTGTCATCGGAAACCGCCATCGCGGTTTTGCGGTTCAGCGTGACGGTGTCGACGAGCGCGAGCAGCAGCCCGGAGTCCTTTTGCTTGTCGCTGCGTCGAACGGAGCTGCCCACCTGCAGCGTGACGACATCGGCGTTGGCGGGTGATTCGACGTCGATCTGCTGCTGGGCTACCAGCGGCACGTTTTTGTTGATCACCAGTTTCTGGCTATTCATCGATGCCGGGTCCAGCGCGGTCCCGGTGCCGTCGCTGATCAACGTGGCGTTCAGATCGAGCGGAATCTTGGTGATCCTGCTGGCGGTGTACGTCCACAGCAGCAATGCAGCGACCAGCAAGGCGGCTCCGAATCCCATGATCCCGCACGCGGCCATCCGCAACATGACTGCTCGGTTCACGTTGCCGAGACCTCCTTGTGCTGGCGCAGCGAAGCAAAACTTGTTCGACCCTAACAGCAAAATTTAAGGTCCCGGTTTAGGTCCTCACGGTGGGCAAACGGGGTGTACCCGATTTGTCCGGTAAGCCATCGCGGGCACACTGTCCTCATGAGCGAGCGCCGTGAGGTGGGTGGGACGCGCAGCTTTCTGCCCGCTGTCGAAGGCATGCGGGCCTGCGCGGCGATCGGCGTCGTCGTCACCCACGTCGCATTCCAGACCGGGCACTCGACCGGGATCGACGGTCGGCTGTTCGGTCGCTTCGACCTTGCGGTCGCGGTGTTCTTCGCGCTGTCGGGGTTTCTGTTGTGGCGCGGACATGCTGGCGCGGCCCGCGGCGTGGGCTCGCGCCCGTCGACCGGTCATTACCTGCGATCGCGCGTGGTGCGGATCATGCCGGCCTACTTGGTGGCCGTCGTTGTCATCCTGACCCTGCTGCCCGACGCCGATCACCCCAGCCTGACGGTGTGGTTGGCAAACCTCTCACTCACCCAGGTCTATGTGCCGCTGACGTTGACGCACGGGCTCACCCAGATGTGGAGCCTGTCGGTGGAGGTCACGTTCTATCTGGCATTGCCGATCCTTGCGCTGCTGGCACGTCGGCTGCCGGTCCCCGCTCGAGTGCCGGTGATTGCGGCCTTCGGCGTTGCCAGCTGGTTGTGGGGCTGGATTCCTTTCGCCGCTCCGGCCGGGATCAATCCGCTGAACTGGCCGCCGGCGTTCTTCTCCTGGTTCGCGGCGGGCATGCTGCTCGCAGAGTGGGTGCACAGCCCGCCCGGGTGGGCGCTTCGGTTGGCCCGACGTCGGGTGTTGATGGCCGTCGTCGTGGTGGCGGCCTATCTGGTGGCCGCCTCACCATTGGCCGGGCCGGCGGGCCTGGTGCCGAGCAGTGCCGCGCAGTTCACGGTGAAGACCGCGATGGGTGCGTTGGTGGCGGCGGGTCTGGTGGCCCCGCTGGTGCTGGATCGGCCCGATACGGGCCATCGGCTTTTGGGTACCAGGCCGATGGTGACATTGGGACGCTGGTCTTACGGGATTTTCATCTGGCATCTTGCGGCGCTGACCATGGTGTTCCCGGTGATCGGCGAATTCTCGTTCAGAGGCCACATGCCCGAGGTCTTGGTGCTGACGCTGATCTTCGCGATCGCCATCGCCGCGGTAAGCTACGCGCTGGTCGAATCACCGTGTCGAGAGGCATTGCGGCGCTGGGAGTCTCGCCGAAAGCAGCGGCCGGTCCAGGACGGCGCCGCTAGCCGGCGTCAAGAAGATGCAATCGCGCCATGACCTCGGCGCGGACCGCCGAGCGGCGCGCTTTGCCGGCGTCGTCACGTAACGGGGTGTCGACGAACTCGATGGTGGCCGGCACCTTGTACCCAGCGATCAGGTCGCGCAGAAATGCCTGCACGGTCTGTTCATCCAACGCCGATCCCGCTTGAACGATCGCATATGGCACTTGCCCCAGATCCTCATGGGGTATGCCAACAACCAAGCAGGACAACACATCCGGATGGGCCGACAGGGCGTTCTCGATCTCGGCCGGATAGACGTTGCGGCCGCCGACGGTGAACATGTCGACCCGGCGATCCGACAGGTACAAGAACCCGTCCTCGTCGAAGTGGCCCAGGTCGCCTAGCGAGTCCCAGCCGTCGCGGGATTTCGCCGTCGTGCCGACGTACCGGTAGGTCGGTGGGCTGCCGGGGCTGGGGCGCATGTAGATCTCGCCGATCACGCCGGGCGGGCACGGGTTGCCGTCGTCGTCGAGCACCTTCATCTCGCCGGCCACGACGATCCCGACGGACCCGCGGTGCGTCAGCCACTGGTCTCCGGAGATGAAGGTCAGTGCCTGTAATTCGGTGCCGCCGTAGAGTTCCCAGACCTTCTCCGGGCCCAGCAGGTCGATCCAGGCCTGCTTGATCGCCGGCGGGCACGGCGCTCCCAGATGCCAGAACCGCCGGATCGACGAGAGGTCGTAGGCTTGCGGGTCGGCGTGGTAGACCGGCAGCAGTCGCTGCATGATGGTCGGAACCGTCGTCAGGAACGTGACGCGATGGTCGGTGATCAGCCGGAGGAACTGCTGCGGGTCGAACCGGCTCATCAGAATGAGATGGTGGCGCATCAGCAAAGCGATTGTGGCGGTGGTGAAGCCGGTGTTGTGGCTCAGCGGCACCGGCACCATGGTGGTGTCGCCCTCCTGAGCGCCGAGGGGGTAACCGATGGCGGCCGGTATGCGGCTGTCAATGCCGGATTCGATGAGCTTTGGCCGGCCGGTGCTGCCGCCGGACCCCATCGCCTTCCACACCGGCGACACCGCTTCGGGCAGCGCGGCGTCAGACAGGCCGGGGTCGGGCACGAAACCTGCTGGAAAGCTTGGTATTTGGTGATGGTCCCGTCCCACCAGCAATTTTGGCGGCCGTAAGTCCAGCATGCCTTGCAACTCGGCGTCTGGCAGCCGCGCGGATAACGGTTGGGGCACAGCGCCAAGTTTCCAGCACGCCACCGCGGCTTGAATCCATTCGATCGAGTTGGGCAGCACCATGGTCACGTAATCGCCGACGCCGACGCCGAGTTCGGCGTAGGCGCGCGCCAACCGGTTCGTCGAGCGGTCCAGTTCGGCGCGGGTCAGCGTGCACCCGTCGCAGGTGACGGCCGGTTCGTCGGGGGCGAGCGCGGCCAGCGCCGAAATCTGCGTGCCGATCGGTGGGATCGGTTCAGGCTCGGTCACTGGTAGGCGCCCGTCTGCTCGAAGATGCGGCGCGGGTTGTCGACGAGCATGGTGTGCAGCTGCTCGTCGGTGACCCCGCGTTGCTTGAGTGCGGGAATCACGTCGTTGTGGATGTGCAGGTAATGCCAATTGGGGGCGGCCACCGGCAGCAGCTCCTCGGGCAGTGCGTCGAAATAGCAGTTGGCGTCATGCGAGAGCACCATCTTGTCGGTGTGCCCGCGTTCGCACATCTGCGCCACGATGTTCACCCGCTCCTCGAACGGCAAGATCACGTCGATGCCGAACCGGTCCATTCCCAAGTAGGAGCCGGCGGCGATCAGCTCCTCGAGATAGCCGACGTCGGTACTGTCGCCGGAATGGCCGATGATCACCCGGCTCAGGTCGACACCTTCTTCTTCGAAGATGCGTTGTTGCTCGAGTCCGCGGCGTAGCCCCGCGTGGGTGTGCGTGGAGATCGGCACCCCGGTGCGCTTGTGCGCTTGCGCGACCGCGCGCAGCACCCGCTCGACGCCAGGGGTGATACCGGGCTCGTCGGTGGCGCATTTGAGAATCCCGGCCTTGATGCCGGTGTCGGCGATGCCCTGCTCGATGTCTCGGACGAACATGTCGGTCATGGTCTCCGGGCCGTCCATTGGCGTGCCCGGGCCCAGGTAGTGGAAACAGAACGGGACATCGTTGTAGGTGTACAGGCCTGTAGCGACAACGATATTCAGGTCCGTTTCCGCGGCGACCCGGGCGATGCGGGGAATGTAGCGGCCCAGCCCGATCACGGTGAGGTCGACGATGGTGTCCACGCCGCGTGACTTGAGCTCGTTGAGCCGGGTGACGGCGTCAGCCACCCGCGCGTCTTCGTCGCCCCATGCCTCTGGGTAGTTCTGCGCGACTTCCGTGGTCATGATGAAGACGTGTTCGTGCATCAGCGTGACACCGAGTTCGGCCGTGTCGATCGATCCGCGGGCAGTATTCAGTTGCGACATGGGCCTGATGCTAAGGCTCCGGCGGCTCAAGTTCGTAGCGATTGTCGGCAGCGACATGCCGAGGACCCTGCTCCCGCTGACAACCGAAAAGCGGTCGCGCGGCTAAGCGGCCTCCCGAGCTGGGGATGTCTGGTGCACGCTTCTTGACAGGCATGGTTGATCCCGGGCAGCACCTGATGTGTGACGTCGGCCCCGGTCCGGATCGTCATAGCCGCTTGTAAGCGTTTCGGTTGTTGCACGGCTCATCTACCGTCGCGCCTCATGCGCGAGTTTGGTAGGCCTTCCAACGATCGGGATCGTCCTCGAGCGCAGCGCGGTCCCAACTGGCATGGACTGCCGCCGCCTCATAGGTGTCTTGCAAGAATCCGAGCAGCATCTGGTCGGGGTTGGTTGCCTGCCGCACCGCTTCATAAGGCAACAAGTATTCACCCAAATCCGTGTCGTAGCGGGCTTCCGCTGGGTTGACCGGGTGGTCGGCGAAGCCGTTAGGTTCGGGATAGGCATAGGCGTAGAAAGCGCCCTCGTCACCGCCGCCGGGAAAGAACCCGCAGCTGCTCAGTTCTCGCGAGTAGCCCTCGACCATCACCCAGTCTCCGACATTGGGTACACCGCCCGGGTGGCGTGGCGCACCGCGCCCGGAAAACCGCGTGCACGCAAGATCCATTGCACCCCAGAAGAAATGGACGGGGCTCACCTTACCTACGAACCGAGCCCGGAACTGGCCGAGCACTCGGTTTGCCTGAAGCAGCTGACGCCAGAACAGGTTTGCTGCTTTGGGGTCGTATGACGCGTGTTGGACATCCTCGGCGAATGGTGGGGCCGGGTCCACCTCGTTGGGGTGCGGCTGGATGCGCGTGGAGAAGCCCAGTTCGTCGAGTGCCCGCATCGTCTGCGAGTAGAACTCGGCCACCGATTGCGGTTCCAGGCGCACGCTGCGGGTAGCACCAGCGCTGCTGCGGATGAGTAGCAGATGATCGATGAAGTCGAACTCGATGTCAAACGCCGCTGTCCCGTACGGGATAGTCGACGTCGTCATACCACGTGGAGTCACATAAGAGGTGACCTGCCACCAGTGGTTAACCAAAGGCGAATGGGCCAGTCGGACCTTGCCGACAATCTGGGTCCACATGTGCAGTGTTTGTCTTGTTGGAGTCCAGTCGTCGACCCGCAGGCTGGGCCACGCAACGGTGTCTTTGTGGTGCGTCGTCACGATCACTCCTCGGCTCTGGTCGGCATCCCGGCTTACCGCTTGTTGCGGCTACCCCGATGATGGTCGTCAGCCGAGTTATGCGCTGGCTTTAGCTGCATTGCGCGCGCCAGCGTCAGAATGCGTTGTCGTCGAGGTCCATCAATGCGGTTGACGTGCGAGCCAAGATGCCGCGCGTCGCGGTGATCTCGGGCAGCACGTTGGCGGCAAAGAACTGCGCCGCGGCGATCTTGCCCTCATAGAAGGCCTGGTCTTTGCCGATCGCACCGGAATCGAGTGCACGCAAGGCGATTTCAGCGTGGAAAAGCAGCTGCCAACCGATGAGCAGATCACCGACCGCCAGCAGGTACCGCACCGAGCCGAGCCCGATCTTGTAGAGCTCGGTTGATGCTTCGGCCGAGCCCATCAGATAACCGGTCAGGGTGGCCGTGATCGCCTGCACATCCTCCAAGGCGGTGCGCAAGTAGGCGCGATCCACCTTGAGTCGTTGGTCGGCGACGTCGCTGTCGATGAAGGACTGGATTTGGGTGGCGACATGGGCCAGCGCGACACCCTTGTCACGCGCGATTTTTCGGAAGAAAAAGTCCTGCGCCTGGATCGCGGTGGTGCCCTCATACAGCGAGTCGATCTTGGCGTCGCGGATGTACTGCTCGATCGGGTAGTCCTGCAAGAAGCCCGAGCCGCCCAGGGTTTGCAGCGATTCAGTCAGATATTGGTAGGCCCGCTCGGAGCCCACACCTTTGATGATCGGTAACAGCAGGTCGTTGACCCGGTTTGCCGTGTCTTCGTCAGCACCTGAGACTGCCTTGGCGACAACGGGATCCTGGTGGGCCGCGGTGTAGAGGTAAATGGCACGCAATCCCTCGGCGTAAGCCTTCTGCATGATCAAGGACCGCCGCACGTCCGGGTGGCGGGTGATCGGCACTCGCGGGGCGCCCTTATCGAGCATCTGGGTCATATCGGCGCCCTGGATCCGCGTCTTGGCGTAGTCGAGCGCGTTGAGGTAGCCGGTCGACAACGTTCCCGACGATTTGATGCCGACTAGCATGCGGGCGTTTTCGATGACTTTGAACATCTGGGCAATGCCGTCGTGGGTGTCGCCGACCAGCCAACCCTTCGCGGGAACGCCTTGCGCTCCGAACGTCAGCTCGCATGTCGGGGATGCCTTGTATCCCATCTTGTGCTCGAGGCCGGTCGCGAATACGCCGTTGCGGCCGGTGATCTCGAAGCTATTCCAGTCGAACAAATACTTCGGCACGACGAAGAGGCTGAGGCCCTTGGTGCCCGCGCTCGCGCCCACGGGGCGGGCCAGTACCAGGTGCAGGATGTTTTCGACGGTGTCGCCGAGATCGCCACCGGAAATGAACCTCTTGACGCCTTCGAGGTGCCACGAGCCGTCGGGCTGCTCGATGGCTTTGGTGCGTCCGGCGCCCACGTCGGAGCCGGCGTCCGGCTCGGTGAGCACCATCGTTGCGCCCCAACGTTTTTCAACTGCCGCGTTGGCCAATGCGCGCTGCTTTTCGTTGCCGAGCCCGTAGAGGACGTCGGCCATCGCCGGTCCGGCGTAGTAGAAAAACAGTGCCGGGTTGGCGCAGATGATCATCTCCAGAATTGCCCACACCGTCGTTCTCGACACCGCAGTGCCACCGATCTCCGGCGCGACACTCAGCCGCCACCACTCCGCGTCCCAGATCGCTTGCACCGTCGTGCGGATCGGGTCCGGCACGGTGATGGTGTGCTGGTCCGGCAGAAACACCGGCGGCTCGCGGTCGGCGGCGACGAATGACTCGGCGACCGGGCCTTGGGCGAAGCGGGCAACTTCGGCCAAGATCTCACGCGTGGTAGCGCTGTCGAGCTCACCGACCGATCCAGAATCCAGGATCGGCCCGAGCTCGAGCGCTTCGAATAGGTTGAACTCGATGTCGCGCAAGTTCGCCTTGTAATGGCCCATGCTGCCCTCCTCGGTGCAGTATGGAGTGCCGTGCCGGTTTACGCGGCTATTTCCGAGGTGTCGGACATCGGGCGCGCTGTCTCGTTGCGAGCGTGAACATGTCGGTTACAGCTCACGCGTTGTACGTGCTTAGCCGATGAGCCCTTCGTCGGGTGGCGGCTCGCTCTCACCGGACACCCGATCGAGGTGTGAGTCGGCGGGTTTCCGGACCAGCGGCGCCGGCGGCAGGACCTGAATGTTCATCCCCCTTGATGAGTGACCTGGCTCACAGTAAAGTGACCAGTGGTCATCGACCGCGAGGAGGACGAATGCCGACGGTTACTTGGGCTCGAGTCGACCCGGCGCGCCGCGCGGCCGTCGTGGAGGCTGCGGAGGCCGAGTTCGGATTGCACGGCTTCTCGAGCGGCAGCCTGAACGTCATCGCCCGGCGTGCAGGGGTGGCCAAAGGCAGCCTGTTCCAATACTTCGCGGACAAGCGCGACCTGTATGCGTTCATCGCCGACATTGCCAGCCAGCGGGTGCGCGCCTACATGGAAAACCGCATCCGCGAACTCGACCCAAGCCGTCCGTTCTTCGACTTTCTGACCGACTGGCTCGACGCGTGGGTGGCATACTTCGCCGACCATCCGCATGAACGCGCGCTGCACGCCGCGGCGACTCTTGAAGTCGACACCGAAGCCCGTGTCAGCGTGCAGAACGTCATTCACCGGCACTATCTGGAAGTGATGCGGCCGCTCGTCCGCGACGCGCACGTCCGCGGCGACCTACGTGCCGACGCCGACACCGACGCGATGATGTCGCTGCTCCTGCTGATCTTTCCGCATCTCGCGCTGGCGCCATATGTGCGCGGCCTGGACCCGATTCTCGGACTTGACGAGCCCACCCCGGAGCAACCGGCACTGGCGGTGCGCCGGCTCGTCGCGGTACTGGCGGCGGCATTTGCCCCGTTGCCGCAAGCTCATCAAATGAAGATCAAGGAGGTCACCACATGACACGAACGCATACGGGCTCGATGGTCGCCGGCGGGCTGAACTGGGACAGCTTGCCGCTCAAGCTATTCGCCGGTGGTAACGCGAAGTTTTGGAACCCGGCCGACATCGACTTCTCCCGCGACCGCGCCGACTGGGAGCGGCTTACGGACGACGAACGCCACTACGCCACCCGGCTATGCGCCGAGTTCATCGCCGGCGAAGAAGCGGTGACCGAGGACATTCAGCCGTTCATGTCCGCGATGCGGGCCGAAGGCCGGCTGGGTGACGAGATGTACCTGACGCAGTTCGCGTTCGAGGAAGCCAAGCACGTCCAGGTGTTCCGGATGTGGCTCGACGCCGTCGGCATCACCGACGACCTTCACGTCTTTCTCGAGGATGTCCCGACCTACCGCACGATCTTCTACGAGGAGTTGCCGGCCTGCCTCAACGTGCTGTCCGTCGATCCCTCGCCGGCCGCGCAGATCCGCGCGTCCGTCACCTACAACCACATGGTCGAAGGCATGCTGGCGCTGACCGGTTACTTCGGCTGGCACAAGATCTGCGTAGAGCGCGGCATCCTTCCCGGCATGCAGGAGCTGGTGCGGCGCATCGGTGACGACGAGCGACGCCACATGGCGTGGGGCACATTCACCTGCCGGCGCCATGTCGCCGCCGATGATGCCAACTGGGACGTCTTCGAAACGCGAATGAACGAGCTCATGCCGCTCGGCCTGCGCCTCATCGAAGAGGGCTTCGCCCTGTATGACCCGATGCCGTTCGGCCTTTCGGTGGACGAGTTCATGCAATATGCCGCCGACAAGGGGATGCGCCGGTTCGGCACGATCGCCAGCGCCCGCGGGCGACCGGTCGAGGAGATCGACCTCGACTACTCGCCGGTGCAGCTGGAGGACACGTTCGCCGACGAGGACGAGAAGGCGCTGGCTGCGGTCTAGCCGACCTCCCCTCTGCACCGAGATCGACGTCAGCGCCGATGTTTCGGCGTTTTTGGGCTCTAGCGTCGATCTCGGCGCGGCGCTGGACGCCGAGTTACCCGACCCGCGGCGCTGGACGCCGAGTTACCCGACCCACACGGTTTTGGCGTTGCAGAACGCGCGGATTCCCAGACCCGCGAGCTCGCGACCGTAGCCGGAGCGTTTGACGCCGCCGAACCCTAATTCGGGGTAGGACACCGTCATTCCGTTGATGAAGACCTGTCCGGCCTCGATGTCGTCGATGAACCGCGCCTGCTCGGCTTCGTCACTGGTCCAGGCGTTGGATCCCAGCCCGAACGTGGTGGCGTTGGCGATCTCGATGGCTTCGTCGATGCCGGACGCTCGATACATCGAGGCGACCGGGCCGAACACCTCCTCGGTGTAGAGCGCCATGTCCTTGGTGATGTCGGTGACCACGGTGGGCGGGTAGAACCAGCCCGCGCGGTCGGGGGTCTTGCCGCCGGTACGGACCTTCGCGCCGGCGGCCACGGCGTCCTCGACCTGCTTGGCGATCTCGTCGCGGCCGGATTCGGTGGCCAGCGGGCCGACGTCGGTTTTCGGGTCGGTCGGGTCACCGACTGTGAGCGCTTCCATCTTTTCGACGTACTTGTCCACGAAGTCGTCGTAAATGTCGGTGTGCACGATGAACCGCTTCGCGGCGATGCAGGACTGGCCGTTGTTTTGCACCCGCGCCGTGACCGCGGTGGCGACGGCCTGGTCGAGGTCCGCGGACGGCATCACGATGAACGGGTCGCTGCCGCCGAGTTCCATCACGGTGGGCTTGATCTCGTCACCGCAGATGGCGGCGACGGACTGGCCGGCCGGTTCGCTGCCGGTCAGAGTGGCCGCCGCAACCCGCGGATCACGCAGGATGCGCTCGACTGCGCTGGACGAAACCAGCAACGTCTGGAAGCAGCCCTCCGGGAACCCCCCGCGCCTGATGACATCGGAGAGATACAGCGCCGACTGCGGCACGTTGGAGGCGTGCTTGAGGATGCCGACGTTGCCGGCCATCAGGGCAGGCGCGGCAAATCGGACGGCCTGCCACAGCGGAAAGTTCCACGGCATCACGGCTAGCACCACCCCAAGCGGCTGGTAGCGGGTGTAAGCCCGCTTCGCACCGACCTTCGACGCCTCCGCCGGCTCGTCGGCCAGCAGCTTCTCGGCGTTCTCGGCGTAATAGCGGAAACCCTTGGCGCACTTGACTGCTTCGGCTTTGGCCGATTTCAGCGTCTTGCCCATCTCCAGGGTCATCATCGCTGCGGTCTGGTCGGCCTCCGCTTCCAGCAAGTCAGCGGTGGCATTTGCCCACTTGGCGCGCTGAGCGAAAGTGGTGGAGTGCCGATAGTCGAGGAACCGGTCGTGGGCACGGGCGATCGCCGCCTCGATTTCGTCGTCTGTTGCCGGGGTGAAGGTCTGGACCGTCTCGCCGGTGGCCGGGTTGATCGTGGCGATGGACACGCTGACATCCTTCGAGTGAGTGGGTTTGCAAACGTCCGGTGTCCAGCCTGCCACTATCCTGGCCCGGGGAGGTGACGGATGATTACAGCCGCGCAACTAATGGTGAAATGCCTGGAAAACGAGGGCGTCGCCGTCGTCTTTGGGCTGCCGGGCGAGGAGAACATCCGCTTTGTGCAGGCGTTGGCCGCGTCTGACATTCGCTACGTGCTCACTCGTCACGAGCAGGCGGCGTCGTTCATGGCTGAGATGTATGGGCGGGTCACCGGCCGGGCGGCGGTGGTGTCGGCCACTCTGGGTCCGGGCGCGATCAACATGCAGCTGGGCGTCGCCGACGCCACGACTAACAGCACGCCGTTGGTCGCGATCTCCGCACAGGTCGGCCAGGATCGGCAGTTCAAGGAGTCGCACCAGTACGTCGACCTGGTGTCGATGTTCACCCCGATCACCCGCTGGGCAGCCGGTATCCCGACCGTGCAGGCCATACCGGAGATGTTCCGCAAGGCGTTCAAAGTCGCCGAGACCGAACGCCCGGCCGCGGTCTACCTCGCTGTACCGGAACACATAGATGCCGACGACGGCGAATACGACTTGACGCCGTTGCCGCGCAACGTGGTCCGCGCCGACGCGCCGGCCTTCCGGCAGGTGGCCCGTGCGGTCGACATTCTGCGCGAGGCCAAGCGGCCGGTCGTGTTGGCCGGGCACGGCGCGGCACGTGCCGACGCGACCGCGGCCCTGGTGCGGTTTTCTGAGGAATTCGGCATCCCGGTGGCCAACACGTTCCACGGCAAGGGCGTCATGCCCGACGACCACCCCAACAGCATCGGCACCCTCGGGTTCATGCGACACGACTACGTCAACTTCGGGTTCGACAACGCCGACGTCGTCATCGCGGTCGGCTACGAGCTGCAGGAATTCGACCCAGTCCGAATCAACCCCAAGGCAGACAAGAAGATCATCCACCTGCATCGCTTTCCGGCCGAGGTCGATGCGCACTATTCCGTCAACGTCGGGATCATCGGCGACATCAGCGCCTCACTCGACGCACTGACCGAGGCGCTCGGCGGCCACACCTTCGACGCTAACCCGGAGATACCTGGCTCGGGCATGCTCGACGAGGAATTCGCTCGGGGACAAGAAGATTCGCGATATCCACTGGCACCCGCGCGGGTAGTCGCCGATACCCGCGCCGCATTGGACCGCAGCGACATCGTTCTGGTTGACACCGGCGCCACCAAGATGTGGATGGCTCGGCTCTATCCCACCTACGAACACAACACTTGCCTGATCTCAAATGGCTTGTCCACTATGAGTTTTGCGTTACCTGGAGCCCTTGGGGTCAAATTGGCACGGCCCGAGTCTAAGGTGCTGGCCGTGGTGGGTGACGGCGCATTCTTGATGAACTCTCAAGAGATCGAAACCGCCGTCCGGGAGCAGATACCGCTGGTTGTGTTGATCTGGGAGGACGGTGGATACGGTCTCATCGAATGGAAGATGGATCTCGAGCTCGGAGAGCATCACTACGTGCGGTTCGGCAATCCCGACATCGTGAGCTACGCAGAAAGCTTCGGCGCCAAGGGTTATCAAATTAAGAGTGCCGAAGAGCTGTTGCCCACCTTGAAGGCTGCGCTCGATGACGACGGCGTCTCTCTGATCAACTGTCCGGTGGATTACTCCGAAAATCTGCGGCTGACCGACCGGCTCGGCGAGCTCGACGAGACGCTCTAACGGACCCTCGCTGTCCTCAGTGAAATGGGCCGCAGGTAGCTGCCCTCGAGCGTGCGATGCCACCACGCGTGGTCACGCCGGAGCTCCGCGCCGGTGGTAAAGCGGTATCGGTAAAGCTGCGCGCGCACGTACCGCGGCGGCGAATCCGGGAACGGATTGTGCCGAAGCAGGCGCAGCGTCGCCGGATCATTCTGCAAGAGCTGCACCATAAATGGGCGTAGCCAGGGATACGCATAGTGCGGTGAGATGGCGGCAAACCACATCAGCCAGTCGAGTCGAAGGTGATACGGCGCCCATTGCGGCGGCGCTCGCCGCACTGATCCGGGCTTGCCTTTGAACTCGTATTCCTTCCACACCGTCTGATCGGTGAGCTTCGGCTCATCGGTACCTTCGATCACCACCTCCCGGCGGGTTCGGCCGACGGTGCCGAACGCGCCGTAGGTGTTGATCAAATGATATGCGTTGAACGACATGTTCATTCGCTGCCGCGGAGAGATCATGTTGGCCACCGGGAAATAGGTCAGCATCACGGTGAACACCGTGAATACGATCACCAGGCCGGCGAACCAGGGAGGAGCCGCGGCCAACGTCGGCTGCTTGGGGATCGGCAGCACTGCCGCCGCCGACGATGCGTCGATTGCGCTGCAGCCCAACAGAATCGTCAACCAGTTGAGCCAGGCGAAGTTGCCAGACACCACCAGCCACAGTTGGGTGATGACCACGACCGTTCCGGCGATGCTGGCCACCGGCTGGGGGGCGAACAATCCGAACGGGACGACGAGCTGCGCGAAATGGTTACCGAGGACTTCCACCCGATGCAGAGGTTTGGGTAGGTGGTGGAAGAACCAGCTCAACGGCCCCGGCATCGGCTGAGTTTCGTGGTGGTAGTACAGGCACGTCAGGTCGCGCCAGCACGAATCACCGCGGAGCTTGATCAAGCCCGCGCCGAATTCGAGTCGGAAGAGCAGCAGACGCGCCAGCCACATCGCCAGCACCGGTGGCGCCACCCGGTCGTTGCCGAGGAAGATCGCCAGGAAACCGGTTTCCAGCAGCAGCGACTCCCAGCCGAACGAGTACCACGTCTGCCCGACGTTGACGATCGACAGGTAAAGCACCCAGAGCAGCAGCCACACCAACACCGAGGCGAACAATGGCAATACGCCCGACAAGCCCAGCGCCATCGCCGCTGACAGCAGCGCACCCGACCAGGCGAGCGTCGCGAAGAACCGATCGGAATAGTGGACGTGGAAGATGCTCGGCGCTTTCCGAAAGGATTGTCGGGCCAGATATTGCGGCACCGGCAGTAGTCCACGCTCACCGATCAGCGCCCGAAACTGCCGTGCCGCACCAACAAACGCGAGCACATAAACGACCGCGATGCCGCGCTCGAGTATCAGCCTGCCCAACCAATACTCGGGTGCGTGAAACCATCCCATGTCCGTGACTCCTCGCACGGTGGACGTCTGTCACCATCCTGCCTGATCACCGGATCTGCGGAGGCGCAATCCCTGCGATGACCGCTCCCATATTGGCCAACGCGACGTTCTGTTGATCCCAGTAGCTGCTGTGCGGATCGGCGCTGGGCAACCCCGCGGGGCCGGTGGGTCCTGGATCGGCCGCCAAACCACGGGCACCGAAGTTCGGCGCGGTCGGGTCGGGTCCCAGCGTCCATTCGGTGACCACCCCGCTGATGCCGATGATGTCGTTGGCCGCCCGCATCGCATACACGTGGGCGCCGGGGTTCAGGCTGAGCCCGCCGGCGCGATCTACCAGCATCCCCGGGCTGCCGACCGCGATGACATTGTCGGCATCGAGGTGATGTCCACCTGACGCTGCGGCGCCGATCAGCGTCGAGCCGTAGCTGTGGCCGATAACGGTGTCGATCGAGGCCGGCCCGACGTGCGAGGCACGAAGGCCGGTTTCGAACGCGTCCAACCCACCGGCACCCGTCCGGGCGGCATCACGAAAGGCCGCATGGCTCAAGCTCATTGGCCGGTCATAGCCCATCCATGTCGTGATCGACACATCGCGGACGCCAAGAGTTTTGTCTGCGGTGCGCGCCGCGTTGTACATCGCGACTGATCTTGCGTCGCTGAACGGCAGCCGGGCCGGGTCCTGGCCGGTTCCTGGTACGAATATGCCGTTGCGTTTGGCGTAGTCCGGGTTTCCGATGGCCACCGCTACGTGGCCGGTTTCGTCGAGGTAGCCCAGGTAGCGACTCATCCCATCGCGGCGATCCAGGTCGGCTCGTACCGCCTGATACCCCTGCAGCTGATGTCGCGCCGCCGCCAGCTGTGATTGCAATGCATAGAGCGCGCCGTCGTCGACGTTGTGGCCGGCCAGCATGTCGTCGACGCTGTGCTGCATCCGGTCAACGGTAGCTTCGGTCTGCCGCTGGAGCTCCTGTAGGTGCAGCCGGTTGTAGTGATCTTTGCCCAAGTGATCCGTTGGGTCCCATGGCATCCCGGCGTGGTTGCCGATGTTGTGGTCTTGGCGGTATAGCCGGTCTTTTTCGCCGGGGCTGAGCTGATTCCATAACTGGTTGAACTGCTTCGGGTCATTGGGCAGCGGCTCACCAAGCGCATCCCGGGTCGGGCGATTGTCGCGCGTTCCAGGCGGTGGGGGCGGGTCTCCGTCGGCGAAACTGATCGCGTTCGCCAGCTCCTGGTCGACCGCGTTGGCCTCGGCCACAATTGCGTCTAACCGTGGCTGCAGCTGCATTTCGGCGATCAGCGCTGCCGTCGGCGGACCGCTGAACATTGTGCTCGGCACCACCTTGTTGGCCAGGGGGTCGATCGTCATCTGCAGCTCGACGGCATCGTGGCGCAGAGTGCGCAACGCTGTCTGGACGTGTTCGATGCCGTCGGCGGCCCTGCTCGCCGCCTGAGCCACCGCCAACGACTTGTTGCCGTGCGCGTCGAGGTCTTGGCGGATTGCGGTATTGGTGTGCTTCCTGGCCTCGGCGGTTGCCCCTTCCCAGGCGTCGAATACCGCCAGCGAGCCCAGCTGACGCGACGCCTCCAGCGTGGCGTGCCCGCGCGCGCGGGCCGCGCGGAACACCATCCGTACCGCGTCGGCGCTCCACCGATCGATATCGGCCACCGGCAAGCTCACGCGGTATGCCGTAACAGCGTTGAGCAGGGGGCACAACTCACCCGCTGGCTGAATTGCCTACCGGGCGGATGTGTGCCATGACGTCGCCGACGCGGCCAGGACCGCGAGTGAAATCAGCGCCAGCAGTTGCACTCCGGCCGAATGCCCGGCGTAGCCGTCGACTGCCCGCCACGGATGCCGGGACAACGCCGCGCCGGCCAAAATCAGCCCGCCGGCGGTCAACCCCACAGTGGCCATGTCTCGCCGCCGGGGCCGGTCACGCAGCACCCACTGCATGCCGAGGGCGGCGCCAAACACCAGCACGCCGACCGCTCCAGCGATCACCGCCCCGCCGGTCAGC